>CAYNLA010000095.1:0-4439 GCA_964397915.1 uncultured Polaribacter sp. | reverse complement strand
CCCGAGCTTAGCATCAGTACAGAATTTGGCCTAGAGCATACGCAACGTCCTTTCCAACTTGTTGCCTTCCATAGCGCCTATGATCGATTGTTAGGATCAGATGCTGCAAGTGCTGGAGGTAGCGGTAGCGGAGAATTATACAATGGCGGTAGCGCTCAGATCACGGGTATGGAGGGCCAATTCTCTCATCACATCCAAAACCATCAATTCACCTTTAGCGGAACTTGGACACGTGCTGTGTTCACCGAGTCTTTTTCAAGTGAGTTTGAAGGTTGGGGCGATGTAGAAAAGGGCGATGTACTTCCTTATCTTCCACAGGGTCAAGCCTCCCTTCGATACGATATACAGCTCAAGCCGATTAACTTTAGCTTACAATCCCAACTACTAGGTGCACGTAAATCAACGGCTGAACTAGATGATTGGGATTTACCCGCTGCCTTAGTAATGAACGCCGCTTTAAGCATCCCGTTGCAACCATCTACCACATTAAAGTTCAGTGCACAAAACCTTACCAATACCAGACATGTAGTGGCCGCTCGACCTGCGGGTTACCGAACGTTTGCCCCACGAATGCTCCTACTCACCTTGCAGGCAAAATTTTAAAGGAATTCCCCGGGCGCTGCGCGCCCGGGGAGTTTTTTTTTACCCCAACCTAAGGATATCACTGTAGACCCCTCGCGCGGTCACTTCAGCTCCGGCCCCAGCACCCTGAATAACCATAGGGTGATCCCCATAGCCTTCAGTGTAAATCTCAAATAGGCTATCCGAACCTTGAATGCCTCCCAGTGGAGAAGCTTTTGGAACTTCCACAAGTGCCACGCTCAACGTGGCTTCACCCGCATCGCTGATCGCAAGGTCGCCAACGTATCGAAGCACGTGATTAGGCGCTAAATTTTGCTTTAAGTCGCCATAGTATGCGTCTAGCGCTGGGAAGTGCGATTTGAATGCATCGTAAGGGACATCTTCTTGGCACTCTGTAGGAATGAGGTTTTGGATACTTACATCACTCAGTTCAGCCCGCACATCTACCGTTCTCGCCAAAATGAGCAATTTGCGTGCGACATCCATACCATTGAGGTCCTCGCGTGGATCCGGTTCGGTATATCCGCTGAGCTGGGCTTCGTTAAGCACAGAGGTAAAAGCTCGATCGGATTCGCTGTAGGTATTAAAGAGGAAGCTCATCGAACCGCTGAAGACTCCTTTGATTCGGGTAATACGGTCTCGGCTGTGGTGTAACTGCAACAAGGTATCCACTAGGGGAAGCCCCGCTCCTACATTGGTTTCATACTTAAAGGATTTCCCCTTCCGTTCGAGTAAGATGCGTAATTCATCGTAATACTGTTGGTCACGTGCATTGGCCTTTTTATTGGAGGCTACTAAATCGCAACCGCTCTCCACAAAGAGTGGGTAATAATCTGTCAACGACTGTTCTGCCGTATTATCAACGACCACGAGGTTGGACAAGCCACTTTGCGCCAGTGCTTCAGCAATGCGCCGCGGATCGTTATTCTCTGTGCTTTCTGAAAGAAGTTGATGCCAATTTTCCGGAAGTCCAGCTGGAGTGAAAATTGAGCGCTTAGAATCGGCCACACCAATCAATCGAACGTCAAGCTTTCGCTTCTCTCGAACGTGAGCACTACTTTCTAATACCTGACGAATAAAAGTGCCCCCTACCAAGCCTTTTCCAAAACAGAATACATTCAGGCGTTTGAGCTGACCAAGAAGCTGGCTGTGAACGAGGTCCAGTGCCTTCTTTTGTGTACCGCCATTCAATACCAATGATATTTGGTGTCCCTCGACACTATTGGCAATCAAATGAAGCCAAATATTGTTTCTACGTAGTTCGTAGATAGCACGCTCCAAGGCATAGTTATGGCGACCTACAATGTTTAGAATCGTCAGCCCTTCCGTGATGGATACCGTTGCCTCTTCCTTAGAGAAAGCATTGATTAAAACCTCTTGTGCCTTAGAGGCATTTTCCTGATCTACCACAACACCAAGACTTCGTTCTGAAGAAGCTTGACTCACCAGACGAACATTGATTCCAGCTTCTGCCAGGGCCATAAACGCCCGGGCATCTACCCCAGCAACCCCATGAAAGGCAACACCTGTTAGGCTAACTAATGCCACATTAGGAATATGACTCAATGCTTTTACACTGCGCTCGCTTCCTTGAGCATTAATGATTGTACCGACATGTTCATGTGCATGAAAAACACTTCGGATGTGCAGCTCAACATCATTTTCCTCTAACAGTGACAGTGCCTTGCGGTCGAGAACGCTTATGCCTGCAGACGCCAGTTCCTGTGCCTCTTGGTAGTTAAGATGCTCAATAATCTCTGCCTGCTCGACGATCCGAGGATCTGCCGTGTAGACTCCTTTTACCAACGTCCATTGTTCAACGACTGAAGCATCCAATTCTTTTGCCCACAAGGCCGCTTTTACTTTTCCCTCACCGCGCTCGTAACTGCGCGCTTCTAATGAAAATGGCACCGACGCTAGGGCACCGAAAAGATCTTCGACATGAGCCTGTGGAAACAAGATGAACGTGGAATCGCCGTCGCGCTTTTTTAAAAGTTCAACAGTCTGGTTAACGGCTTTTTCATCCGTAAAAATGTCGTGGGTTAGTTGTACGATTCTACGCATGGTAAAATTCTAATATTTCTTTTGTAATCTGTTCATATTCAAGTAAAAAGCCGTCATGACCGAAAGCACTTTTAAGCACCTTTAAATCGGCTGAAGGCAGCGCATCTGTCAAAGTACTTTGCACGGAAACCGGTATCAACACGTCGCTATCAAATCCGAGGACCAAGGCCTTAGCGTCAAGCTTAGATAAAGCGTTTTGTATTCCACCTCTACCCCTTCCTACATGATGGGTATCCAACTGTTGTGTTAATCTGTAATAGGACGGCGCATCGAATCGTCGTACTAATTTTTCGCCCTGATATCGGATATAGGAAGGTGCACGATAATTCCCCAACGCCTCCTCGGAATCCTTCTGCGCCAGGTTGAATTGAATAGTGGTCCTATAATTCAACATTCCTATACCTCGAGCCGCCTGTAATCCCCGCGAACCGTCACCTGTCCAAAGTGTGGGGTCCGCCTCCATGGCTAATCGCTGAGCCTCATGAATGGCTTTGTTCCAAGGCATTTCTTCAGCTCCAGTGGCCAAAAGAATCAAATGCTCGACTGATCCCTCAAACCCTATGGCAAATTCCAGGGCTTGATACCCTCCAAAGCTTCCACCTATGAGCGTATGGATGTGATTCAACCCGAGGTGTTGCGCCAATAATAATTGGGCATTCACTGTATCCCTCACCGTTACAATGGGGAATTTTTGCCCGCTTAAAGTATGATTACCAGGGTTACTCGAGCCATAGGGTGAACCTAGTACATTCGCACAGACTACAGCATAACCTTCGCTATACAGTCCATCGGGCCCGAACAAACCCGGCCACCAATCCGTCGGATCATCATTGGCCGTCAAAGCATGAAACACCCACACCACAGGCTCTTTGAATAGGTCTCCCTTTATGCGGTAATGAAGCACCACATCTTTTAGGTCGCCGCCACGCTCAAGAGAAAGTGTAGGAATATCTAACTGGTGTGCTTTCATCGACACGCTTGGTTAAAATCTTCAATCAAATCAGCAACGGTTTCCAAACCGATACTAAATCGAAGCAGTCCGTCTGTAATCCCAACCGCCTCACGCACGTCCTTCGCCGTCTTAGAATGGGTAGTAGACGCAGGATGCGTGGCAATACTTCGAGCATCGCCCAAATTCGCTGTCAAGGAGAATATTTTCAAATTGTTCAATAGGGTTCTTCCACGCTCTATACCCCCTTTGACCACCACACTCACCATTCCGCCACCGGCGTCCATCTGTGCTTGTGCCAAGGCATATTGCGGGTGTGATGGCAATCCTGGGTAGATCACCCGTTCTACATCTGGGTGAGCCTCCAAAGCCTGTGCAAACGCCAAGGCGTTGCTGCAATGACGGTCCATGCGTACCGCCAAGGTTTCTAAGCTCTTACTCAATACCCATGCGTTGAAGGGCGACATAGAAGGTCCCGTACGACGGATAAAACCATAACAGGCATCCACATATTCAGCCTTTCCAACAATCGCACCGCCAAGTACTCGGCCCTGACCATCGATCCATTTCGTCGCACTATGAATGATGAGGTCCGCCCCATATTCGCTCGGTCGCTGCAAATAAGGTGTTGCGAAGCAATTATCCACCGTGTAGATCAAGTTATGCTTTTTGCACAGCGCTCCTACGAATTCCAAATCTATAAGGTCCAGTGTAGGGTTCGTCGGTGTTTCGAAGAACACAAGCTTAGAGTTAGGCTGTACAGCAGCTTCCCATTCCCCTGGATTTCTGGCATCCACGAAGGTGCAGGTGATGCCCCATTTTGGGAGGATCTCGTTCAATATAT
>CAYNLA010000094.1:0-4466 GCA_964397915.1 uncultured Polaribacter sp. | reverse complement strand
CATTGGTTGGGAGTTCAACCACAGCAGAATCTCCAGCGGTATGCATAAAGCCTTGTAGGCCATAGTTACGAGAACTGCGGGAGAAGAAAAGGGTGAGCTTAGGTCCCATGGAAGGGAAGACTTCATCATCCTTGGTGTTTGCCATAGCTACGGGTGCTGGAGTGCTCCAAGCACCGTCAAAACTCAAGGTACTGCTATACAGGTCATACCCGCCTTGTCCGCCCTCCACGTTGGAGGCAAAATAGAGGGTGTAGTCCATCGGATCAAAGTAGGGATGTTGGTAATCCGCAGCGGGATCGATGAACGGCAATTCTTTGGCCTTTTCGCCATTGAATGGCACGAAGGTGAGGGTCATGCCTACCGTACCGTTTTTGTAGGGCTTTGTCCTGCTGTGGCTGGCAATCATACCTGAACTATCAGGAAGCAGTGCACAGAGACCGATGTAGTATTTCTGGTCTGCGAGCATACCTGGAAGTTCGTACGGCAACGTCTTGAGATCCTTGAGACGCAGGAGATACGGACGGGCAAATGGTTCGTTCGTTTTTGGATCACGAGCGGTCATTCCATTACCGTCGCGGTTGGAAAGGAAAAGGAGGTGTCCATCGCCATAAGGCAGGGCGCCATAGTCATCAGCAGCGGCTTCTCCGAGCTCAAAATGATCAAGGGAATCTGGAGTTGCCAATCCTGTGATAATGGTTTGTGCTTGACCGGAGGTTCCGAGGGCGAGCATGGCGCACAACCCTAGTATTCTGAAGGTGTTTACGCGTCTCATAGGAAAAGTCTTGGTGAGGTGAATGAATCAATTCGTGGCGCGACGTTGAAAGATAATCCTATAACGTGACTACGCTTGGTGAGGTAGACCAGCTCGGTGAGCGGGTAGTTGTATTGGTAGAATACGTGCCAGTCGCGAGATGGGTTAAGACGCAGGAGCACCCCGGCTTCATCAGCGGGGCTATAGTGCGCGCCCAATCCCCACTTCTGCTGGTGTTCCATGAAGAGGTGGAAGTTCAGATCTGCAGGTGCGTTGGTGGTGGCACTTGCCAGGAAGCTGGATCGTAAGGACCAATCGCCCTTTAGGTTCATGCGGTGCCCTCCGAAGATTTGAAGCACTTGGGCCGTGTAGTTGTTGTCGTATAGTTCGGCTCGGTTCACGTTTTTGAAACTTACGCCCATGTAATAGCTTTCGGTGTTCAAGGTGGTCCCTACGTCGACATTAGCCATCATAGGACCTTGGAGGTTGTAGATGTTTGGATCCACGAGGTCGTAGTAGGTTTCATCTAAAAGATCAATGGAAGTCCGACCCACGGTCACACGAAGCCCGGTACTGAGTTTTGCGATGTCGTTTACCTGAAGGTGGTAGGCACCGCTTAAGGCCGCTTGTTGGGTTAGCGCTGGACCTACTTGGTCATTGATTAACGTAAGGTTCAATCCAAGGCCGCGTAAGTTGCGGTAATCCATACTGATGAGTCCAGTTCTTGGTGCCCCTTTAAGTCCTACCCATTGCGCATCTACTAAACTGACCACATGCTGATCTTGCATCCCTGCATGGGCTGGAGAAACTGCAACGGGAGTAAATAAATAGTTGTCTAATGAGGGATGTTGTTGGGCCGAGAGGTGTCCGGCCATCAAGACTAAGGCAGCCGTAACTAGGGCAGCTAGGCTATTGCGCTGTTTCATATCGCTATACATTCTTTTCATGGCCAATTATCGGTTAATGTAGAGGTATCCGTTAAACTCTTGGCTCGAGGTGCCGCCCATGCGTACGTAGTAGAAGTACGTTCCACTTGGAAGGATTTCCTCAGCATTATTCAAATACGTATTGGTATTCGCTCGTCCGTCGAAATCGTTCTGGTAGTCGGTATTCTCGTAGACCTTCAAACCTAATCGGTTAAAGATCACTACATGCGAACCAGGGAATTGGTGAATACCAGGAATGGTCCAGTAGTCGTTATTACCGTCATTATCTGGAGTCAATACAGTGGCGGCTTCAAGCTGACAAATGTCTGCATCCAAGAAATTAGGAATGCCATCGCCGTCACAATCGTCAAACCCAATGCCATCTCCGTTAGAATCAAATTCTACCGAATCAGGAATACCGTCGTTATCGCTGTCCTTATCTTGTTGGTTAGGAATTCCATCACCATCCGCATCGGCCATACCGCCACCTGCGCCTGCCACGCCACCTTCATCGTCATTTGGTATGCCATCGCAATCTTCATCTAGGGCAAGAATGAGGACGCTATCTGTTGCTAGCGCACCATTGGTATCAATAGCGGTAATGGTGTACCATCCGGAGGTCAATGCGGTGATTGTATCTGTGGTCTGACCTGAGCTCCAGAATAGGCTGATAGGAGCAACCCCGCCGGAAGTGGTCGCAAAGGCTGCGCCGTTCAAGTCGGATGGGCATATGTTATGACTCAACACGGTAGCGGCAATAGAGAAATAATTAGGTTCGGTTAAAATCACCGTATCCATTGTACTACACCCATTACTATCGAGAACGGTGACAATGTACATACCCTCTGGAAGACCGCTGAGGTCTTCGGTTGTCGCGCCATTGTTCCAAGAGAAGGAATAAGGCGATGTACCACCGCTTACGGTGAGGTCGGCAGAACCATCATTAGCACCTTCTGTACTAACCCCGTATCCATTGTAGTTTGAAGGTGTGATACTGGTTATCAGTTGTGTCGGTTCATCAATGGTAATACTTCCCATGGCCGTACAACCGTTCGTATCGCTCACTTCCCAGAAATAGGTCCCGGCAGCGAGGTTAGCTGCCGTCGCAGTCGTGCCTTGGTTGATCCAAGTATATGAGTACGCTCCGCTACCACCTAAGGCGTTAATGGTCGCTGTACCATTCGCTTCACCAAAACATAACGCATCGGTAGTAGAAATGGCTGCTTGAACCACACCGCCTGAGGGCTGGTTCACAGTAATTGGTACCTGAACAGAATCGACATTGCCCAAACTATCGAGTCCGTAGAACCAAACAACGGGGTTGCCCACGTCATAACAAGTAAAAAGGGTTTTTGAGAGCCATAAAGAATCCACTCCGCTACAATCGCTCGAAGCGCTGTCTACCATGGCAAGGGTCAACGTATCGAAGCCTGCTGCGTCTAAGGTCAGAGCTACGCTGTACGGGTACAATGCAGGGCCGTTGGCATCGACAACCGTGATGGTAAATCCAACGCTGTCCTTATTACCGGAAGCATCGTGCACTACATAGGCAACGACATGCTGGCCGATACCAAAATTACCGGAAGGCGTATTGCTGTTGTAGTAGGTAGTACTGTAATTAGTGCTGTTCTCAGTGACTGTAGGCGAAGTCCAAGCAAAGGCTGCAAAACAGCTATCTGGATCCGCATTCAAAGTAGTATCGCCTTGGCTCAAGGTGATTACCGGCGCCACAGTATCCTCAACAGTAATGAAGAAGCTGCAGGTATCGCCATTGCCTTGAAGGTCGTAGGCGAAGTAGTCGATCTTAAAGAGGCCGATCTGCAAATACCCGCCTTTAGCTAAGCTAAAGTATGCACTATCTATTCCACAGTTATCATAGACGCTATCTCCAGTCCAGTTCACTTGGGTCCAAGTACTATCGGCATCTGCATAGATGGTCAAAGAGTCGGGGCAATAGATTTCCGGCTTGATGTTTTCGGTAACGATGAGTTTTTGTAGGATAGAATCGGTATTGCCATTTACATCCGTAACGTACCAGTAGATATCATAATCGCCAAGCGCATAATAGGCATCGGCATCGTGGAATAACGTATCTATGCCACATGCCTCCACAATAGGAGGAGGGGTTAAACTTAAGCTGTCCGTAAAGACGCCGCAGGTATCTACCCCTGCATAAATGGTCAGAGTATCCAATGTTCCTGTCCAAGTTGGAGCGATAGTGTCCACTACAGTTACGATGAAGAAACAAGTATCGCTATTGCCACTTGGGTCCTCTGCGAAGTGGAATACGGTATCCACACCTACAAGGAAGAATGTACCGCTGGTATCGCTATGTGAGTAGATAATACTGTCGCTGTTATCGCTGGCCATTGGAGTATTCCAAACCAAGCTTGCGCCACAGTTCATTGCATCGGCATAAAGAGTGGTATCGGTCAAACAGCTCGTGAAACTTGGGGCAAACGTATCCTGCACTGCTACAGTAAAGCTGCATGAATCTGTGTTACCGTTCACGTCTGTGGCGACGGTCCATATCGTGTGAGTCCCAATACCGAACCAAGTACCGCTTGTATCACTCACAAATGATGTATCTAAACCACAAGCATCGTACAAACTTGCGGCTGCCCAGCTGTAGTTCACGCCTGAGGTATCTGCGCCCACATAAAGGGTAGTATCACCGCTACACACCATCTCGGGGCCGAGGGTATCAATGATGGTTACTGTTGCATAAGCGGTGTCGCTTTGGTTGCCATCAGTACCTATCAACATCACGGTATGCGCTCCGAGGTCGG
>CAYNLA010000093.1:0-4501 GCA_964397915.1 uncultured Polaribacter sp. | reverse complement strand
AGTCCTTTGAGAATTCCACGGGGGTAGATTTGGACGATTTTTGGAACGATTGGATATACAATCCTGGCTATCACGGGGTACATGCAGAGCTCACCTATGGGAATAATGCGAATTGGGCCTCCAACCAAAAAAGCGTTCGACTACACCACCTCTCAGCCCATCTACCCAGCACTTATGGCCCTTCTCAAAACACCACCCCGGTCAACATCTATAAACACAGCTACAACAACGGCTACCTCGGTAAGGTGAGCCTTGGCACTTCTGAGAATTTTCCGGCCACTTCTACCAATGGCACTTATTATACAGGTCAGGTTGACCTTGGCGCAGGAAGTGATTATTGGATTTCCGTGAATGATAGTGCCGAAAGTCTGGGGACCTCGGTATACGATTCCTTCAAATGGTCAGATTTGAACGGCACCACCACCCTGCCAAGAACTGGTGTAAAAATCACCCCTTCATCTTCGAATAATGGACTTCATGGTACCTTTTATGTTTGGCACCATATCGTGGAAGGAATGCACCCCGATGGCATCATTACTAGTAAGGACCATGTCTACTTCATCGGTTACGAAGGCGCGCATGATCCACCGGTTTCGTTGAATACTGCTCTTCCTTTCGAGGTTACCCTTCAGTACAACACCAATGCAAGCAATGGAGGCCTTGATAGTGATCTGAGTGGTCAACCTGGAAATAAAATGACCGTAGGTGAAAGCCCGTTTATGAGCTGGATGACAGGTTCTGTGATGAGTAATGTGAACAATCAAACCTTAGGAAACTTCGGAATTGGCAACCTCACTTTCACGCCTCAGCATTTAGCGCGCTACTACTTCATCATGAATTCGTCGAACATTGGAATGGAAGAGCAAAATGGAAATGGCTTAAAGCTTTACCCAAACCCCAGCGAGGGACGATTAAAAATTGAAACCAATCTTGGCTCAACTCAGTTGCAATACGAAATCAGCGACATGAGTGGCAAGTTGGTAGATCATGGTTCCTTAGACCATACAAATGGGACCAGTGAGCTATCACTCGACCATGAGATGAGCAAGGGCACTTATCTATTCACCTGCGAGGCAGGAAGCGCAAAGTTCAGCCTGCGATAAGACCTACTTCAAGACGAGCATTACGGGACAGTGGTCGCTACCCATCACCTCGTTCAAGATCTGTGAATCCTGCACACGGTCCATGAATCCTGCACTGACCATGAAGTAATCCAAACGCCACCCCACGTTCTTTCCACGAGAGCCTCCGCGGTAGCTCCACCAGCTGTACTTCACCGTATCCGGATACAACGAACGAAACGTATCCACAAAACCGGCTTCAATCATCGTTGTCATACCGTCGATTTCCGCTTGTGTATAACCAGGAGTCTTGTTGTAATTCGATTTTGGATTCTTCAAGTCTATTTCCTGGTGTGCCACATTCAAATCGCCACAAACTACCACAGGCTTTTTCTCCTCTAACTTCTTTAGGTACGCTAAGAATGCCACGTCCCATTCCTGGGTGCGGTAATCCAAACGCTTGAGTCCTGAACTTGAATTTGGGACATAGGTGGTCACGTAGTAGAAATCCTCGTATTCCGCCGTAATGGCACGACCTTCGTTATCGTGCTCGGCAATGCCAATACCCATCTTCACTGACAACGGCTCTACTTTCGATAGAATCGCCGTACCGCTGTAGCCCTTCTTCTCCGCGCTAAACGCATAGATATGATAGCCTTTCAACTCCGCCAAGGCTTCAGCCACCTGTTCCGGTGTGGCCTTGGTCTCCTGCAATCCCACGACATCGCAGTCCAATTCGTGCAGGTCTTCAATTAAAGTTTTTCCAGCAGCAGCGCGTACGCCATTGACATTAAACGAGAGTAATTTCATTTACATATTTCTTCTATACTGTCCGCCAACTTCGAACAATGCATTGGTAATCTGTCCCAGTGAACAATGCTTCGCCGCCTCCATCAAAACTTCGAAAATATTGTCGTTTTGAATGGCCGCCAATTGTAGCTTTTCAAGTCCCTCCTGCCAATGATCAATTTTAGCTTTATGCAGCGCTTCGAGCATTGTAATCTGGTATTCCTTCTCTTCTACGGTCGCTCTTATCACCTCGGCAGGAACGATGGTCGGAGATCCTTTTTTATTCAAGAATGTATTCACTCCAATAATCGGGAACTCTCCCGTATGCTTGAGCATCTCATAGTGCAGGCTCTCCTCTTGAATCTTACCGCGCTGGTACATGGTCTCCATCGCACCCAACACACCACCGCGCTCGGTGATACGATCAAACTCTAAGAGTACTGCGGACTCAACAAGATCCGTCAACTCTTCGATAATAAACGCTCCCTGAATAGGATTCTCATTCTTCGCCAAGCCCAATTCCTTATTGATAATCAACTGGATGGCCATGGCACGGCGCACACTTTCCTCTGTAGGCGTCGTGATCGCCTCGTCGTAGGCATTCGTGTGCAGCGAATTACAGTTGTCGTAAATCGCATACAATGCCTGCAGTGTCGTACGGATATCGTTGAAATCAATCTCTTGGGCGTGCAAGCTGCGGCCGGAAGTCTGGATATGGTACTTCAACATCTGAGAACGCGCATCCGCCCCATATTTATTCTTCATGGCGTTGGCCCAAATACGTCGAGCAACACGGCCAATAACCGCATATTCTGGGTCAATTCCATTAGAGAAGAAGAAACTCAAGTTTGGTGCAAACTTGTTTATGTCCATTCCACGACTCAAGTAGTACTCCACGTAGGTAAATCCATTGGCCAAGGTAAAGGCCAGCTGGGTGATAGGATTTGCGCCAGCCTCCGCAATGTGGTATCCTGAAATACTAACACTGTAGAAGTTGCGTACCTGCCAATCGATAAAGTAACTCTGTACGTCCCCCATTAATCGCAAGGCAAACTCAGTGGAGAAGATACAGGTATTCTGCGCTTGATCTTCCTTGAGGATGTCTGCCTGAACCGTCCCACGAACCGTATTCAAGGTCTTAGCCTTGATCTCACCGTAGGTTTTGGCATCAAGCACTTCATCACCGGTTACCCCGAGAAGAAGTAATCCAAGGCCATCATTACCTTCTGGCAAATCCCCTTGGTAAGCCGGACGGGCAATTCCTCGGTCATCATACTTGGACTTCTTAATGGCCTCAACCTTACTTTCTAGGCCGTTTTCCTTTATATACAACTCACACTCTTGGTCTATTGCTGCATTCATGAAATAGGCGAGCAACATTGGTGCAGGGCCATTGATGGTCATTGAAACCGAGGTGGTCGGGTTGGTAAGTCGGAATCCACTGTAGAGCTTCTTCGCATCGTCCAAACAACAGATGCTGACCCCTGCATTACCAATTTTACCATAGATGTCTGGACGGCGGTCGGGATCATTACCATACAACGTCACACTATCGAATGCCGTTGAAAGTCTTTTGGCTGGCATTCCCAAACTCACGTAGTGGAAACGCTTGTTGGTTCGTTCCGGCCCGCCTTCTCCAGCGAACATGCGCGTCGGATCCTCCCCTTCGCGCTTAAACGGGTAAATTCCCGCTGTATACGGGTATTCACCTGGAACATTCTCCAATAACAACCAACGCAGAATATCTCCCCAGCTACGGTACTTCGGAAGTGCTACCTTCGGGATCTGCGTATTTGACAGGCTTTGGCTGTGCGTCTTTATATTGATGTCTTTTCCGCGAACTTGGAACGTATATACAGGATCATTGTAGCGCTTAACAGTTTGCTCCCATTGCTGAAGTTTTTCCCAATTGTGCGGATCCAAATCCATTTTGATCCGGTCAAAACTCGCTTGCAACTGATTCTTTAGTTCCTGATCATCGAGCGTTTCAATGGAACGGTGCAATGCGTACAATTTGTCTGCCACCTCAATCTGTGCGGAAATCTTCTCACGGTGAATTCGATGACTTTCAGAAATCTCACTTAAGTATCGCGTGCGCTTCGGAGGAATAATGAAAATCTTTTCACTCATCTCGCCAGTAATCGTGAATGTACTTTCAAAGCCAGCGTTGGCCTTGGTATTTAACATTTCAATAATGGCTTTATATAGCGAGTTGGTACCCGGATCATTAAACTGGCTAGCGATGGTTCCAAAAACAGGCATGCTTTCCGGATCTGCCTCCCACAAATTGTGGTTGCGCTGGTATTGTTTCTTCACATCACGCAAGGCATCCAAGGCACCGCGTTTGTCAAATTTGTTTAAAGCGATGAGGTCCGCAAAATCCAGCATGTCAATCTTCTCGAGCTGCGTAGCAGCGCCGTATTCCGGCGTCATCACGTACAAGCTCGCATCGCTGTGATCTAAAATCTCTGTATCGCTTTGACCAATCCCGGAAGTTTCCAAAATGATCAAATCAAACCCGGCCACTTTTAAAATATCGAGGGCATTTTGAACATGAGCACTCAGTGCTAGGTTTGCCTGTCTAGTAGCCAGGGAACGCATGAACACATTGCCGTGCTTGATGGCGTTCATACGTATGCGGTCCCCCAATA
>CAYNLA010000092.1:0-4662 GCA_964397915.1 uncultured Polaribacter sp. | reverse complement strand
AGGCGCTCAATGTAGTCGAGGGTATCAATAAGGGTTTGGTAGTTACGCTCTGAAACGAAATCGCGAATGAGCAATTCGTAAATCAGTAGCTCCTCTTGTGGAGGGGCGTTAAAGGCGGTGTTTGCCCAATTATACGTAGGCTTCGCCGTCTCATACAAAGACACAATGCCGGTGGTTTTGCCGGTCGGGTAACTTGGTAAGTTCGGATAGGTAGCGCTTGGAATATAACCGTCGTTCCAAGGATCTAAGACTTGCTCGGAGAAGGGATCGGCTACTCGCAACTCCCCATCAATGAGGTACTGATAGGTGAACGGCTGGCCGGCAGGAACCTTCATTTCTAAGAACCACCAAGCACCACCCGGTGTGCGGGTCATCGCGTTAATGGTATCCGGTAAATAGTCGTTGTTAGAAGTCAAGCAGTACACACGGCTTTTGAACGGAGCATAGAGCTTAAAGAAAACGGTAGTGTCGTTCAGCTCATTAATTCCTTGCTCCATACCACTTGGCATCACGCCCACTTGAAGCGGTGCTTGTACTGCATAATGAACCGTATCATATTCCGTAGAGGTCCCATAATCTGCTTGCAATACCACGGTATGAATTCCAGCCGAGGCGCTGCTCAGGTAGAAGTTATCTTGTTTTGTAGAATCCTGAAAAACTAATGTGCCATTATCGTACACCTTCATATCCGCCTTCTGGTTCGAGGCAATAATGAATTCAATGGAGTCGCCCGGGTTGATCAGCATGGTGGTCGATGGCGACAAAAACTTCGCAATCAAACCTGCGTTGGCCGGGTAGACGTCGTAATAAATATCGTTGCCATTGGGATCGCGGCCTACGATCGTTCCATTGCCATTGCGAAAAACAAATGCCATTTGCTGAACGACCACACTTGAGCCGAAGCCGTAGAAGGTGGGCATGTGGTACTCAATCTTGTGCAGGTTGTTTCCTAGGCTGGTCATCAAAACAGATGCATCTGGCGTCCCCCAGTTTCCCTGCACGTGCTTCCAATCCGTGGGCGAAGTACTTTGATTGGTGATCAAGCCGGCATGCGCATACACAGGAACCACTCCAGTCAAGGCGGCATTGCCTTCAGTGGCGTCGTAAATGATGGTCACCGTATCATTCTGTGATGGGAAGGCCGGTGTTACCGTCAAGATCTGCGCATTTGCCAATGCGGCAAAGGCAATGAACAAGAGTGCGGCTAGTTTGCGATTAGTGGTCAATTTCATATCTGTGTTGTAGTCCTGTGTGTTGGTTAGGGTTAAAATTAGGGCAAAACGTATTGGAATGCTACCCACATTTTGTCACACCAATGGCCTTTCTTATCTCAAAGACCGTGCGAAAATCGGACAAATACCAATTAATTTATAGTATCAATCTATCAACATTTCTAATGCGAATAGATTTCGTCGAATACATTTGTAGAACAAAACGAAAGAACATGAAAATACCCATCATTAAACACCTAGTGAATTTCGTAGAAGCGAACGACGAAGATTACATCCACGAAACCATTGAGGTACTGGAATCTCTTGCGGATGTTCCAACCCTCAAAGACGAAGAGCTTGAAGTGATCGGCGAACTTATTTCCAACCTTTATGGTGCCATCGAAGTAAATAAAGAAATCACCTCTGGCGTAGAGAAAAAAGACGCTTTGAACGGATTTATGAAGCGTGTATTGGGATCCATTAACTAACTTAAGGGTACTAATATTTTACACTATGATCCTTTCAACAACCTCAACCGTCGCCGGAAAAGAAGTCTCTGAAACCCTAGGCATTTGCCGAGGTAGTACCGTTCGTGCACGCAATATCGGCCGAGACATTTTCGCCGGCATTAAAAACATCGTAGGTGGCGAGATTGAAGAGTACACCAAACTTCAAGCGCAAAGCCGCGAACAAGCATTGCAACGCATGATCAAAGATGCAGAGCGCATGGGTGCTGATGCCATTGTGAACGTGCGATTCACCACCTCCATGGTGATGCAAGGCGCTGCAGAGATGCTGGCCTACGGAACTGCAGTAAAACTGTCGTAGTGATGTGGTTTTTAGGCTTACACGCCGTGATCTGGGGCTTCATGCTCGTGGCCACCATTTTCTTCGGCATTCGCGCCTACAACAAGCGCAAGACCGAAACTTTTGAGAAGCGCGACAACTAAGCTTCGAGGGGCTGCAAATGCATAATGCGGTCACACATATACCTTACAACATCGGGGTCATGGGAGATGAAAATCATACTCAGGCCCCGATTTTTTTTGATCCCATTCAACAGGTTTAATACCTGAGCCTGAACGCTAACATCAAGTGCGCTTACACTCTCGTCACAGATCAACAGTTCAGGATCTGCCGCTAAGGCACGCGCAATGCCGATACGCTGGCGTTGCCCACCTGAAAATGCATGCGGTTTTTTCTTCAGGTCATCCGCTGAAAGCCCAACCTCTTCCATTAAAGCCGCGGCCGTTGTACCTCGCGCTACAGCGCCCAAACTTGGTTGGTGCTTGCGCAATACTTGGTCCAACGCCCAACCCACAGAACGGGCTCTATTCAGGGCGCTATAGGGATCTTGGAAAATGAACTGAATTTTGGAGGAATCCCCTTGATAATTCCAAGAAACGAACTCGTGCTTATTCAAGCCTACGATGGCCCTGCCAATGGTGCTTTTACCGGAACCGGAAGGGCCTATGAGCCCTAAAGTCTCACCTTGTTTGAGCTCTAAGTCGAGGTCTTTTACTACCCATTTGGTGGTGCTTCGCAATCCCTTTTTCACGACAAAACCTATAGACAGCCCTTCAATGGCCAGCTTGTTTTCTGTCTTTTTAGGCATCTGTAATGGTTCACTTTTTGGCGCACCATTGCCAGATAGGAAATCATTTAAGACCGGGAGCGGAAAGGGACGGCCGTCTTTTGGCGGGCGACACGCCAAGAGGCCTTGTGTATAGGGGTGCTCGGGGTGCTCAAATACTTGGCGCGCCGGACCTCGTTCAACGGTATCGCCGCGGAACAAAACAATCACCTCATCGGCATGCTCCGCCACGACCTCGAGGTCATGACTAATGAGCCACAGCGCGCAGCCACGGTCCTTTACGAGTTTGTTGAGCAGTGACAGCACTACAGCCTCAACTTCTTTGTCGAGGGCGGTGGTAGGCTCATCCGCAATAATCAACTTCGGATCCAGCAACATGGCCATGGCAATGACAATACGCTGACGTTGACCGCCACTAAGCTGGTGTGGGTATTTTTGATAGCTTACCTCGGGCTCAGGTACTTCTACTTCAGCTAACGCCTCAAGGATTTTTTTCTTGCGCTGGGGTTTCGAAAGCGCAGTATGCTGCTCTAAAACTTCATCGAGTTGCCTGCCAATAGTGATGGAAGGATGCAATGCGGTCATAGGGTCTTGAAAAACCATGGCTACATCTTTGCCGCGAAGAGCGAGCCAATCCTTAGTGTTCAATGCGCTTAAGTCCTGTCCGAGCAATTTTGCTTCTGCCGCCTCAATTTTTGCGGCCGGATCCAACAATCCCATAGACATAAGTGCGGCAACGGACTTCCCGGAACCACTCTCGCCGACTACGGCTAAGGTTTGGCCGGGCATTATCGTCAAAGAAAAATCGCGAAGGACTTGCTTCGTTCCGAAGGTGATGTTTAAAGAAGAAAGTTCAACAACGGACCCTGCCATGCTTTAGTCATTCCAAAGGTCCATCTGCTTGAGAAGTGCTTCTTCAACTTTATTGAAGTCTGCATTAAACTTGCCCCCGTCTTTCTGACCTACGCGCATGACCACTCGATTGTGGGCACGGTCAATCAAGATATCTTGTCCTAGCATTCCGCGGAAACCAAAGACGTGGTTATACGGTTCTGGGTAGATCCAAAAACTATGTCCATAGTACGGGCTCTTATACCCTTGAGATGCCATGGCGATGAAGGCAGAATCCACCACAGACTGGCCATTGATTTTACCGTCGTGCAAGATGAATTGGCCCAGCTTAGTAAAATCTCTAACGCTTACGTTGAGACAACAAAACCCTAGCTCCAGACCGGCCTCACGGTCCAAGTGCCAAGTAGCGGCCGTTTCAAAACCCACCTTCGCAAACAGTTCGCGGTTCGCATAGCTTGAAACGCTCTCGCCCACGGCGCGGCTTAATGCTACTGTTAGCACCTGCGTTTGCGCGCTTTGGTATTCGTATACCTCACCCGTTGGGTGCTTGCCCGGAGGGACAGAAAGCGCCGTTGCTTCCGCATCCTTACCGTAGTACAACTTCGCAGTTTTAGAGAACGGATCGTTGTAGCTCTCTTTGATCTGCATACCGGCAGTCATGGTACTAAAATGACGCAAAGTCGGCTCCGCAACGCCCTCAGGAATCTCATAATCAGGTATATACTTCGTGATAGGGTCGTCCCAAGAATCTATATACCCATCTTGTATGGCAATCTGAACCAACAAGGTGATTACTGTCTTCGCCGTTGAGAAGCTGTTGCTGATGGTCCCGGCATTGTGATCGTCCCAATATTCTTCGAACACTACCGAATCGTTTTCAAGGACTAGCAATCCTTTGGTCTCGTAAGATTCTAAAGCTGTTCTTGTTTCAGGAGCAAGCTCTAACTCGTAGGATCCCGTCGGCAGTGAAACCGCATTAAACACCGGCATTTCACGCTGGTCAAA
>CAYNLA010000091.1:0-4666 GCA_964397915.1 uncultured Polaribacter sp. | reverse complement strand
GTGCGAGAAGGCGGGTTATAGCTTATTTTTGCCCCATATGAAACACATCCGCAACTTTTGCATCATTGCGCACATCGACCACGGTAAGTCCACTTTGGCGGACCGATTGTTAGACGTTACCAAAAGCGTTACCGACCGTGAAAAACAAGATCAGCTCTTGGACAACATGGACCTTGAGCGTGAGCGCGGCATCACTATCAAGTCTCATGCCGTGCAGATGTACTATGAGAAAGAGGGAACGAAGTATACGTTGAACCTCATTGATACTCCAGGACACGTCGATTTCTCCTATGAAGTTTCACGTTCCATTGCTGCATGTGAAGGTGCCTTATTGATTGTGGATGCAGCCCAAGGTATTCAAGCACAGACCATCTCAAATTTGTACTTGGCCCTCGAGCACGATCTCGAGATCATTCCGATTTTAAATAAAATTGACCTCCCCTCCGCGAACCCGGAAGAAGTAGGTGATCAAATCATCGACCTCATTGGTTGCGACCGCGAAGACATTCTTCACGCCTCGGCAAAAACTGGCCAGGGGGTTCAGGAAATTTTGGATGCTATTATTGCGCGCGTACCAGCGCCCGTTGGAGATCCCGACGCCCCATTACAAGCATTGATCTTTGACAGCCACTACAACCCATTCCGCGGCATCGAAGCCATCTTCAAGGTGGTGAACGGAAGCATTAAAAGCGGCGAGCGGGTGAAGTTTATGGCCACCGGCAAACAGTACGAAGCAGACGAGATTGGGATCAATCTGATCAAGCAATCACCAGCCAAAGAAATCAAGACTGGAGATGTTGGATATATCATTTCAGGGATCAAAGAAGCAAAAGAAGTCAAGGTTGGAGATACCATCACTTCCGTTTCAAATCCCGCCACTGAGGCGATTGCTGGATTTGAGGAGGTGAAGCCAATGGTATTTGCGGGTATATATCCCGTAGAAACTGAAGAGTTCGAAGAACTTCGTAATTCACTTGAAAAACTTCAGTTGAACGATGCTTCGTTAACCTTCGAAGCGGAGACTTCGGCTGCCCTTGGCTTTGGATTCCGATGTGGTTTCTTAGGAATGCTGCACATGGAAATTATCCAAGAGCGTCTTGAGCGAGAGTTCAATATGACCGTAATCACAACGGTACCAAACGTTAGCTACAAGGCCTACATGAAGAAGGAGCCGGATACTGCCATTTGGGTACAAAACCCGAGTGATTTCCCAGATCCTACCAAGATGGATTACATGGAAGAGCCGTATATCAAAGCACAGATCATTACCAGCGCAGATTTTGTGGGACCGGTAATGAACCTCTGTATTGGTAAGCGTGGCCAATTGACCAATCAAACATATTTAACAAGCGATCGCGTAGAGTTAAGCTTTGACATGCCATTGGCAGAGATTGTTTTTGATTTCTACGATCGTCTCAAAACGATATCTAAAGGATACGCGTCATTTGACTACCACCCCATCGGCTACAAGCAAAGTGTCCTCGTTAAAGTTGATGTGATGCTCAATGGTGAGCCAGTGGATGCTTTGAGTGCTTTGATTCATAAGGACAACGCATACGACATCGGTAAAAAGATGTGTGCGAAACTAAAAGAACTCATCCCAAGGCAGCAGTTCATGATTGCCATACAGGCGGGAATTGGAAATAAAATTATCGCTCGTGAAACGCTCAGTGCACTGCGCAAAGATGTAACCGCAAAATGTTACGGTGGTGACATTTCTCGTAAGCGTAAACTTCTAGAGAAGCAGAAAGCTGGTAAAAAGCGCATGCGTCAGCTCGGTAATGTTGAGATTCCTCAAAGCGCTTTCTTGGCAGTTCTAAAATTGAACGACTAGCAGTATATTGGGGTAATGATTGAACCCAGTATTGTTACTTTCGAGGGTGCCTTACTCTGCGGAGCGTCTGCTCCCATGACCCTGCGTTCCTTCACCCCTTGGACCTTATGGCCCAAAGTGATGCCTAAATTATCCCAAGTAAGCAACCGCTGCAATGGCGACCTTATTTCTTTGCGCTCGTTTGAAGGCATTCCGGTCTTCGGCCCAACGGCAGATCCGAGCTTTACGTATTGGGGCGGAGCGGAAGTGAACGGATCAAATGACGGATTTGAGCACCTAGAAATTCCAGCGGGCACCTATGCCGTATTTCACTACAAGGGAATGAGCAGTGACTCTACTGTGTGGCGCTATATCTATAGTCAATGGCTTCCGAATAGCCCATGGGAGCTGGACGACCGCCCACACTTCGAAAGATTAGGTTCGAACTACAAAAACGAAGACCCAAATTCTGAAGAGGACATATACATCCCTGTTCGACCAAGAGCATAAAAAAACCCCGGCCTTGCGGTCGGGGTTTTTGATGTGTTAGCCTTGCAGCTAAGTTTAGAATCTTATTTGTTGCTGCTCAAAGAAGCGAACAAGTAATCGCGGTTCATACGTGCGATGTTTTCCAGGGAAATGCCCTTTGGACATTCCACCTCACATGCACCAGTGTTGGTACAGTTACCGAACCCTTCAAGGTCCATTTGGTGAACCATGTTCAACACACGCTCTTTAGCTTCAGGCTGACCTTGTGGCAACAAAGAGAACTGGCTGATTTTCGCTGATGCGAACAACATTGCCGAAGAGTTCTTACAAGTCGCAACACAAGCACCACAACCGATACAGGTTGCAGCATCAAATGCCTTGTCTGCATTTTCCTTTGGTACAGGAATAGCGTTCGCATCGATCGTGTTACCCGATGTGTTTACTGAGATAAATCCACCGGCACGTTGAATGCGATCAAAAGCAGAACGATCCACCATCAAATCTTTAATGATAGGGAACGCCTTTGCACGGAACGGCTCAATGTAGATGGTATCACCACTTTTGAACTCGCGCATGTGCAATTGACAAGTGGTCACCTTACGGCCCGGTCCATGTGCCTCTCCATTGATGAAGAGCGAACACATCCCACAAATCCCTTCACGACAATCGTGGTCGAACACTACAGGCTCAATGCCTTGCTCGATCAATTGATCATTTAGGTAATCCAGCATTTCGAGGAAACTCATGTCCTCTTCTACACCAGAAATAGGGTACGTTTTCATTTCACCCTTTGCTTCAGGGCCTGATTGTCTCCAGATCTTTAATGTTAATTCCATAGTCTGAATTATTTGTAAGAACGTGTCTTCAGTTCAACATTCTCGAAAGTCAACTCTTCTTTGTGAAGTTTAGCTTCTGCCGGTACGCCGGTGAATTCCCATGCACTTACGAAAGCGAAATTCTTATCGTCGCGGAGGGCTTCACCTTCTTCACTTTGGTATTCTTCACGGAAGTGACCGCCACAACTTTCGTTGCGCTCTAGTGCATCCTTTGCCATCAACTCACCTAGCTCGATGAGGTCTGCTACGCGGCCTGCTTTATCTAGTTCAGGGTTCATGCCATTTGCAGAACCTAGCACTCGCACATCTTTGTAGAACTCTTCACGCAATGCTTGAATATCAGCAATCGCTTGCTTCAGTCCTTTTTCATTACGCGCCATACCTACCTCGTTCCACATGATCTTACCCAGACGTTTGTGGAAGAAGTCAACAGATTTTGTACCGTTGTTATTGATGAATTTTTCCGTGCGTTCGCGAACTGCTTTTTCTGCTTCTTCGAATTCCGGTGAATCCGTAGGGATTTTTCCGGTACGGATGTCCTTACTCAAGAATTCTCCCACGGTATATGGAGCTACGAAGTATCCGTCTGCAAGACCTTGCATCAATGCAGATGCACCTAAACGGTTGGCACCGTGGTCAGAGAAGTTAGCCTCACCTAAGGCAAAACATCCTGGAACAGTCGTCATCAAGTTGTAGTCTACCCAAAGGCCACCCATTGTGTAGTGTACCGCTGGATAAATCTTCATTGGCTCCTTGTATGGATTAGACGCAGTAATCTTCTCATACATTTGGAAAAGGTTGCCATATTTGGCTTCAACAACCTTCTCACCCAATGCTCTAATATCTGCATCCGATGGGTTGTTTACCCCCTTAACATGTGCTTCTTCAGCACCGTATCGCATAATCGCTGCTGCAAAATCCAAGTAAACTGCTTCACCTGTTTTGTTCACACCGTAGCCGGCATCGCAACGCTCTTTAGCTGCACGAGAAGCAACATCACGAGGAACTAGGTTACCGAAAGCAGGGTATCGACGCTCCAAGTAGTAATCTCTATTTTCTTCAGCAATATCGTTCGGGTGAAGTTTACCCGCACGAATGGCTTCTGCATCTTCTTTTTTGGCTGGCACCCAAATGCGACCGTCATTACGCAATGACTCCGACATTAAGGTCAACTTACTTTGGTTCTCACCACTTACTGGAATACAGGTCGGGTGAATCTGTGTGAAACATGGGTTTGCCATGAATGCACCCTTGCGGTGTGCTTTCCAAGCAGCAGTCACATTCGATCCCATAGCGTTGGTCGATAGGAAGAATACGTTACCGTACCCACCCGTACAAAGCAGTACCGCGTGTGCACTATGACGCTCAAACTCACCGGTTACCAAGTTCTTCGCGATGATACCACGGGCTTTGCCGTCGACTACAACGAGCTCTTGCATTTCATGACGTGCATACATTTTGACACGACCCTTAGCAATCTGGCGGTTCAATGCAGAGTAGGCACCTAACAATAATTGTTGACCTGTCT
>CAYNLA010000090.1:0-4803 GCA_964397915.1 uncultured Polaribacter sp. | reverse complement strand
CGTGAGTATCATAGAGGTAGCCGGTCCCATGTGTGGAGCCTGTAGGACCATAAAAAATACAATTGGGTTGCAGTTGGAAAACAAGATCTCCCGCGAACCTAGATTGAAACCCTTGATGGAGCTTTTCTGCGAGCTCTTCCGAACCTGGACGACGCACTTGGTCTGCTGTATATACATGCACGAAAGGATCCAATTGTTCCACTATTAAGGCAATTTCCTTGGCCCAAGGTTTCGCCCAATTATTCAAATAAATATGGTGATTGATAATTCGGGCGACGGCACTTTCAAGATTGGTGCCGGCCATGAGGTTACTTTCAATAGCATCATTCATCATGGCCACTACATCGGCATTGGCATAGTTTCGCACCGGGTAACCATAGTTGCGTAAATGGTTTGGGTTCTCGCTGGCACCGTGATCCGCAGTCAGGTAAATGATGTATTGATCCCGTCCTACTTGTTTATCCAGTGCGCGTATAAGTTCTCCAAGCTGATTGTCCAATTTTAAATACATGTCATGAACCTCCATTGAACGTACCCCCCAAGTATGCCCAGCATAATCTGGAGAAGAGAAGCTTACGCCTAAGAAATCGGTATACTCGTCCTTACCCAAGCGTTCCTCATTAAGGATGGTTAAAGCCATCTCTAGTACCAATTCGTTTCCGATTGGAGTATTCTTGAGAATGCCCAATCCTTTTTGTTGCACCAACTGCTCGAGGTCGTAAGGGAAACTAGAGCTTTCGTTGTTCAATTTAGGTTCGTATGGGTTTTCATCTTCTAGACTCAGCTCATACTTCCGTTCAGAGAGTTCAAGCCGCCAATCGCGTTTCATGCGGCTCATGGCCAATTCCTTCTTATTGAATTTATCCACATAACCAGGGAGCTCATCCATGTAGTAATCGGACGTAACAAAATGTAAAGCGCCATCCAACCAATATGCACCATTAGCAAAGTGCCCTGCAGGGAAAATTGCGCCGCGATCCTTGACGCTTACCCCGAACGATTTGCCCAATTGATTGGTATACAGTTTAATACCATCGGAAAAAGTAAGGGCTCTAAGGTTTTTTGGTGAACGCTTGCTACTGCTTTCCACCGTACCCACAGGTATGGCCTCATCATCTTGGGCACAATAGACCTCGCTTGCTGTTCTATTGTCCCACCAATCGTTTGCAACAACGCCATGGTATTTCGGAGTTGTTCCCGTAGAAATACTTGCGTGACCGGGTCCGGTATAGGTAGGAATATAGTTGTAATGGGTGTTTGAAAAAGAAAACCCACTATCTAAGAGCGTGCGAAATCCTCCGTCACTGCTGAATTGACTATTAAATCGTTGGAGGTATTCAGCGCGCATTTGATCCACAACTACTTGAACTACAAGTTTAGGTTGTGCCCAAAGCTGTGCGGTCATCAAACAAAGGACAACTGCTCCTCGACTTGCTCTTTTTGCGTATTTATTTTTTCCCATTCTTCCATTTTGCCATTTAAAACGGCTTTTTTCTGTTCGTATTTGGGGTAGAAATCTGGATCGGTCATGAGTTCCTTACATGCCTCAGGATCGGCAAGTTGCTGGTCCCATTGACCCAATTCTCCTTCTAAGTTCTCAATTTCTTCTTCAACACGCTCCAATTTACGTGTTAAGGTTTTTAAATCTTTTTCAGCTTGCTTTCTGGCCTTGTAATCAAGATCGCTCTCCTGCTGTTGGGCCAATTCTTTCTGCTCCACCTTTTTTGCGGTCTTTGCCTCGACTTGGCGCATATTTTCCAATTTGCGTTGCTCCAAGTAATAATCGATGCCTCCAAGTAAGGTTTTGACCTTGTGATCACGAAACTCCACTGTCTTGGTGACCAATCCTTCCAAGAACTCACGGTCATGACTCACCACCAGCAAGGTACCGTCAAATTGATGCAGACTCTGTTTTAATACATCCTTGCTGTTCATATCAAGGTGGTTGGTCGGTTCATCCATGACCAAGAAATTGATAGGCTTTAGCAAGAGTTTACACAAGGCTAATCGGCCGCGTTCACCACCACTAAGCACTTTAACCTTTTTTTCGACATCTTCGCCTCGAAACATAAACGCTCCAAGCATACTGCGTGCGTGCTTGCGCATTTCTTCCGGAGATGCATCCTCTATGGTTTGAAGGGCAGTTTTATTGCCATCGAGCTCGTCGGCTTGATCTTGGGCAAAGTACCCCACCAAGACATTATGCCCCAGTTCTATAGTGCCTTCTGCTTTGATTTCCTTCAATAGCGCCTTAACTAAAGTGGATTTTCCTTGACCATTTTGCCCTACAAAAGCCATTCGGTCACCGCGCTCAATCTCAATATCCACACCGCGCAGGACTTGGTTGTCGCCATAGGTTTTAACCACACGCTCAGCCTTTGCGACCACTTTACCGCTTCGGGGTGCAGGCTGAAATCGAAAATGCATTGTAGAGGTATCTTCTTGATCAACCTCAATGCGGTCCATGCGATCCAATTTCTTAATCAAGCTTTGTGCAAAGGATGCTTTACTAGCCTTTGCTCGGAAGCGTTCAATTAATTCTTCGGTTTGCTTGATCTCACGCTCTTGGTTTTTAGCGGTTGCCAATTGCTTCTCACGCAAATCCGCTCGAAGGGTTAAGTATTTGGTATACGGGGCGTTAAAGTCATATGCTTTCCCCATGGTTATCTCAATAGTACGTGTGGTAACGTTGTCAAGAAAAGTTCTATCATGACTTACAACCATCAACGTTTGATTGCTTTCACTCAAGTGCTGTTCCAACCACATAATACTTTCGATATCTAAGTGGTTGGTTGGCTCATCTAGTAATAAAAGATCGGGTTTTTGTAAAAGCAATCGAGCCAATTCAGCGCGCATACGCCATCCTCCTGAAAACGTATTCAACTTATTGTGAAATACATCGGGAGTAAAGCCGAGCCCTTTTAAGACGAGCTCAACACTTTCGTCGAGGTTATCACCGCCTAACAGACCGAAGCGTTCACTTAATGTACTTAACTCTTCAATGAGGCGCATGTAGGAATCGCTCTCATAATCGGTACGGATCTCAAACTCTTTGTTGATTTCCTCCATGCGTTCATTTATACGCATGATTTCATCAAAGGCACTTCGCGCAATTTCCATGATGCTTTTTTCCATGTCCATTGCCAAATCCTGACGAAGAAACCCAATTCGCATGTCTTTTGCCATGTTCTTGCTGCCTTCATCTAGAGCGTAATCGCCCGCGATCAATTTGAGCAAGGTTGATTTACCTGCGCCGTTTCGTCCTACCAATCCAATGCGATCGCCCGGATTGATTTGGAAACTTATTTCATTAAAGATGGCCCTGCCACCAAAAAAAAGAGATGCTTTGCTTAATCCTACTACCATTGTGACAAAAGTATCAAAAAGCCCCGCGGTAGCATCGTATTTTTACATCACAAATCAGCAACATAGCAAGATGTTAAAAGGCACGAAGTTTTACGCAATTACGAAGAATAAATGTCCTCGTTGCATGGAGGGTGATATCTACCCGGATAATAACCCTTATCATCTAAAGACCTTATCTGATTTCAATCCGCGTTGCGGCTCGTGCAATCAAAACTTTGAACCCGAGCCCAATTTCTATTATGGTGCCATGTACGTGAGCTATGGATATACCGTAGCGCTATTCGTCGCGGTATACATTATCTTTTCGAAATGGATGCATTGGGAAATGTGGCCTACAGTCGGTGCCTTAGCAGCCTTGCTGGTGGTACTGGCGCCTGTATTGTTCAGATTATCTCGTACTACTTGGCTCTCCCTGTTCGTGAAATACGATAAGGACGCAAAAGCGGATTGGGAAAGCGAGAAAGAAAAAAACGCTTAAGCGAATCGATTCGGCAAGCATTCTTCTAGAAGAGGGGCTCCATAGAGGAGGTGCTCTGCTAATACTTGGGCTAGAAAAGGGGCCATTAAGACGGCACGGCTTCCCATGCCATTGAAAATCCAAGTATTGGCTCTTTCAGGGTGTGGTCCAACCATAGGTCGTCTATCCTTTGTTGCAGGACGAATACCACTCAAGTGATCTGTAACGACGTACGGACCTGCCCATACCTTTTTGATATGATCTTCCAACTCCTCGCGTTTTTCGGTAGTAGGCCCTTTATCGAAACCGTCCCAGGCATAAGTAGCACCCACAGAGGCTTCTTTCCCGTCTTCTCCTAGCATAAAATGCCCTTGGTGAATGCACTCCTTGCCCAAGGATTTTTCCAATTGAATTTTCAAGACTTCCCCTTTCACCGGTGCAAACCCGTTCACCAAATGCTGAGTTTTTCCTGTGGCCAATTGCATCCCTTCACATGAAATTATTGAATGCGCGGCTAGGTCACCGTAACTCACCCCTTCATTATGAGGTTGTACAAGGTTCCAATCAAAGCGCTCTTGTGTAAATGCATCTAAGGCTTTTAGGGACTGATGAGTACTGGCAATCATTTCATTAACCCGAAGACGACCGGTCGCTTTTGTTAATGCTGAACCATGCTCTGCAATAATTCCGGATGGAGTAGGTTCAATCTTATCCGCTAAATATGGTTTGAAACCGGGATTATCGGTCAGCTCCATCCATTGATTTTGCTCTCCAGGGTTGTGAAAAACACGTCGTAAGGCCATGGGCTCGAAGAAGTTCAAGCCGCACCATTTCTCCATATCAGGATAAACCTCATGCAGCGTGCCAATCATCTCATCAGCCATCCAAACCTTTTTAAGGCGTTTTAAAACAATAGGATTCCACAAACCAGCGGCTACCTTGGAGCTTTTATTTTCCTCAGGCAAATCATAAACATGCAC
>CAYNLA010000089.1:0-5172 GCA_964397915.1 uncultured Polaribacter sp. | reverse complement strand
CCTGCCTCTTGGTTCAATAATCTTCCTGGAGAACCCATCATTCCTGAACAAACCTTTGAGCTCAAAGCGAATTGGGACCTTGAACAACCCCTGAACCTAAAGTAATGAAAAGCAAATCGCTACTCCTATTTCTAATCATGCTTGGTGCCGTGCTACAAGGGCATTCGCAATCCTACATTTCAAGATTATGGAATACCAAGAAATACGCCGAAATCATTGAATATTCGCCAAAAGGACAAAGTCTGAGCGGCCAAGACAATGTGTTCATTGGTCGTGCGTACATGAGTTTGGAGACGCACCAGCCCGCCGATGCACTGCGCCATTATGATTTGGCCATTTCTAAGCGCTGGCAGCGCGAAGACTTGTATTTCTTTCGTTCTGAGGCGAACTATGAATTGGGCCGATTAGATGCTGCACTTGCCGATTTGGAAGTGTGCCTTCAGATGCGTCCGAATTATCAAAAATACTTGCTGTTCAAAGCCGCCATCGCCTATGAAAAGGGCGATCGGGACTTGGCCTACGACACCTATTTTACCCTTTGTGAACTCTACGACAAACAGTTGCCGTTCTACATGATGGCCGTAATTTCTATCGAACGCGGTAATCACTACAAAGCACAGCAACAAGTCGATGCCAACATGCTTCGTTTTGAGCGCGGCAAAGAATTTTGGACGTTCACAGCAGAACAACAAGTCGAACTCGAATGGCGCATTTTCAAAGACTATGAAAAAGCACTCAAAGCGCAAGACGCCCTACTCTCCCACCATGGCGGGAATGCGCAGTATTTAATCAACCGTATGGTGTTGTTGCGCTTGCAGGGTTTGGACAGTGCGGCCAACATTGCTGAGAATGATTTTCAGGATCGGTACAACAACAACCAATTGCCACTTGATTTCTACAAAAAAGGAAATTTCAAAGTTGCCGAGTTTAACCGAACCAATGGTGTGGTCGAAGATTTCAGATACTTCCGTCCAAGATTGTATAACAACACAAAATATGCGCGCTATTACATCAGTGATGGCGGACAGGTGGTTGGTAAACATTGGGCTGGGCTGACGAGGATGCCAAAGGATACGGCTCAAAAACAGGATTCGACGAGTCGAGCGGTTTCGCGTAATTGGATCTTCCACCGTGGTGATATGGTGTATGAGATTCCCGCTACAGATACTACCTATGCCGGCTTCCAAGCATTATTTGAATTGCCCGATTCTGCACTGCTAGTACCCGCGGAACCAAGAGAAATTAATCAAGAATCAGGTGCGTTGGATGCGTTTCCAATACCTCGAGATACGACTCCGGTAGCACCCGGCGCGGATACCACAGTGGCACCCGATATGATTTTCAGACGCGATTCTATTTAGCGTCCAGCAAGATTTGAATGTCCTGTATGAGCAGGTCCATCTGTGAGTCGCTCGTTCCGTCGTAGAAGCCGCGAATGCGCTTTTTCTCATCAACGAGAATCACATTTTCTGTGTGGATGAAGTCATGCTCATCGAAGCTTGTTCCTTGTTCCATTACTGCAAAGTATTGCCTGCGGGCCATGCGATACAGTTCCTCTTTTTCTCCGGTCAATAAATGCCATTTTCCCTTGATGGCACCCATGCGCTCACCATAGGCATGCATCACCTCTACCGTGTCAATCTCTGGCATTACAGTATGGCTTACCAAATTGAATCGGGGCTCGTCCTTGTACGCCTCCTGTATTCTTTGAAAATTCTTTCCCATCGCAATACAGATGGTTGGGCAAGTGGTGAAAAAGAAATCGGCCACGTACACCTTGCCCTGCAGGGCGGAGGAATCGGCTTTGTTGCCCCATTGATCTATCAAATCAAAATCACCGATGCGGTGCCCACGGCCCACGCGCTCGAGGTCATCGTCCACCACGGCGGGGTTCAAGTCTACCGGGTTGTAGATGGGCAGCACCCTTTTCGGCTTCAACTTTTGGTACGAAGCGTAGGTTCCTACTACGAAAACGCCCAAGAGGACGAGGATTTTAATCCATTCTGAAGGTTTGAGGCGTATCTTAGTCATATCATTACAAAATTACTTCAACGATGAAGCTACGCCCCACCTTTAGTCACACTTTTTTGTTGCTCTCGGCATTCTTTCTTCTTGCCGCATGTGGCGGACCAGAGGCGCCAGAACAACGTACCATACCTGTACCAACGCCTGCAGAGGAAAAGGGTTCGACGGATATTCCTTCCGAGATAAAAACACTGCTAGCGACGAACACTTGCTTGGGCTGCCACCGCTTAGACAAAAAGCTCATTGGCCCTTCATACACCGATATCGCTGGTAAGGAATACGGCGTAGAAGAATTGGTCCGATTGATGCAAGAGCCACAGCCCGAAAATTGGCCGGACTACCCGCCAATGGCATCAATGTCATTTGTTGCAGTAGAGGACTTAACGACTATTGCCGAATGGATTGTTCAACTTGGCGAAGAATAAATCTTGGAGGTAAAAAACGTACTCTCAGTTCATCAGCTCAGTAAATCTTACGGGATTAAAACGCTGTTTACAGACATCACCTTCGGCATTTCGGAAGGAGAAAAGATTGCTATTGTCGCAAAAAACGGCTCAGGAAAAAGTACCCTGATGCGCACCTTGATGGACCCAGCCATCGCAGATTCTGGGACCATCAGTTACCGCAACGGAATCAAACTTCGATACCTCGAACAGCACCCGGAATTTGCCCAAGGGCAAACGGTTCGCGATGTGCTTTATCAAAGTGAACATCCCGGTTTGTCTGCCTTGCGCGATTATGAGAAAATTGTTGCCGAAGGAGGAGATCCTGATGCGATGCAACTTGCGCTCGACAAGGTAGATGCCACAGGCGGATGGACCGTTGAAGGTCGCATTCAAGAGATGCATGGCAAGATGAATTTACCCGCAATGGACCGCATCATTGATAAATTCTCGGGTGGCGAAATCAAGCGATTGGCCATGGCTCAACTTTTCATCGAAGAACCGGATTTGATCTTGATGGACGAGCCCACCAACCACTTGGACCTAGATATCATCGAATGGCTAGAGGAATACCTGATTGGGTACAAAGGTGCCTTACTCATGATTACTCACGACCGCTATTTTTTAGAGCGCGTATGTGGGACTATTTATGAGTTGGACAATCATACTTTTTTCAAATACGACGGAAATTACAGTTACTTCCTAGAGCAAAAGGAATTACGAGAAGCGAACGAAGCGGCCAATTTGCATAAAGCGAAACAACTCTTCAAAAAAGAGCTTGACTGGATGCGTCGCACTCCAAGTGCAAGAACCGGCAAGTCTAGAGATCGAATAGATCGCTTTTCCGAGGTTAAGAAAGTGGCAAAACAACGCGTAGATGATCGGGAAGTAAGTCTAGCAATCAATAGTCAACGTCTCGGAGGCAAAATCCTCGAGTTGCACAAAGTAGGAAAGAGCTTCCCGGATAAACTGCTCATCGAATCCTTCAACTACACCTTTAAAAAAGGAGAACGCGTAGGGATTGTTGGGCCCAATGGTAGTGGGAAATCTACTCTACTTAAGATGATTCTTGGAGAGGAAGAGCCTTCGAAAGGGAAAATCATTACCGGAGATACGGTCATCTTTGGCCACTATAGCCAAGGAGGCATCGCAGACAAAGACCACCTAAAAGTCATCGAAGTCGTACAAGAGATTGGCGAATACATCACCTTAAACAAAGGTCAGAAGCTGACTGCATCTCAACTCTGTGAGCGCTTTCTGTTCGACGGAAACCAACAATACAGCTACGCCTCTACCCTTAGTGGCGGGGAAAAACGACGCCTTTACCTGCTCACCATCCTGATGAAGAACCCAAACTTCCTCATTCTGGATGAGCCGACCAATGACCTTGATATTTTGACACTTCAAGCCCTAGAGGAGTTCCTCGACGACTTCCCAGGATGTTTGCTCGTGGTCAGCCACGACCGCTACTTTCTGGACAAGCTTTGCGACCACCTCTTTGTCTTTGAAGGTGGAGGTCGCATCAAAGACTTCAATGGGCATTATTATGAATGGCGCGAAGAGCAAAAACGCATCGACGCAATCAAAACGGCTGGACCCAAGGTGGTCGTAGAAGAAACGCCTAAAAAGGAGAAGACCAAGACCAAAATGGGCTACATGGAAAAGCGCGAATGGGACGCTTTGCCAGGAGAAATTGAAGCCTTGGAAACGCGTCGCGATGCGCTCAATGCCATTTTTGAAAGTTCAGATCAAGATCCCGATGAAGTTGCCAAAGCCGCTGCTGAGATCCAGCAAGTTTTGGACGAACTGGACGAAAAAGAAATGCGCTGGCTCGAATTGTCAGAGTTAGATTACGAATAACTAATTTTAAACCAAAGACCTACACCGTGATTGAACAGCACCCCATCCTCAAGCTTCGTGGCATTACCCGAGATTTTAAATTGGGGTCGCAAACCGTTCATGTGCTCAAGGGCATTGATCTCGATATTTTCAAGAATCAATACGTCGCTTTAATGGGTCCCTCCGGATCAGGAAAATCGACCTTAATGAATTTGTTGGGTTGCTTGGACACTCCTACTTCAGGCTCCTACGAACTCAATGGGAATGACGTTAGTCGAATGGGCGATAACGAACTCGCAGAGATTCGCAATCACGAAATTGGATTTGTCTTTCAGACTTTTAACCTTTTGCCTCGTTCGACTGCTTTAGAAAATGTAGCGCTCCCGCTTATTTATGCCGGCCTAGGAAAGGAGGAGCGTGAAGCACGCGCAGTTGAAGTACTTACCCAGGTTGGTCTAGCCGATCGCATGGATCACCGTCCCAATCAACTTTCCGGAGGTCAGCGGCAGCGTGTTGCCGTAGCACGGGCATTGGTTAATAATCCAGCCTTAATCCTTGCGGATGAGCCTACTGGAAACCTTGATTCAAAAACTTCACTCGAAATCATGAAGCTCTTCGACGACATTCAAGCCGCTGGAAATACGGTGGTCTTGGTAACCCACGAAGAAGATATTGCTCAACACGCTAAACGCGTCATCCGCCTAGTAGACGGCGAAATAGATTCAGATATTTCTAAATAAACCCAAATGAAAAAGTTCACATTACTTTTTGCCTTTGTCCTCGTTGGATTCTCGAGCATCGGCCAAACCACGTTGACCTTAGAAGATGCCGTACTCAACGGACGTAAATATTACCCGCAAGGGCT
>CAYNLA010000088.1:0-5255 GCA_964397915.1 uncultured Polaribacter sp. | reverse complement strand
ACCACCTCTTGCATGATATGAGTTGAAAAAAGAACTGTTTTGTTGGCACTTACCTCTCTTAGTAGCTTTCGGATTTCTACCAATTGTGCAGGGTCTAGGCCCGTAGTAGGCTCGTCAAGGATGAGAACGGCAGGGTCATGAATAAGCGCAGCAGCGAGGCCGACGCGCTGACGGTATCCCTTGGAGAGGGCACCTATTTTCTTATGTTGTTCAGGACCTAGAACCGTTTGCTCAATGACTTTCGCTACTGCTGTTTTTGGAGCCTTGTAAACCGATGCCACATAGGCCAGGTACTCCTTAACATATAACTCAAGATATTGAGGGTTGTGTTCAGGTAAGTAACCAATCTGCTTTTGAACCGCTAATGGGTTGGCCAAAACATCTATTCCGTTGACGGTCACTGAACCTTCCGTGGGTAAGATTGCTCCCGTGATGATTTTCATCAGGGTAGATTTACCCGCACCGTTGGGACCTAGAAGACCTGTAATCTGTCCACTTTTTAGTTCCAAGGAAATACCATCGAGTGCACGTTGATCCCCGTAGGTCTTGGTGAGGTCTTTAACTACTATGCTCATGATTTGATACCCATTAAGTCTAGGAAGAACGCGTATTCCATGGCTGTTTCCTTCAGCGCAGCGAATCGGCCCGAGGCACCACCGTGGCCCGTTTCCATATTGCAATACATGAGTAATGGCTGCTCCGGATTAGTGCGAGTTTTACGCAAACGAGCAATCCATTTTGCGGGCTCCCAATACTGTACTTGGCTGTCGTGAAGGCCTGTGGTAATGAGCATCGCAGGATAATCTTGCGCCTTGACATTGTCGTACGGACTGTACGATTTCATATAATGGTAGCTGTCTTCGTTTTTCGGGTTCCCCCATTCATCAAATTCACCTGTGGTAAGAGGAATAGTTTCATCCAACATGGTCGTAACCACGTCTACAAATGGTACAGCCGCAATAACGCCACGGAACAAGTCTGGACGTTCATTTACAACCGCACCCATGAGCAAACCACCTGCGCTGCCACCCATGGCCATAAGGGTTTCTGGGGTAGCATAGCCTTCCTCAATAAGCGCTTCGGCACAATTAATAAAGTCGGTGAAGGTGTTCTTTTTATCGAACATTTTTCCATTTTCATACCACGGACGTCCCATATATTGAGAACCACGGATGTGTGCAATCGCGTATACGAAGCCGCGGTCGAGCAAGCTTAATCGGACTGTGGAAAAAGATGGATCTATTGTAATCCCATAACTTCCGTAGCCGTATAGCAATGTTGGGTTAGGACCGTTTTCACGGAGCATGCTCTTCTTGTATACTAAAGAGACCGGAACTTTGGTACCATCAGTTGCTGTGGCCCATAAGCGCTTAGTTTCATATTCAGAGGCATCATAGCCACCCACAACTTCTTGCTGCTTCTGAACGGTTTTCTTGCCGGTACTGAAATCGTAATCGATAACGCTGCCAGGAGTTGTCAATGAAGTATATCCGTAGCGAAGGTGAGCTTGATCAAAACTAGGGTTGTTGCCTAAATACGCGGTATACACTTCTTCTTCAAATGGCAAATAGTATGCGTCTCCACCCCAAGGCTGAATGCGTAATTGCGTTAAACCGTTTGAACGTTCTTCCAAGACTAAATAGTCCGAAAAAAGCTCCATGGATTCAAGATAGACTTCTTCACGGTGGGCGATAACATCTTCCCAATTCGCCTTAGAAGGGCTTGCAACAGGGGCCTTTATCAACTTAAAGTTAGTTGCGCCGTCAGCGTTTGTTCGAATGTAAAAGTGCTCGCCAAAATGGCTCACTCCGTATTCTAGACCACGCTCACGCGGTTGAATGATTTGGAATTCTGCAAGTGGATCATTAGCTGGGATGAATCGGTATTCATCGCTCATCGTGGAGCCGCTACCAATGATTATAAATTCCTTGCTGCGGGTTTTGTATACAAAAGTGGAGAAGGTTTCGTCTTTCTCTTCAAAAATGACCTCATGCACACCGGTTAAAGCATCCCATCGCTTAATCTTGTCGCTACGAAGGGTCTCTGCATCTTTCACTGTATAGAACAAGTGATTTCCGTCAGCGCTCCAAGTAGATCCTCCGGTACATTCGTTTTCGGTGACTTGATCGATAGCGCCTGTAATCAAATCCTTGGTGTAAATGGTATAGATTCTTCGGCTGACTGTATCCACTCCGAAAGATATTTTCTGATTCGAAGGGTGCATGCTCAAGCCAGAAACCTGGTAGTAGTCATGGCCCTCGGCTAGCTCATTTACATTGAGCATGATTTCCTCTTCTGCCTCAAGTGAACCTAGCTTACGACAGTACAGTGGATACTCTAAGTCACCTTCATATCGGGTGTAATAGAAATATCCGTCCAACTCATATGGCACAGAACTATCATCTTTTTTGATACGACCTACCATCTCATGGTATAGGTGCTCTTGAAGCGCCTCCGTACCAATCATGATTTTTTCGCGATAACTATTTTCCGCATTCAAGTATTCAATGACCTCTGGGTTTTCGCGATCGCGCAACCAGTAAAACTCATCCACGCGTGTATCACCGTGAATGGTCATTTCATAAGGAATTTCTTTGGCTTTAGGTTCGCCTTGAGGAGTTGTTTCGCTCATAGTGCATTGGGTAAGAAGGGTCACAAAACTAAGGCCTACAATTGCCATTTGTCGCATGAGGAGAGTATTTTAGAGGTGTTGCCACAATTGGCTATTAAAGTACACAATATGAAACACTCTTTCCTAATACTATGTTCCACTCTTTTGATGCTGAATTGTACCAAACCTGAGCGCATCTTAGATTTACAGGGTCACAGAGGGGCTCGGGGGCTCTATCCTGAAAACACAATAGTTGGGTTTGAGCATGCCTTGGCCATACCAGAGGTGCGAACGCTAGAATTGGATCTATGCGTAACCGCAGATGATGAATTGATTATTTCCCACGAGCCTTGGTTTAATGAGACCATCTGTGAAGTTGCCGATTCCACTCATGAAGGGTTCTCCTTTAGCTTATACAAGATGACCTTCGACAGTATCGCACAATTTGATTGTGGAGCCAAGGGCCATCCGGAGTATCCAAAGCAACGAGCAGTCCCAGCACATAAACCATTGCTCCGTGAACTTTTTGCCACCATTCAAAGCAAAGGATTGCGCTGGCCGCATTTTAACATTGAGATTAAGAGTCACCCGAATGGAGATAACATCTACCATCCTGGACCACGCAAATTCGCTGATATTGTAGCCACGGAGCTTCGCCTGGCACACGAAAAATACCCAGAGGCAGATCTTCTCAACCACGTTACGGTACAGAGTTTCGATCCACGTGCACTGCGAGAAATGCGTAAAACGCTCCTTCCTGTCAAACTAGCACTACTTAGCGAAGATGCAGAGACGAGCCCGGCTGATCAAATGGATGAACTTGGTTTTCCTGTAGATATTTACAGCCCAAACTTCGAGCAAGTAACCCCAGAAATGGTTTCCTGGTGCCACTTCCGAAGAATAGCAGTCATTCCATGGACCGTTAACGATCTAGGAGAGATGCAAAAGTTAGTGGATATGGGTGTGGACGGACTAATCTCCGACTATCCGAACGAATTTAAAAATCTGGTTTACTGACCTACTTGAGCGCGGGCAATCTTCATTCGCTGAAGGCCTTCTTTTGAACCTTGATGGTCTGGATTGTACGACAACGCCTCTAAGTAATCTGCTTCAGCATTGTTAATGTCCCCGAGCAATTCGTTGCAATATCCTCGTGCATAAAGTGCTCGATGGTTCACCGGTTGAATACGTAATGCCGTATTAAAATATCCTCGCGCTTCAGGGTAGAGTTGCAATTGCAGATGAATGTATCCCAGGTTGAACCAGCTCTCAAGATCATCTGGGTTTAATTGGGTACACTTTGTAAAATCCTCCAACGCACGATTCCATTCTTTCATGCCCAATTGGAACATTCCTCGGTTGTAATACGCGATTCTATTCTGAGGCTGTAATTCGACCAATCTGTTGAAATACGCACCGGCCAAAGGACTTCCGAGGGCACTGTACAAAACCCCACACATGTCCAACGCTTCGATGTATTCCGGATCAATGTCAATGGCCTTTTGAAACCACTCCAAGGCACGCGTCGTATCTCCTATGGCATCGCGCATAAGTAATCCTTTAAGGAAATGAGCTTCGGCGTTTTGAGGGTCTATCTCTAATACTCGATCCGTGAGCTTTGCACTCTTTTCAAACTCTGTCACCACATGGTACAGCTCGGCCATTTTGAGACGGCAACTAATATTCTGAGGATCCTCTTCCATACACCGCGTCCAAGCATCACGACTTTGACGCGTCTGGTTTGTGGAAAAACTGATATCCCCCCAAAGTTCTAAGGCTTTCGTTCGTGTGCTGTCCAATTCCAAAACCGCAGCGACATCTGCGGCGGCATATTTCAAGTTTTGACGCTTCAAGTACTCCTCCGCTCGAGCTTCTAGTGCCGCCAAATCATTGGGTTCGTAACGTATGATATCATTCAGGCTATCCAATACGGCATCCTGTTGTGAACCTGCAACTAAGGTAGCAGGCGTTTCGACCTCTTGCGGGTCCGATTCCGTAGGTCCTCCACATCCAATCAATACGACCGTGGCGAGGAATAAAAGCAGCACTCTATTCATACATCAAAAATGAGGCAAAAAAAGAGCCCCGCCAAGTGGCGGGGCTCCTATATCTAAATCTAGATCAGATTAGAAGTTGTAACGGAATGTTGCATTCCAAGTACGACCGAATCCCATCCATACGTAGTTCGCAGTGCTGATACCGTTCCAAGTATCATCACCTGCAGCTGCATGGATGTTAGTGTTCGATTCCGCGATGTACATTGTGTTCAATACGTTATTTACGTTCAAACGCAATGAAGCCATGTTACCTGCCAATTCAAATCTTGAAGTAAGACCCATATCAATCAAGTTGTATGATGGCAATTTCAATGCACCCAAGTTGTCTGGGCTTTCGAAATCTGAATTGTTGATAGAGTAATCAGCGTACAAGCCGTCTACGTAGCGGAAACCTAGGTCAGCGCTCAAGTTCTTAGCGATCTTGTAATCTGCACCCAAGAACATAGTCGTTTGAGCAGCATCACCCACTTTAGCACCTTCAGTGTACAACGTAGTTGAACCGATCAACGCATTGTTATCATCGTATACTTCCGCTTCGAAGTTGTTCAAGTACTTCCAATCACCCAAAGAAGCCATAGCGTTCAGAC
>CAYNLA010000087.1:0-5264 GCA_964397915.1 uncultured Polaribacter sp. | reverse complement strand
CGGACAAATTGTCAGTATGTCGATGTATCTTTGGACCATCGCGAAAGAAAGTAAAGTTTTGAGCGATTGATTTTTATGGAAGCAAAAACAAAACGCGCAAGCGGAAGAGGTCTCTACGCCGAGGGCGATAAGAACCCCCACGAGCACGACGGAACCGTCGTGGAAACTAAAAACCCAACAGGTACCAAGAAGCTCTACATCGAGTCCTACGGGTGTCAAATGAATTTCTCAGATAGCGAAATTGTCGCATCTGTATTGGCCAAGGAAGGGTATACTACAACACAAGATGCTTCCGAAGCAGACTTGGTCTTGTTGAATACATGTTCCATTCGCGACAAGGCAGAACAAACCGTTCGTAACCGATTGGCGCATTTCAACGGCCACAAAAAGACAAACCCAGATATGAAAATCGGGGTCTTGGGATGCATGGCTGAACGCGTTAAAGGGAAGTTGCTCGAAGAAGAAAAATTGGTTGACTTAGTTGTTGGTCCAGATGCCTACCGTGATCTACCGAATCTTTTGGAAGAACTCGATGGCGGCCGTAAGGCGGTTAACGTGATTCTCAGCAAGGAGGAAACGTACGATGATATTGAACCGGTACGCTTGGGCGGCAATGGTGTTAGCGCATTTATCTCAATCACTCGTGGTTGCGATAACATGTGTACGTTCTGTGTCGTTCCTTTTACTCGTGGACGAGAGCGTTCTAGAAATCCCCAAACCATCGTAGACGAAGCATTGGACTTGTCCAAACGCGGCTACAAAGAGATTACCCTTCTGGGGCAGAATGTCGATAGCTATTTGTGGTACGGGGGCGGATTGAAAAAGGATTTTGATAAGGCCTCGGATTTAGCCAAAGCAAGTGCGGTGCATTTCGCAGATTTGCTAGGGATGGTGGCGGAAGCAGTTCCGCACATGCGTATCCGATTCTCTACTTCAAATCCTCAGGACATGAAAGACGATGTATTGGAGGCGATTGCGAAATACGACAACATCTGCAAATACATTCACCTGCCAGTTCAAAGCGGTTCGTCTCGAATTCTTGAGGCAATGAATCGTGGTCACAATAGAGCAGAATATATTGCACTTATTGACCGTATTCGTCGCATTATTCCGGGTTGCGCCATTTCTCACGATATGATTGCGGGATTCCCAACAGAAACGGAAGAAGATCATGCGGATACGCTTAGTCTGATGGATTATGTCCAATATGATTTCGGATATATGTTCTTCTACAGCGAACGTCCCAACACCTTCGCAGCGCGAAAATTGGAAGACGATATACCGCTAGATGTCAAGAAGCGTCGCTTGAATGAAATCATCCAGCTCCAAAACAAACACAGTCTGCTTCGACATGAAGCGATGATTGGCAATACTTACGAGGTTTTGGTTGAAGGAACATCAAAGAAAAGAGAGGACCAGCTTTTTGGACGTACGGACAGCAACAGCGTGGTGGTTTTTGATCGCCATGATTTCAAGCCTGGCGACTTCGTTAAAGTGAAAATAGATACTTGTACTGCGGCTACCTTAATTGGAACTGTGGTATTTGAATAAATAAGAACATCCAATACATGTCTGATATCAAAAGCATCAAACAACGTTTCGGGATCATAGGGGTCAGTCCGCTATTGGACCGAGCGCTGCAGAAAGCCGTTCAAGTTGCGCCGACGGATATTAGCGTTTTGGTCACCGGGGAAAGTGGAGTAGGTAAGGAAGCCATCCCGAAAATCATCCACGGATTGAGCCACCGAAAGCATGGTCCATACATCGCAGTGAATTGCGGGGCCATTCCTGAAGGTACCATCGATTCCGAACTTTTTGGTCACGAAAAAGGTGCCTTTACGGGTGCGACAGGTGCTCGAAAAGGGTATTTCGAAGAGGCCGACGGTGGAACCATCTTTCTCGACGAAGTTGGTGAGCTGCCAATGCCATCTCAGGTGCGATTGCTTCGCGTTTTGGAAACTGGTGAGTTCATCCGAGTAGGTGCTTCTCGGGCGAACAAGATAGATGTTCGTGTGGTAGGTGCAACCAATGTTGGTATGCTCAATGCCATCAAGAATAACAAGTTTAGAGAGGACCTTTACTACCGCTTGAATACGGTAGAAATTCACCTTCCTCCCCTTCGTGAACGACCTTCGGACATTCATTTGTTATTCCGCAAGTTCGCCGCTGATTTTGCCACAAAATATCATTTGCCTCCATTGCGTTTAGATGATGAGGCGGTCCGATTACTAGAGCAATACCGCTGGCCAGGAAATATTCGTCAATTGCGCAATTTAGCGGAGCAAATGAGCGTTATTGAAACAACTCGCTTGGTGGGAAAAGACGTGCTCAAAGCCTACTTACCTCAAGTGGATGCTTCGAATCTGCCTGCTTTGGCCAATACACGCGTTTCTGACGGTGTGAGCAATGCGGATTTCGCCAAAGAGAGAGAAGCCTTGTACAAGCTGCTTTTTGAAATGCGGGCAGAGATCAATGCACTCAAAAATGCCGTTGCCAACGGTGAAAGTCTGTACGAAGGCGTTCAACGGGAGTTTCCTAAAATCGGAAACGACATAAAGAGCAACGAGCGACCAGATTTTGGTAGACCGGGACACATTAGCTTCATTGATAAAGAGCAATATGAGGATTTCAATGACGATGAAAACACCATTGAAATTGAAAATTTGAGCTTAGTTGATAAAGAGGTAGAACTGATAAAAAAAGCATTGGACAAGTCCGGCGGAAAACGCAAGGTTGCAGCCAAGGAATTGGGCATATCAGAGCGTACCTTGTACCGAAAGATTAAACAATACAACCTCGAGTGATGCGATTGACCCTTCAGGTTTTAGTACTTACATCAGCTTTGGTGCTTACCGCTTGTAAAGGGGGGTACAGTTTCACAGGTGGTAATGTGGGTGATGCTAAGACAATGGCGGTCGATTTTTTCGACAATAATGCTCAAATCGTTAATCCGGAGGCATCACAATGGGTGACCGAGGCAATCAAGGACATCTTTGTGCAACAAACACCGCTCGAATTGGTCCAGGGCCCCGCGGATATGAGAATTGAAGGGCAAATTATCGAATACAGTTTACGTGCTCAAGCTGCGCGAGGTCAAAGTGAGGTTGCACAAATGCAATTCACCATTGCCATTGAGGTTGAGTTTGAAAACTTCCTTGAGCCGGAAAATAATTTTAAATCGCGTTTCTCTCGCAATCGGCCGTACGATGCGGACCTTAATTTTTCCGATATTGAGAATGAATTGGCGGCAGAAATAATAAAAGAATTAAGGGAGGATGTCCTAAACAAGGCCATTGCCAACTGGTAGATGAACGCAAAGAAAATCAGCACATTATTCAAGCACCCTGAACAGATCACTTCTGAGGATCTAATTGGACTGCGTCAAGCTGTGAATGATTTTCCATATGCTGCTCCATTGCACGCGCTTTACATGAAGGCCCTGCAAAAGAAGGAGAGTTACCTGCTTCCGGGACAAATCAAACGCGCTGCTATTTCTACCCCAAATAGGGCGGCACTTAAGGCATGGCATGACCAGCCAATTCCGGGAATGAAAGTCGCTCAAGAGATGGAGGTGCCTCAATCGGCCACCCCCGAGCAGGTCCAAGTACCTGAAGAGAAGCCAAAGCCGAAAACGGCCAAGGTTGCAACCAAAACGCCTCCTGTTTCCACTCCCGAAATCACCGCGGAATCGAAAACAAAACCGAAAGAGGTAGCAAAGCCTGTCGCCAAAGTAGCGGCGAAGGTCTCAAAGCCAACGCCGATACCTACACCGACGCCAGTCCCACCGCCAGCGCCCGTGAAATCAGCAGCTTCGACCCCGAAAACTACACCAAAGCCGGTTGCAGAAGAAGATCTGAGTCATTTGCCTGAAGCGGTTCGAAAAGCGATTCTGCGCTCGCGTGCATTGCGTGGGGAAGAAACGCAAGAGGCCAAAGCACCATCGGCGCCTTCGCCAGCCACTGTGGATCCTGAAGTTCAAGTAGTAGAAAAAACTGAACCGGTTGAGGTGAAATCAGAACCTGTTCAAGAAACGCTAGAACCCACAGCGACAGCGGACCCTTCGATCGAAGTTGTAGCGAAGTCGGAAACAATTAAGGCGGAGGTTACTAAGGTTGAAAAACCGATCCCGACCAAGGATAAAGTAGCCGAACCAATGGAAACACCAGAGCCAACCATTGAAGTTGCCTGGGAAGAAAAATCGGAGCCTGAGGTAGCAACCGATGCTGAGGTACCTGAAGTTCCTGAGGTGCGAGAAATGCCTTTCAGTGAAAAGGCCTCCTTTATGGACTGGCTCAATGCAGATGTAAGTTCAGGAAATCCAGTTAAGTCAAAGAATAGCGGTCCGAAAGATGTGCGCACGATCATCAGCGAGTTGCCAAAGTTTGATGCGCCGAAGCGCGACGGAAAAATTGATGTTTTCCACCTTATGGCGGACGAACAAGGCAAGTTCGTAACCGAAACATTGGCAGAGATTTACCTCAAGCAAGGACTTTGGGATAAGGCAATCAACGCTTACGAGGTTTTAAGTTTGAAATACCCGGAAAAAAGTAGTTTCTTTGCCGACCGAATTAGAGAAATTAAGAAACACAAGAAATAATGACAGCATTGTTTACCATCCTGATTGTAGTGGTCTCTGTATTGTTGGTTTTGGTCATTTTGGTCCAAAATCCTAAAGGAGGCGGTTTGAGTTCTGCTTTTGGTGGCGATAGCCCTCAGATGCTAGGTGGCGTAAAGAAGACAACGGACTTCTTAGATAAGGCTACTTGGTCTTTGGTGATTGCATTGTTCGTATTGGTGATCGGCATGAACATGGTGAGCACTGAGACGGTAGAAGAGCAAGATACCATCCTTCAGGAGCAAGTGGAAGACGCAATGCCATTCCAGCCTGCGATGCCTGCAGCTCCAGCGGACGCAGCTCCAGCAGATGCACCGGTAGAAGGAATGCCAGAGAGCGTGCAAGAATAAGTCAATTTGACCTATAGATATAAGAACCCGCACGGCGCAGCCGTGCGGGTTCTTTCTTTTTGTGCCAAAATTTCGCGCGGCGGGGCCGCGCGATGACAGGATGACACCGGATACGTCTTTGGCATAAAATTCCTTATATAAACCCCGACAAACCTTAATTAAATAACTCAAATCATGGCAGATTTAAACATTCGTCCGTTAGCTGATCGAGTGATCGTGGAACCTGCAGCTGCGGAAACTACGACTGCGTCTGGAATCATCATTCCTGATACAGCGCAAGAGAAACCTCAAAAAGGCAC
>CAYNLA010000086.1:0-5320 GCA_964397915.1 uncultured Polaribacter sp. | reverse complement strand
GACTGGCCGCTTTTTGTTTGTTAATCCAAAAGAATGTGTAATTCAATTGGCGTGTGTCTAAATGACGGTATCCTAACCACTGCTCGCTAGGAGGTAGATAAAGGCTTTCCATGACTTCCGTGTACTCTGGATCAGGGTATCTGTTTTTATCCCATTCGAGATAAGGGTCCCAATCTAGACGTCGAAACATACTGTCCGGGTAGTTCAAGGCGACGTAATCTTGGAAGTACGTAGGGTCTTCCATATCACCTAAGTCGATGTATGCAAAGTCCTCTACAAAACCCTCTGCTAATCGAACGCGTGCAATTGAATCACGCACCCAATGCACAAACTGACGGTATTCGTTGTTGGTGATTTCAGTTTGGTCCATGTAGAATGAGGCAACGCTTACCACTTTTGCCGGGGCAGTGTAAGCATAAGGAACGTCTTCATCATGGTTACCCATAGTGAATGATCCTTGTGGTATATAAACCATGCCGTAAGGTTCGCTAGGGTACCAAGTTGGTCGGTCTTGAACACCTACCAATTCACCATGGTCACTGCTGCCACATGAGGCTAGAAGTGCTGCTGAGGTGAGCCCTAAGAGGAACTTTTTCATAATCTATGTATTTCTACTTTATTCGTTTTTTAAGCAAGCCGCTATATTACAAAAATATAGGGTTTCTGTAACTACCTTTTTCTTTTGGCGGTATTTCAATCGTAAAGCAATAGGTTAACATGACTTCATGCGAACCACTGCTTGAGTTACGTAAGGTTGATGTGGTCAAGTCATAGGAATAACTCGCACGTAAATCCTTTGTGATCTGGTAACCCGCCATAACCGCCAATGCATCTTGTACTCTATAGGTAACGCCGCCCCAGATTTGATTATTGTACATCGCAGCCGCATTAAGGTCAAGCTGGGTGGTAACAAAATCGGTTTTAACCATTACAGCAGGCTGCAATACAAAATCGTTTCCAAGGTCTATATCGTATCCACCCATGAGGTAATAATGACGTTGTCCTCGGATTTGTGCGTTAAAACTCCCGCCTGTTGCGTTTAAGATATCTTTTGTTTCTAACAAGCGCGTGCTGCTTAATCCAGCGTACCAATTCGTGTGTTGGTAGAATGCACCAAAACTTAAATCAGTCGCCATTGAGCTGCTGCCTATGCCCACCAACGAAGGGTCATTCATGGTTTGTGGCGGTGCCCATGTTCCCGTGGTCACATTCTTATTACGTAGGTCGACGCGCAATCCTAATCCCAAAGAACCCCCTGCAAGATCCATCTGGTAACCGTAGCCCAACCCCACGGTCATATCTTGGAAATATCCAATAATATCATTCGTCACATTCACAGCTAGGCCGCCGTGTAAGAAGTTGATAGGAATGTTGGCATTAAAGTTTTGAGTGCTCGGAGCATTTTCAAAACCTACCCACTGTTGACGGGCAGCCATTCCAAGACATATAGCATCTCCAGCTCCGGTAACCCCCGGGTTGTAGAAGATCTTATTGTTCGCGAATTGGGTGAACTGCACATCTTGTTGGGCCCAAAGGCCTGTGGTGCAGAGCATTGCGAACAGAGCGATACAGGTTTTTTTCATCTGATTCAGCGCGTACGTGTTTTCAGTTGCCGCTAAAGATAGAAAAATTCCATTGCGAAACGCACAAAGTTGCTTTTGTTATCAAGCTTTTTGTTGCGCTTTCCACCACCGAGCAGGTAAAGTTCCTTGTAGCGCTTCTTCATAATCCTCATAAGCACAAGGTACTAAAGTCGTTCTGTTTTGATCTGGAGTGCCTTTAGGAATTTCAATCCACCAACGTCCACTTTTTGGACTTTTGAAAAAATTCACCTCGTCATTTTCATCGATCATGACCGTGTATTTCTGGTAGTCCGCTCTAGATCCCACTGGGTAATCTCCGAATCGAAGCGAAATGCCTTCAAAAAAGTACCACAAAGCGTGTGCGCACAGATGTGCACTTTGGCCGCGATGATCCAATCTCGGATTGTATTCGAAAAGGCCAAGCTGAGTGAGTTTGTCGCTCATTCCAGCATAGCGGGTAATGGCGCATAACTCTGCTCCGGAAAGCCCATGTGGCGATGTGTAGAATGTTCCGGGGTTATAGCTCTGTCGAACCGCGCCAAGGTCAATAGATACTAAGTCAGCTTCGCGTAAAAAAGGCTCTGTTTTCCCAATTTGATTTTGTATTTCACCCAAACGTACCGCTTCGAAAAAGAGTTTGTCGATTAGATTGATCTCCTCGGGATTATTGAAATAGGTTTGATAACCGAGGTTGGTAAAATTGTAGAGGTTGTGCGGTTTTTGAAGCACGAGATGACTTACATAGCTTTGATGGTCGAGATCGCGACCTTCCGCTCCAACATCCAAGCGCGCATCAACGCTGACCACATTAACGGTTTGTTCTAATTTATCATAGGCTCGATAAGCGCCGTAGGTGAGTTCTTGTGAGCCTCCTATGGTAATGACAATGATATTGCGTTGCAGCAATTCTTCGGTAATATCTTTTAATGCGGCAATGGTATCATAATGTTGCTCTCCTTTGTAAAGATTACCAAGATCCGCGATTTGAAAATCCCAGTTTCCTGTGTAGAGTTGATAGAGGTAAGGTCGAATTGCATCCGCAGCACCATCGCAGCCTACGTTTCTGTAGGCGCGACGATCTTCCTGGACGCCAATGAGTGCGACTTGGATACCGTCTAAATCTGGCAATCCGTCCATTTCAGTGTGCTTATGGACGACTCGGCCTAGTTGATTTGTGTCGAGTACCGGCAGTGCGTTGAGAACGCTTTCCGGAATAGGGCTAAGTAATTGCACGGGCAAGTGTTTTACCCGTCCAATTTAGGATGTTATTTACGCTTAGCGCGGCGTTTTGTTGGTCCTGCGGCGATAAGTTCTTCACAACCGGCACGGTCCAAACTTTCCGCTTCGGTGCCTTTGGGAATTTTGAAATTATTACCTCCGGATTTAATGTAAGGGCCATACCTTCCTTTCAAGATTTGGATGACCGGCTCTTCGGTAAACTCTGCAATTATGTTGTTCGCAGCACTCGCCTCTTTTTCTTCTATGACATGTATGGCCTTGTCTAAGCTTACTTCTTCCGGAGTGTCTTCAGTGAGGCTATAGAATTTTTTATTCCACATTACATAAGGGCCATAGCGACCAACATTTGCTTTGATTTCCATGTCCTTATAGGTTCCTACGGTGCGCGGAAGAACTTCTTCTCGCAAGGCCATTTCAAGGGTGGCATCGTAGAATCCAACATTTGGTGGCAGCTTTTTGAAACGCGGCTTGGTCTCTTCATCGCCATCTCCGATTTGGAAAACAAATCCGTATCGCGCCAATTTCACGTAAACAGGTTCACCTGTACCGGGTTCATGTCCGAGTAGTTTTGCTGCCTTGCCAGTTTCTGGTACGTTTTCGATAAGCGGATGGAATTGGCTGTAAAAATCCTTGATGGCATCTTGCCAGCGCACTTTTCCTTCAGCAACCGTGTCAAAGTTTGCCTCTGCTTTCGCGGTGAACTGATAATCCATGATGAGCTTGTAGTGCTCAGTCAAGAAGTCCGTTACAACTCGGCCAATGTCAGTTGGGAACAATTTATTCTTGTCTGCACCATAGTTTTCAGTTGCAATCTCCTGGCCGAGTCCCGAAGCATTTAAGGTTAGAATGTTGTAATCGCGCTTGTTGCCCTCGAGGCTGTCTTTGATTACATATTCGCGCTTTTGTATCGTCGAGATGGTAGGAGCGTAGGTCGAAGGACGTCCAATGCCCAGTTCCTCTAGTTTCTTAACCAAAGATGCTTCCGTGTAACGCGGAGTGTGTTTTGAGAATCGTTCGGTAGCAGTGATTTCACTGTAGCGAAGGACATCCCCTTCTTTTACAGCGGGCAATTGACCGTCAACGGCTTCAGTGTTTTCATCGTCCGTCCCTTCTGTATAGACCTTAATGAATCCTTCGAATGTGATTACTTGACCACGTGCGGTAAAGCGCTCCGACTGAGGTGCCTTAGCATTGGCCAATTTTATCGTTGTATTTTCCAATTTCGCATCTGCCATTTGAGAGGCGATGGTGCGCTTGTAAATGAGATCGTAAAGCCTTTTTTGGCGATCGTCCGCACCAGCGAGAGTCTTGCTAAAGTTTGTTGGACGTATGGCTTCGTGTGCTTCCTGTGCGCCTTTGCTTTTCGTTGAGAATTTGCGGACTTGATGGTATTCTGGTCCAAAATGTGCTTCAACGTGTTGAGCTATACCTGTGATGGCATCATTGCTCAAGTTAAAGCTGTCTGTTCTCATGTAGGTAATGTGTCCTGCTTCGTAGAGGCGCTGTGCCAAGGTCATTGTCTGACTCACGCTGTAGCCCAATTTTCGGCTTGCTTCTTGTTGTAGGGTTGAGGTCGTGAATGGGGCGGCGGGGCTGCGTTTACCTGGGCGCATTTCAACGCTTTCGACATTGAAATTTGCTCCTTGACATTCCTCTAAGAAGGCTTTGGCAGCCTCCATTGTGGGGAACCCATTACTGATATCAGCCTTGAATGAAATACTGCCGTCGGTGAAGATGCCACTGATTTTGTACGCAGCTTCAGGAGTATGCCCTTCTATTTCACGCTCTTTTTCAACGATTAATCGAACTGCGACACTCTGAACACGTCCAGCACTTAATCCGCGCTTGATGCTTTTCCACAAAACAGGGCTAAGCTCATAACCTACTAATCGGTCTAGAACGCGACGGGCTTGCTGTGCATCCACCAATTCCTTGTTGATTTTCCGTGGATTTTCAACGGCGCGAAGTATGGCCGATTTGGTGATCTCGTTGAACACAATGCGTTCGGTGTTTTCTTCTTTCAAATCCAAAGCCTCGCTAAGGTGCCAAGCAATGGCTTCTCCCTCGCGGTCCTCATCCGAAGCGAGCCAAACCTTCTCAGCCTTTTTAGCCGCCGCTTTGAGTTCCTTCACTAAAGTTTTCTTGTCTTTTGAAACACAATACTCCGGTGTGAACTCATTTTCGATATCTATTGCCATACCCTTGTCGCACAGGTCGCGAATGTGACCGTATGAAGACATAACTGTGAAATCTCCGCCCAAATACTTTTGGATGGTTTTCGCTTTTGCGGGTGACTCTACAATAACTAGGTTGTTGGCCATAATTTCGGGAAGGGTTGAATTTTGCCGCAAAGTAAAAACGAAAATTTAATGGGAAGCAACTCCTTATATATGAACAAGGTTTGAACTTTTTCCTTATTACTACGTAATAGATTTTTACAAATCGGACAAATTGTCAGTATGTCGATGTATCTTTGGACCATCGCGAAAGAAAGTAAA
>CAYNLA010000085.1:0-5322 GCA_964397915.1 uncultured Polaribacter sp. | reverse complement strand
GTGCGGATGAAAGGACTCGAACCTTCACGCGATAAAGCACTAGTGCCTAAAACTAGCGTGTCTACCAATTTCACCACATCCGCATGAATTGGACGGCAAATATAGAGAGAAAATTAGTTTGACAATAAAAAAGAATCGGCCCGAGTAAAAATTAACTTTGTAGAAAATCATTTGCCCCATGGCGACATTTAATCCTGACGACATTTCGACCAAAGAACGCCACATGAAATTACTAGGCGCTATCGGGCCTCGCCCAATTGCCTTGGTAAGTACTGTGGATGAGTTTGGGAACAATAATTTGAGTCCATATAGCTTCTTCAATATTTTTTCTTCGAACCCGCCCGTGGTGATTTTTTCGCCGGCAAGAAGGGTTAGAGACAATACCACGAAGGATACATTACACAACTGTATGACTCAAAAGGAGTGTGTGGTGAACGTAGTGAGCTACGATGTCGCGCAACAGGTGAATCTTAGCTCTGCGGAGTACGATTCATCCGTGGACGAGTTTGTGAAAAGCGGTTTGACTCCAATCGATTCTGAAGTGGTTCAAGCCAAGCGAGTAAAGGAAAGCCCTGTAAGCCTAGAATGCGAGGTTAGAGACGTTTTACACTTGGGTGAAGAGGGCGGTGCCGGAAATTTGGTCATGTGTTTGATCAAAAGAATTCACATTGCTGACCGAGTATTGGCAGACGATGGAGGCATTGATCAAAACGAGATTGACCTAGTAGGGCGTATGGGACGCCATTGGTGGGTTCGCGCTTCGGGCGATGCGCTGTTCAAATTGAGCCCACCGGCATTGGGTATAGGTGTAGATCAAATACCTGATGTCATTCGCAGATCTACCATCCTCACGGGCAACAACCTTGGGCAGTTGGGCGCAGTCATCACTTTACCTTCTTCGGAAGAGGTAGAGGCCATGAAAAATGACTTCGATGTGCGCCGTATATTGCAAAACTTTGCAGACGGCATTGAGCTGCGCGAGCAGTTGCACGAGATGGCAAAAGAATTGTTAGACAACGGCCAGGTGCATGAAGCCTGGAAAGTATTATTAATAGATAAATCGGCCCGCTAAAAGGGTAAATCCATGCAATTAGAAGCCAGAATCCAAAAGATTATGGACGAACAGGTCGTCTCAGACCGATTCAGAAAACGTGAATTCGTAGTTCAGACCAAAGAGCAATATCCACAAACGTTGTGCTTTGAATTCACACAGGACAAAACTTCGATATTGAACAACTTTCAGGTTGGACAAGAGGTCAACGTTGAATTTAATATTCGTGGTCGTGAATGGACACCTCCACAAGGTGGGGATACGCGCTACTACACCACACTTCAGGCATGGAGAATGAATGCAGTTCAAGCAGCAGGTCCTGGACCATCTGATTTGCCGCCACAAGGCCAACCGTTTGAGGCTCCTTCAGGTGCCGCGGATGTTTTAGAAGACGATCTGCCGTTCTAAAATCGAACAATGAATTCAGTCAATAGCCCTTTATATTTCATTGGCCAAGGGGATTGGGAAATTCCAAATCCCCTTGACGCCGCTAATGAAGAGGGGCTTATTGCGCTTTCTTGGGAGCTCTATCCAGAAATGTATGAGCGCCTCTATCCCTTTGGGATTTTTCCTTGGTTCGACCAAGATGGTGTGGTCTTTTGGTTCTCACCTCCGGTTCGCAGCATTACTATGACGGACCAAGTAGTGATTGCCAAAAGCATGCGCCCATACATTAATCAAAAGAAATGGCGCTTCAGCGTGAACACGGCATTTGACCAAGTTTTGGAGAAATGCAGCACCATGCCTCGACCCGGACAAGCAGGAACATGGATAACAGATATGTTCTTGGAAAACTTCTCTGAAATGCATCAGCAAGGTCGCGCACACAGCTTTGAGGTATGGCAAGGCGAGGCTCTCGTTGGTGGTACTTTTGGGGTAATGACAGGAGGGATTTTTGTAGGTGAAAGCATGTTTCACACTGAGAAAAATGCGTCGAAATATGCATACATAGGTATGTGTCAATATCTAAATGCAATCGGAGTAGCCTTCATCGATAATCAATTGCCTACAGACCATTTAGATAGTCTTGGTGCAATTAATGTGGAGCGAGAGTATTTCTTAGAAATGATGAATTTTCATGCTCCAGCGGGCGCTTCAAATCTTGAAGTTCCTGAATGCAACGACTTCACTCTAGTCCGTTAATCATTCACTGTAAGCGCACTGCTTAGGCTGTTTAGACTCAGTACGCTCAAAGCAATCAAAACGCCGGGGATCAAGCTTAAGTAGGCTTTTCCCGTCATAAGGTAGGGATAGTAGTCTCGGATCATACTGCCCCAAGATGGTGTGGGTGGTTGTGCGCCAATTCCCAAAAAACTCAAACCACTTTCGATCAATAAAGCACTCGCAAAATTTGTAGTGCAGATGACCAATAGAGGGCCCCAAGTGTTAGGTAGGATTTCTTTGAAAATGATATGGCCGGTGCCGAACCCAAGAACTCGTGCGGCCTCGACGTATTCTTTTTGTTTTTCCGCAAAAAATTGGCCTCGGACAACGCGTGCAACTTCCACCCACATCGTTAGCCCGACGGCGATAAAAACTTGAGTTAGCCCTTTGCCTAAAACAAAAGTCAATGCGATTACCAATAACAGCGTTGGTATGGACCATAAAACAGACATAAGCCAAGTGAGGAGTTGGTCTAATCGCCCACCAAAGTACCCTGCAGCTGCACCAATAGGAATCCCGATGATCAAACTGATGCCAACCGCGATGATTCCTACAGAAAGGGAAATTCGACTCCCGAGCAGTACCCTTGAAAAATGATCCCGCCCAAATTTATCTGTCCCGAACCAATGAACGCCCATATCTGACGAGCTTCCAGGGCCTCTCATTGCACGACTCAGGTCCATGTCGTTGGCCATGGGGCTTTGATCCAGCACAAGCCACGGCCCGAATACAGCACAAACGACCAATAGAACCAGGAACCACAGTCCCGGATGCTTTTTTATATTATTTGACCAAGTCATTGACCACTTTAACGCCTTCTCTCAAAATCAAATCACGCGAAAGATTTTTATACCATTTTTGGTAAATATCCGCTTGGGCAGAATCCGATTCAAACATAGCTAGATGCTCCGGTAAGGGAACAATGCCTAGGCTATCGGGAGCTTTGTTGATGTTTTTATATACCTCGCTAGCCTCAGAGATAGAGTCTTGGAACGCTACATAGCGATCGTATTTTAATGGGATACGCTTGTCTTTATCGCCTTCAGCAATCCATTGCGCATAATCCTGAAAAGCATCATAAGTAGGCTCCGATTCTAGGCGTTTTGCTGCATTTTTCTTCGCGCGTTCAAATGCCTTGTTCCATTCTTTGTGAACGGTGTAATTCGCTTTTTCTACGAAGTCTACTGCCAATGCATTGTCGTATTCTTTTTCGCCAATTTCAATCAGATCATAAGCACCCGGCAAGGAAATATCTGGGACCACGCCTTGCAACTGAGTCGTTCCCCCATTGATGCGGTAGAACTTTTCGGTAGTAATCTTTATAGCTCCGAGTGGTTTAATGGCATTCATGTTGCCTCCAACAGCACGGTCAAAGTCGAACATGTTTTGAACCGTTCCCTTGCCGAATGTAGATTTTGATGGGCCAACAATCAATGCCCTACCGCGATCTTGAAGCGCCGCACTCACAATTTCTGATGCCGAAGCACTGTACTCATTTACAAGAATTACCAAGGGGCCATCCCAATAGATTTTATTGCCGCGGCTACTCTTTGCGCGGGTTCCACTTTGGAAGTTTTTTACTTGGACCATCGGGCCTTTTTCGGTGAATAAACCTGCAATTTCAATGGCAGCTTGGAGCGATCCACCTCCATTACTTCGAAGGTCGAAGACAATGCCGTCTACACCTTGCGCCTTGAGTTTCTCAATTTCGGTTTTAATGTCTTCGGCAGCGTTTCGGTTGGTGCTTTCATAGAAATCAACATAAAATTTCGGAAGTCGAATATATCCGGTCTTTGAGCCTATTGCGCCTTTGTTTTCCGCATTTTTTCGGTCATAAATCGAGCCATCAAGCACGACGCTTCGAGCAAAGGTGCTTTCGAGCTCTACCACATCCCTAATGATTGGGATGATGGCGCGCGAGCCGTCTTTTTTCTTTACGGTTAAGCGGACTTCTGTTCCTTTTTTGCCACGGATGAGTTTAATGCCTTCACTGATTTTATAACCTACCACGTCAACGGGTTCTTCATCTCCTTGTGCCACAGCAATGATTTTATCTCCAGCCTCTAAATCGCCTTGACGCCAACAGGCAGAACCAGCAATAATGCGTTCGATGGTGATGTAATCTCCTTCCTTTTTGAGTTGAGCACCGATTCCTTCGAACTGACCGGTCATGCTCATCTCGAAGTTTTCGCTTTGTTGTGGAGCGAGGTAGTTGGTGTGAGGGTCAAATACCTCACAATAGGCATTCATGTACATGCCAAACCATTCCAAACGCGTCACATCGACAAGGTCGGAATACCATTCATCTTGAAGTTCAAGTTCTTTTTCACGGGCTTCCTTTTCGAAATCGTCAAAGGTTTTTACGTTTTCAACATCTCCGTTTTCGAGGTCGTCTTCTTGCGCTTGTTCTTTTTCGTGGATTCGATTGATAATGCGCCACTTCAGGTGAAGTCTCCAATACTCAACCAACGCTGCCTCATCTTTAGCAAATTCCTTGTTCTCCGCATCGGTCCAAGTGTATTCAACTTTGTTGTAGTCAAAAGGTTGATTCAAAAGGGCGGTATAGATGCTTTTCGAACGCTCAATACCTGAGGTGATCAGTCCATAACTTATTTCGAAAAAGGCGGTGTTATTCTGGTTGAATGCTTCGTCAAGTTGCAATTTGAAGGGTTCCAATTCACCCAACTCTTCCTGCGTTAAAAACAGCTTGTTGTAATCTAGGCTTTCGAGGTAGTTGTTGTAAACAGTCTCGCTAAGCTCGTTGTCCACGGCTTTTGGTTGCAAATGCACGTTGGTCAATGCGTCTCTTACTAGAGAAAAAATGACTTGTTCTTTCTCTTCTTGAGGGCCAAATAATTTAAAGCTGAATACGAGCAAAGTCCCCACGACGATGGGGATGAGGTACTTGAGATTTTTGCGCTGCATAAGTCTTTCAAACATAGGAATTGCCAAGGTACAATCTTTGCGAAAAGAACCCGCATTTCGATACGTTAAAGCAAACCAAATAAAAGGCAAAATGTTGCTTACCTTTGCAGCCCCTTTTGAGGGGGTTTTGCAAAATTTAATTGTACACAGATGAACATTAGCAAGAAAGAAGTAGATGCACT
>CAYNLA010000084.1:0-5436 GCA_964397915.1 uncultured Polaribacter sp. | reverse complement strand
TTCTTCTGGGTGGCGAGTACGCTCTTCAAGCCTTCTTCAGGGCTCTCATCGAGCTTCATCTCCCAACTCAATAATTTCTTGTAAAACTGTGCCCACTCCTCCCACGAACGCAGCTGTTGCATCTCCATGGTCATACGGCCAAACTCTTGTTGGTAACCGCGAACATTCGCCTGGGTTACTAAATCCTTTCCATCCAATATGCGCTTTAGGGCAAGCAAAATCTGATTTGGATTTACAGGCTTAATCAAGTAATCCGCGATCTTGGAGCCGATGGCCATTTCCATGATACGCTCTTCCTCACTTTTCGTTACCATGACCACCGGTAATTCTGGATGAATGGCTTTGATTTTTTCCAGGGTTTCTAAACCACTTAAACCCGGCATGTTTTCATCAAGAAAAACCGCGTCAAAAGCCGATTCAGCGACCAGGTCAAGGGCATCATTGCCATTGTTACAGGTATGGACGTTGTAGCCCTTGCCTTCCAAAAAAAGCAGGTGCCCTTTGAGCATATCAATTTCGTCATCAACCCATAAAATAATCGGCATAAATCTTCGTTTTAACTATGTTAAAAGTAATGCGGTTTGCACCCGCATTCGCCCCTACGCCTGTGCTATTTTTACGCTTTAGGCAAAACGCAGCATTTTGAGCAATAAGAACAAAATCATTAACGACCCAATCTACGGGTTTATTACCATTCAAGATCCGCTGATTTATCAGCTGATCGACCATCCCTACTTCCAGCGGTTGCGACGAATCTCACAATTGGGCTTAACCTATTTGGTATATCCGGGTGCCTACCACACGAGGTTCCACCATGCCATTGGCGCAATGCACCTCATGGGTCGAGCAATCTACACCCTGCGTCAAAAAGGACATGAGATTTCCGAGGAGGAGGAGCGCGGCGTTAAAGTTGCCATCCTCTTGCACGACATAGGCCATGGTCCATTTTCCCATGCCCTGGAGCACACGTTGATCCCGGGAGTAAGCCACGAAGCACTGAGCCTAAAGATCATGGAACGACTCAATGAAATGTTCTCTGGTCAACTGACTACCGCCATTGATATTTTCACAAATAATCACCCAAAAGCATTCTTGCATCAGCTCATTTCGTCGCAGCTAGACATGGATCGATTGGACTACCTGCGCCGTGATTCATTCTATTCCGGTGTGACGGAAGGCAGTGTGAATTCTGAACGCCTTTTAACCATGCTCAATGTGAAGGACGATCAACTTGTGGTGGATTCTAAAGGCATATACAGCGTAGAGAAATTCTTGGTGGCACGTAGACTCATGTACTGGCAAGTATACATGCACAAAACAGTTTTAAGTGCCGAGTTCATGTTGGTAAACATCCTGAAAAGAGCCAAACACCTCGCTGAAAAGGGAGTAGAACTGCCCGGAACCAATGCCCTCAAACACTTCTTACACGCCGACTACACTTGGAACGACTTCGAGGAGAACCCAGCCATTTTAGATAAATTCCTGTTGCTCGATGATTTCGACGTCATGAGTGCCATTAAAGATTGGACCGCCCATGAGGATGCCATTTTGGGCCAATTAAGTCGCCGCATCACCAATAGAAACTTGCTAAAGATTCGAATTCAAGCCGAGCCATTCCCAAAAGAAACCGTTGAGAAATTGCAGCAGGCCATTCGCGATCAATACGACTTTACACAAGGTGAAGAAGCCTACTTATTTATCGAAGCCAAGGTGAAGAACCATGCCTACAATAACCAAAAGGGACATATAAATCTACTTTATAAAGACGGTCGCATCAGTGATATCAGCCAAGCAGCTGATCAAATGACTATAAAAGCATTGAGCGAGCCGGTAGAACGGCACTTTATTTGCTTCCCAAGAGAACTCAAACACCTGTTATGAAACACGAGGCATTGACTTTGGGCGCTATTTGTGCCAACCTCCAACTCACTTGCCCTTCGGGTAAAGAGGAACAGACCATCAACGGTGTGGCTACCCTCCAGGATGCCGGTCCCAGCGATTTGAGTTTTCTGAGCAACCCAAAATACGTGGACCAAGCCAGGGACTCAAAGGCGGGCGCCATCTTCGTAGGGGAAAAAGTTGAGCTGAATAACCCTAGCACAACCATCATCCGTGCCAAAGATCCTTACCTCAGTTTTGCCCTACACCTTCGATTCATTGAAGCCAAGTTTTCACCAGCCAAAGGCCAAAGTGCCGATGCCATTATTTCTAAAGACGCAAACGTTCATCCAACGGCCATTGTTTGCGCCGGAGCGATCATTGAAGCGGGTGCTTCCATCGGTGAACACACCTACATCGGTCATGGCGCTAAGATTTTACAAGGCTCCATCATTGGCAATAATGTTACCATCAAGTCAGGCGCTGTTATCGGTTCCGAAGGCTTTGGCTTCGCTCCAGATCACAATGGACACTACCACCGAATCCCTCAGTTAGGCATTGTCCGCATCGAAAATAACGTGAGCATTGGAGCGAATACCACCGTTGACCGTGCGGCACTTGGAGAAACCGTTATTGAAGAAGGTGCCAAGATTGACAATCTATGCATGATTGCCCATAATGTGCGCATAGGCGCGCACACCGTAATGGCAGCACAATCAGGCGTCGCCGGGTCTACCACTGTAGGAAAACATTGTATGATTGGCGGACAAGTTGGAATAATCGGACACCTCACACTAGGCGATAACGTCAAAATTTACGCCCAGAGTGGCGTGATGCACGATGTTCCATCGAATAAGACTATCTTTGGCTCGCCTGCTTTAGAACATAGACACTTCTTGAAATCCTTTGCAGCGTTCAAGAAACAAGGCGAATAAAAATATATGATGCAGCAAACACTTTCTTCTTCTATTTCATTTGAAGGAACAGCACTACACACAGGTGAAACGGTTCACGTAACCCTCAACCCAAGTGACGTTAATACCGGAATCACATTCATACGTACAGATCTCGACAATGTTGAAATACCAGCATTGGTGAAATTTGTGAACCGTACGAATCGTCAAACCATCCTTCAAAAGGGAGATGCCACTGTGGGAACAGTAGAGCACCTCATGGCAAGCCTCTATGCATTAGGCATTGATAATTGTCGCATTGAACTAGACGGTAGCGAAGTTCCAATTTTGGACGGAAGTGCTGCTCCATTAGTTGCTTTGATTGAAAAGGCGGGAATTACGGAACAAACGGAAGAGAAAAATTACTACGTACTAGAAGAAGCCTTCACTTACAAAAGTGAGGACGGTGGCGAAATTATGGCCTTGCCAAGCGAGGAATTCGAGGTAACAGCGCTCATAGATTATGGCAGTTCTGTTCTCGGACCACAACATGCCCACCTAGATAAAATGGTGAACTTTGGTGAAGACATCGCCAGCGCACGCACTTTTAGCTTCCTGCGCGAGCTTGAGCCATTATTAGACCAAGGCCTTATCAAAGGCGGCGATCTTAATAACGCCATCGTTTATGTAGATCAAGAGATAGCGCCTTCCACCCTTGAGAAACTAAAGACTGCATTTAACAGAGATGATGTCCAAGTTACCCAACGCGGAACCCTGAATAATGTTGAGTTGCGTTTCTCTAACGAAGCCGCTCGTCACAAGCTTCTCGATGTAGTAGGGGATCTTGCATTGATTGGCCGCCCATTGAAAGCACGCATCATGGCGACTAAGCCAGGACACGGCATCAACGCTGAGTTCACAAAAGCTTTGGCGGATAAGATTCGAAAGGAAGAAAGTAAACCCAAGGCACCGAAATACGACCCAAACATGGAACCGGTGAAAACCGTGGAGCAGATCATGGATCTTATTCCACACCGTTCTCCGTTCCTTTTGGTCGACAAAATCATCGAACTGAGCGATACGCACGTTGTAGGCATCAAATCTGTAACGATGAATGAGCCGTTCTTCGTAGGTCACTTCCCGGGCTCACCTGTAATGCCAGGTGTACTTCAAGTGGAAGCGATGGCTCAATGTGGTGGTATCCTCGCTTTAAGTACTGTACCAGACCCTGAGAATTACCTCACTTTCTTTATGAAGATTGACAATGTTAAGTTCAAGAAGAAAGTAGTGCCTGGAGATACGCTAATCTTCGACCTTAAACTCATCACGCCGATTCGTCGTGGGATTGTTCACATGCAGGGTAGAGCCTTTGTTGGCGATACGCTTGTGAGCGAAGCCGAACTAATGGCTCAGATTACGAAATAATGATTCATCAGATGTCCTCCATACACGCCGACGCCAAGTTGGCCGACGGCGTTGAAGTAGGTCCATTCACGACCATTTCGGAGGATGTTGTTATTGGTGAAAACACTTGGATAGGTCCCAATGTCACCATCATGGCCGGTGCACGAATCGGGGCCAATTGCCGCATCTTCCCCGGTGCCGTCATCTCCGCTATCCCTCAAGATTTGAAATTTGACGGCGAGTCCACCACAGTTGAAATAGGCGATCGCACGACCATACGTGAATGTGTAACTATTAATCGCGGAACCAAAGCATTTGGTAAGACCGTTATTGGAAGCGATTGTTTGATCATGGCGTATGTGCACATAGCGCACGATTGCATTATAGGCAACCACGTCATCCTTGTAAACTCCGTCGCCCTTGCAGGCCACGTTGAGATTGGTGATTGGGCGATTATTTCGGGACTTTCTGCCGTTCACCAGTTTGTGAAGATTGGAGCGCATGCAATGATTGGCGGAGGTGCAATGGTACGCAAAGATGTTCCTCCTTACATTACAGCCGCAGGACTACCTATTGGCTATGCAGGCGTGAACAGCGTAGGCCTAAAACGCAGAAACTTCAGTACCGAAGAAATTCTTGAGATTCAAGACTTGTATCGCATCATCTACCAAAGCGGAAGGAACATTTCACAGGCCTCAGAGCGCATTCGCAGTGGCTTTACCTTAAACGACCGAGTTCTTGCCATCTTGAACTTTATTGAAGGAAGTAGCCGAGGATTAATTCGTAAATAATCCACCATGCTTGTCCTAAAAGACCTTCGAAAGAAATTTGGGAAGCAGCACATCCTGCAGGGCATCTCGCATACATTTGATTCCGGTTCCAAAACAGTAGTTCTTGGATCAAACGGCTCGGGGAAATCAACATTGATTAAAATTCTGAGTGGCGCTTTGGAAGCCACCGAGAACCCTCCTGTTTTTCATTTCAAAAACGTTGAGATTCCGGCTACAGAAATTGGTCAACATTGCACACTTGCAGCCCCCTACCTTGGCCTTAACCCAATGTTTACCTTATCCGAAACGATAGAATTTCATCAGAAATTCTGCCCTTTCATTCAAAGCTTCGAGTCTTCCTTCTGGATTGAAAAAGCGGGGCTTAGCCTGCATACAAACAAACGCCTAGATACCTTCAGCTCAGGTATGCTCCAACGAGTTAGGTTACTTTTGGCTATCCCATCTAACCGTCCCATACTCCTATTGGACGA
>CAYNLA010000083.1:0-5585 GCA_964397915.1 uncultured Polaribacter sp. | reverse complement strand
TTATTGAATAAATGAAAGCGCGCACGGGTCTCCCGTGCGCGCTTTCTCTTTATTTTTGCATCATGAATACACCATCATCGGACCGTTATGCAGGTCGCGGCGTTAGCGCCCAGAAAGAAGACGTACACAACGCAATCAAGAATATTGACAAGGGCTTGTTTCCTAAGGCCTTTTGTAAGATTGTGCCGGACTACCTCACCGGTAGTGAAGATCATTGCCTTGTGATGCATGCGGATGGTGCAGGAACGAAGAGTTCGTTGGCCTACATGTATTGGAAGGAAACTGGTGATGTAAGTGTTTGGAAAGGCATCGCTCAGGACGCATTGATCATGAATATCGATGACCTATTATGTGTAGGAGCGACAGAGAACATTATGCTGAGCTCGACCATTGGTCGCAACAAAGGTTTGATCACTGGCGAGGTTTTGGCAGCCATCATAGGTGGAACCGAGGAACTCATAGAAGAATACAACAAATTTGGAGTAAACATCCTAAGCACGGGTGGGGAGACTGCCGACGTTGGTGATTTGGTTCGTACGATTATTGTGGATAGCACCGTAGTAGCGCGCATGAAACGCTCGGACGTAATTGATAACGCCAATATCAAACCAGGAAATGTGATTGTAGGCTTAGCGAGCTTCGGACAAGCGAACTATGAAAGCGAATACAACGGTGGAATGGGTTCCAATGGATTGACCAGTGCCCGCCATGATGTATTTGGCAAAGAATTGGCTGCGAAATATCCTGAAAGTTTTGATCCTGCAGTCCCACAAGAATTGGTTTACTCCGGATCAAAAAGTTTAACAGAAGCGACGGAAACACCATTGGATGCGGGTAAACTTGTGCTTAGTCCTACCCGCACGTATGCGCCGATCGTTAAGGCGATTTTGGATAAATACCGCGACCAGATTGACGGGATGGTGCATTGTTCAGGTGGTGCACAAACAAAGATTTTGCATTTCCTAGAGGAAGGTCATGTCATTAAAGATAACCTGTTCCCCGTGCCGCCGTTGTTCAAGATGATCCAAGGTGAAAGCGGTACCGATTGGAAGGAAATGTATGAGGTGTTCAATATGGGCCACCGCATGGAATTATATGTAGCTCCGGAATTGGCAGAGAAGATCATCGCAATCTCGGAATCATTTGGCGTGGCGGCGCAAATCGTCGGCCGAGTAGAAGCCCGAGCGGGCAAACATCTGACCATCTCCAGTGAGTTTGGAACCTTTGAATACAGCAAATAATGCTCGATAAACTAAACGTCGTATTTCAGCGATTCAATGAGGTCAACGATCTCATTATTCAACCGGATATTATCTCGGATGGCAAGCGTTATGTATTGCTGAATAGGGAGTATAAGAACCTGAAGCCCTTGGTGGAAGCACGCGAGCAGTTCATTGAAATGGAAAGCCGTATAGCAGAAGCGAAGGCCGTTTTAAGAGAAGAATCGGACCCGGATTTCAAAGAAATGGCGAAGATGGAACTTGATGAATTGGAGCCTGCTTTTGAGGCATTATTGGAGGAAATAAAGGTTTTGTTGATTCCAAGAGATCCTGAAGACGATAAAAATGCCTTAGTCGAGATTCGCCAGGGTGCAGGTGGTGATGAAGGGGCCATTTTTGCGGGCGATCTATTCCGGATGTACCAGCGCTATTGCGAGCAGCGCAAATGGGCAATGGAAGTAATTACCGTGAACGAAGGAACCGCCGGCGGATTCAAGGAAGTTGCCTTTGAGGTTAGTGGTGAAGGCGTTTATGGTATTCTGAAGTATGAAAGTGGAGTACACCGAGTTCAGCGCGTGCCTGCAACAGAAAGTCAAGGTCGTGTGCACACCTCGGCAGCATCAGTAGTGGTCTTACCTGAGGCTGAAGATGTAGATGTGGATCTTGATATGAAAGACGTGAAGAAAGACACCTATCGTTCACAAGGTGCGGGTGGTCAGCACGTGAATAAGACCGAAAGTGCGGTTCGTTTGACCCACTTGCCAACCGGATTGGTTGTGGAATGTCAAGACGGGCGCTCACAGCATAAAAACTTCGAACAGGCATTAAAAGTTTTGCGCTCAAGACTCTATGATCTCGAGTTTAAGAAAAAGCAAGAAGAACAAGCGGCCCAGCGCAAAACCATGGTGAGCACTGGAGACCGTTCTGCGAAGATTCGCACCTATAATTATCCTCAAGGAAGGGTGACCGACCATAGAATTGGTTTAACGAGTTACAATCTTGGTGATGTTATGAATGGGGATATTCAAAAATTTATTGACGAACTTCACATGGCAGAGAACGCGGAGAAGTTAAAAGAGGGGAGTACCTATTAATATGAATAAGGCAGCACTGGTAGAACAGATCAAGAAGAAGCGAAGCGTGTTATGCGTTGGTTTGGATACAGATTTGAAAAAAATCCCAGCGCACTTATTAAAGGAATCGGACCCCATTTTTGCTTTTAATAAAGCGATTATAGATGCTACGGTGGATTACGCAGTTGCGTACAAACCAAATATTGCGTTTTACGAGAGTTATGGGGTCAAGGGCTGGCAAAGCTTGGAGAAAACCATCAACTACTTAAATCAAAATTATCCTGAAGTCTTCACTATCGCAGATGCAAAGCGTGGAGATATTGGTAACACTTCAAAAATGTATGCAGAGGCCTTTTTCAATGCCTTTGAGTTTGATAGTGTAACGGTTGCTCCTTACATGGGGGTGGATAGTGTAGCGCCTTTCTTAGAATTCGATGACAAATGGGTCATTGTATTAGCCTTGACCTCAAATCAAGGGGCTTTTGACTTCCAGTTTATCGAGGATGTCAATGGTGTGGCCCTGTTTGAGAATGTGGTACGCAAGGCTCAGGAATGGGCCACACCGGACCAATTAATGTTTGTCTTGGGTGCGACGAAAACAGAATACTTAGAACGTGTTCGTGCCGCCGCTCCAGAATCTTTCTTTTTAGTACCCGGGGTTGGTGCACAAGGAGGGTCGTTAAAAGATGTTCTTGAAAAAGCCACAAACGATGACTACGGCGTGCTTGTAAATAGCACACGAGGAATTATATATCAAAGTAACGGCGCCGATTTTGCTGAGGCCGCAGGTCAGGCTGCGCTTGAGTTACAGCAAGAAATGGAAGCCATATTGTTCTAGTGTGCGCTGAGTCACACTCGGTTGAATTTAGTTTCTCGACCTTTGAGGAACTAAATCGGACAGTATGGACATTATTGGTTACGTAGCATCAGTTTTTATCGGAATCTCACTTGGGCTCATAGGTGGTGGTGGAAGTATTCTTACCGTACCAGTGCTCGTTTACCTTTTTGGCATTCCGGCAGAGCTGAGTACTGCTTATTCTTTGTTTATCGTTGGAACCACTGCATTGGTGGGTGGCGTTCGCAATGCGACAATGGGTAATGTGAACTATAAAACGGCAGTGGTCTTTACCATTCCAGCCTTTATTGCGGTTTATGCAACACGTGCCTTCTTGGTGCCCGCTATTCCAAACGAAATCATGACCGTTGGAAGCTTTGTGCTTACCAAGGATATTGCCATCATGGTCTTCTTTGCATTGGTCATGTTGGCGGCGTCGGTAAGCATGATCAGAAACAAGCGCAAGGATGGTGAAGAGGAAGCTGCTGAGGTTGAACCACAATTTAATGTTCCTGCTATTATCGCTGAAGGTGCTGTTGTAGGTATCTTAACAGGAATTGTGGGCGCAGGTGGCGGATTTTTAATCATTCCCGCTTTGGTCCTTTTCGCGAAGATTCCAATGAAGAAAGCCGTTGGTACATCACTATTGATTATTGCGGCAAAGAGCTTGATTGGTTTTATTGGGGATGTACAGCGACCAGATTTAGTTATTGATTGGACCCTACTTTTATCGGTTACTGCAATTGCCGTAGTTGGTATCTTTATAGGGATTTACTTGTCCAAGTTTATTGACGGAAAGAAATTGAAAAAAGGATTTGGATGGTTTGTATTGCTTATGGCAGTATACATCATCGCAAAGCAACTATAATAACAGAGAGAAAGAACATAAAATTCCAGAATCATGACAGTAGAACAGATTTACACGGGATGTTTGGCACAAGGTGCATACTACATCGCTTCGAATGGAGAAGCTGTAATCATTGACCCACTTCGTGAAGTAGGTCCTTACATTGATCGCGCAGAAAAAGATGGCGTGAAAATTAAATACATTCTTGAGACACACTTCCACGCGGACTTTGTCTCAGGTCATTTAGATCTAGCTGCAAAGACCGGTGCAACCATCGTATATGGACCTACAGCAAACACAAAATTTGATTGCCATGTTGCCACTGACGGTGAGGTATTGAAAGTTGGTGATGTTGAGATTCATGTATTGCACACTCCAGGGCATACCATGGAAAGCACCACCTACTTATTGAAAGACGAGAGTGGCAAAGACCACGCGATCTTCTCAGGGGATACGCTGTTCCTTGGTGATGTAGGTCGTCCAGATTTGGCGCAAAAAGCGGCTACGATGACTCAAGAGGAATTGGCAGCAACGTTGTACAATTCTTTGCGCACTAAAATCATGACATTGGCTGACGATGTAATCGTATACCCAGGTCACGGTGCAGGTTCTTCATGTGGTAAAAACATGAGCAAAGAAACTGTGGGTACAATCGGCGAGCAGAAAGCAACCAATTATGCCCTGCGTGCGGACATGACCGTTGAAGAATTCGTTGCTGAGGTAACCGATGGATTGAGCGCTCCTCCTGCATACTTCCCTGAAAACGTTCGTATGAACAAGACGGGTTACGAAAGCTTAGAAAAAGTAATGGAAAAAGGACTTCGTCCACTATCTCCAGATGCTTTTGAAGCTGCAGCTAATGAAACAGATGCATTGGTTATCGATACACGTCACCAAGGAACCTTCATTAACGGTTTCGTTCCACAATCTATCTTTATTGGCATCGATGGTAGTTTCGCAATGTGGGTAGGCGCGTTGATCTTAGACATCAACCAACCTATACTTATCATCGCTGAGCCGGGTCGCGAGGAAGAAGTAGTGACACGTTTATCTCGTGTTGGATACGACAATTCGATTGGTTTCCTCGAAGGTGGTTTTGATGCTTGGAAAGCTGCAGGAAAAGATTTCGATACGTTGGATCAAGTAACCGCAGAAGAACTCAAAGGAATTGAAGGTGCAACCATCGTTGATGTTCGTAAGAGTGGCGAGTACTTGAGCGAGCACGTAGTAGATGCAATTAATGTTGAGTTGGATTACTTCAATGATCAGATGGCATCTGTTCCTCAAGAAGGTACCTTCTACGTGCATTGTGCCGGTGGTTACCGCTCAGTCATTGCAGCGTCAATCTTGAAAGCACGCGGATACCACAACATGGTTGATGTCGCTGGTGGTTTCAAGGCCATCAAAGAGGCTGGATTGAATGTGACCGATTACGTTTGTCCATCAACACTTTAATACTACCTAAACCGCATAAAAGCTGTGCCCGAAAGGGTATGGCTTTTTGTGGTCAAACTAATACTCTCCTAACCGCTGAGATTGTAACTCGTTTAACTTAACACTTTGATCATGGATTTGATTATGCAACCTTGGCCTTGGTACGTGAGCGGCGC
>CAYNLA010000082.1:0-5830 GCA_964397915.1 uncultured Polaribacter sp. | reverse complement strand
CCAACTTGCAGTAGGGATTTCCACAAGCTTAGATATTTAAAACAAAACCCCGCTTCGAGCGGGGTTTTTTATGGGGTTACTTCACTAAAACTGAATCTGCTTCCAGTCTCAAGGCGAGCCAAGCGGACAGTTGTGCGGACCTTAAAGTTTTAGTACTGTCGTTTAGCGATGGCGACCATTGCACAAAAGCTACAGGAACACGTATGCCGGATGTTGAATCTGTGATGCCGCCTTGGAGTGTACCGATGCTTAAGCTTTGTACCTCAGGGTAATTGACCTTAATTTCCTTGGCTAGATTGGCCGGAATGAGTTGTCCTTCAAGCATAGATAATTGGGCCTCAAGGTCGGTTATTTTATCCTGGTAAGTTTTGGTCTCAGCGCGACCTTCAGAATACAAGTTGATGAGCTTGCTCATCTCGAGCAAGTTATCGTTTCCATTGTCCCCTTGGATAATGTCAAGGTGCCCGTCAAATTTGGTATTGAAATCTCGTTCCCATTGTCCTACGAGGTTCTCCGGAATCAATTCTCCAAAGAGCACTAGGCTCACCTGCGGATGTCCTTGGTCAAATGTAATTTCTTCTTTAACCACCTCCGTGCCTGGATATACAACGGTTGCCTCTACGAAGTCATGGACTTTGCTTTGCGCGAGCGTATTGCTCACGGTCTTATAGAAAATCCAAATGGATGGAATGATCACGATGACGATTGCAATTGAGAACCAACGGCTTGTTTTTTTCGCACGAACAGGGTCCATGATGGTAACCATGGGGAAGCGCAGGTAGCGCGTCACGACAGTCGTAGCGGTTGCAATCAAGACACCATTAATCAAGAAAAGGTATAATGCTCCAAAGAAGTAATTCCACTCCGCATGCGCCAAACCGTAGCCTGCCGTACAGATGGGTGGCATCAGGGCAGTCGCAATGGCAACGCCAGGAATAACATTAGATTTCTCCTTTCTCGATCCCGCCAAGATTCCGGCAAGACCACCAAAGAAAGCCACTACCACATCCAATAGCGTTGGATTTGTACGAGCGAACAATTCGTTTGAAGCCTCCGAAATAGGGCTTATCAGGAAATATAAGGACGAAGCCAAAAGTCCAATTCCTACTGCAACCCCAAGGTTCTTCGCGCTCTTGGTAAGCAGTTTGAAATCATTTATGCCTAAACTGAGTCCGATTCCCATAATAGGCCCCATGAGCGGCGAAATTAACATGGCACCGATCACTACAGCGGTCGAGTTAACGTTCAGTCCAATGGAGGCAATGATGATGCTAAAGATCAAAATCCATAGGGTGAACCCACGAAATTCAACATCTTTTTTGATGCCTTCAATTGTGGCTGTAGGATCAGCAAGATCAATTATAGAAAAACGCTCACCCAAAAAGCTTGAAGCGATTTTGCTGAACTGGCGCCAAAGGCCTAACAATGGGTTAGACGATTCCGAGCGGTCCTCCTGAGAAGAATTTGAAACCTCCATGCGAATTAGATTTAGCTAAATCTACGCAAATTTTATACGTAGTCTTCGCCAATTTCGATACGTACAGATTTCACAATCTGCTTGATGGCCTGATCATTACCTTGAGGGAAAGTTAAGGTACACTGATCCGTTTGTACTACAATTTTATCGCTTAGATCGTTGATTACAAGCGCTTTACTTTTGCTGCCGTTCACGATGAGACAATTGGTACAATTTTGAACTAAGGTATGTTCACCAACGACAACGTTACCATGTTCGTCTTTATTCCCTAAATCGTAGATGGCGCCCCAGTTTCCCAGGTCACTCCATCCCATTTCAGCGGGGATTACGCAAACTTGGTCCGCGCGCTCCATCAAACCATAATCAATAGAAATGTTTTCACATTCACCATAAATACGCTCAATGCTTTGCTTCTCGTATTTGGTGTCAAGATCATTCCAAGTTTCGCCTAGGGTCGTCATCAGCTCTGGTAAGTGTTGGTCGAGTCCGTTGGAAACCGCATCGATATTCCAAATGAACATACCCGCATTCCAAAGGAAGTCACCACTGTCTAAGAAAAGCTTTGCATGCTCCAAATCAGGCTTCTCAGTAAATGCTTTGACCTGGTAAGCACCGTGTTCGTCTTCTGTACCCTCAGCGTATTGAATGTACCCATAACCGGTTTCAGGTTTATGTGGCTTGATCCCAATAGTAACGAAGCAATCACTTGTTGCAGTTCTTTCGAGTCCTTTGCGAACGACTTTCTCGAAAGCAGCGTCATTTGTAATCAAATGGTCTGCAGGAGTGATAAACATGTTGGCTAGTGGGTTTCGCTTTTTAATCTTCAATACTGCATAGGCAATACATGGAGCGGTATTGCGGCGAAGCGGTTCTAGAATGATATTTTCACTTGGCAATTCAGGAAGGTGTTCCTGAGTCATTGCCGCATAATTTTCATGGGTAACCACAAGGATGTTTTCAGCGTCGAAAATGCGTCTGACGCGCTTGTAGGTTTGTTGAATGAGACTTTCACCCGTTCCTAAAAAATCGAGGAACTGTTTTGGTGTTTCTTCTGTGGACATAGGCCAAAATCGGCTTCCAATTCCACCGGCCATAATGACGCAGTACGGTGTGCGCATGTTCAGAGTGTGTAGGTTGTTATGAGATTCATTGCTGAATTTCGACTGCGAATCTACGATTTTCTGCGCTTAGGGGGTATCTTCGTGCCCTTATTAAAACGCTACAGACATGTTAAATCTAGTCCTATTCGGCCCTCCAGGGGCAGGTAAAGGAACCCAGAGTGCCTTCTTAGTTGACCGTTACGAATTGGTTCACTTGAGTACAGGCGATCTGTTCAGATTCAATATCAAGAACGAAACGGAGTTGGGTCAATTGGCCAAATCCTACATGGATAAAGGGCAACTCGTTCCAGACTCTGTGACCATTTCTATGTTAGAAGATGCGGTGAACAAAAATCCTCAAGCAAAAGGATTTATTTTCGACGGCTTCCCGCGCACCAATGCCCAAGCTCAAGCACTGGATGCTTTTTTGGAAGGACGAAGCACTAGCATAACAAGCATGGTAGCATTAGAGGTTCCTGAAGATGAACTTCGCCTTCGATTGGCGGAGCGTGCCAAAACTTCCGGACGACCAGATGATGCTGATCCTGCCATCATCCAAAACAGAATAGACGTATATAACGCTGAAACCGCACCTGTCAAGGACTACTACGAAGGTCAAGGCAAATACAGAGGCGTGAACGGGGTAGGCACCATTGCTGAGATTACGGACCGATTGGTCGCAATCATCGACACCCTTTAAGACCTTCGGGTTCTATTAATAACAATCGTACTTTTGCAAAGCAGTCTTCCTAAGTGGAGGCTGCTTTTTCACATTATGTCAGGAAGCAACTTTATAGATTACGTCAAGATTTACTGCAAGAGTGGCCGTGGGGGAAGAGGCTCGACGCACTTATTGCGAAACCGCATGACATCTAAAGGGGGACCTGATGGTGGCGATGGAGGTCGTGGAGGCCATATCATTGTCAAGGGCAACGCACAAATGTGGACCTTACTTCCTTTGAAGTACCAGAAACATATCAAAGCGGCCTCGGGCGAGAACGGTAGTGCCCAAGAGCGAACCGGTGCTCAAGGAGAAGATAGATACATCGAAGTACCGTTAGGTACAGTTGCTAAAGATGAAGAAACCGGAGCGGTTCTATTTGAGATTACCGAAGACGGTGAAGAACATGTTTTAGTCAAAGGTGGTCGAGGTGGCCTAGGCAATGTCCATTTTAAAAGTTCTACGTTTCAAACACCACGTTTCGCGCAACCCGGTGAGCCAGCAAATGAAGGTTGGTTTATACTTGAATTGAAAGTACTCGCTGATGTTGGTTTGGTTGGATTCCCTAATGCTGGCAAGAGTACATTACTTTCAGTTGTTAGCGCAGCCAAGCCAGAAATTGCGAACTACCCATTTACCACCTTGGTGCCAAACCTCGGTATGGTGAATTACCGCGATCATAAATCTTTTGTGATGGCAGATATACCTGGAATTATTGAAGGAGCTGCCGAAGGAAAGGGGTTAGGACACCGATTCTTGCGTCATATTGAGCGTAACGCGTTGTTGTTGTTCATGGTTCCTGCCGATGCAGAGGATTATGCTAAGGAATACGAGATTTTGCTCAATGAATTGGTCAAGTATAATCCTGAACTTGCAGATAAGGATAGAATTCTAGCCATTACAAAGAGCGATATGCTCGACGAGGATTTGCAGGAAGAGATTAAGGCGCAATTACCTGAAGGCATACCGCACATCTTTATTTCATCCGTTGCCAATAAGAACATCATGCCGCTTAAGGATATGATTTGGGAGCGACTTAATTCTCCTGCCTAATGTTCGAGCTCGTACATAGCTTCGATGCAGATGCGATGTACGTATTGAATCATTGGTTGCCTACCAGCACAGATGTTTTCTGGCTAGCGGTAACCAAAACCATTACTTGGATTCCCCTTTATGTAGTTATGGTTGAGCGCTTGTTTAGACGCTCAGCGATGGACGTATTCGTCAAGCGATTGGCCCTAGTGGTTCTAGGTGTTTTACTTTGGGATCAAGGCGCTGAATTATTCAAGCATTGGATTGCCCGCCCTCGCCCCTGTCAAACTTTGGAAGACCTTCGTGTATTGGTGCACTGCAGTCCCTATGGCTTTTTTAGTGCGCATGCTGCCAATGCCTTCGGGCTGGCCTTTTTGTTTCGGAAATGGTTGCATCAAAGTTGGTTTCCAGTCCTTTTAATCATTGCGGTCCTTCAAAGTTTCTCGCGAATTCATCTAGGGGTTCATTATCCGACGGATTTGCTTTTTGGTGCTTTGTGGGGATTTCTCGTTAGCTTCGTTTTACACAAAATCGAAAAGACATGGAGTTGAATATTATGGCCTATTTAGCGGTATTCATAGGTGGAGGTGCTGGCTCAGTGCTGAGGTTCGCCATGTCAAAAGCAATTACCGCGAATCATTGGGTACAGGGTCATTGGGCGACCTTAGTGATCAACGTATTGGCAAGTTTTGCTTTGGTATTGATTGTTGATGCGTACGAGGACAAGACCAAGCTGTTTAACCTATTGCTACTTGGAACCGGATTCTGTGGTGGTTGGTCAACCTTCAGCACATTCTCCTTTGAAACCATTGGCTTGATCAACCAAGGCCGCACGACAGAGGCGTTGATTTATGTCCTTTTATCAGTGGTGCTTGGTATAGGCGCTGCAGTAGCGGCCTACATCTGGTTAATGCGTGAATACGCAGCTTAACGGAATAAGGTAAGATGCCCTTTCTTCAAAATGGGCTCGTCGTTTTGACCCTTGGCGAATACACTCCAAGAATAAACACCTTCTACAGCTTCTTTTCCATTCGGGTGATTCCCGTCCCATCCTTCCGTTGGATCAGAGGATTGGAACATTACTTCGCCCCATCTATTGAAAATGATCAACTCATAGTCTTTGATGCCCACAGCAGTGCCTCGGAAGAATTCATTCTCTCCATCACCATTCGGTGTGAATGCTGTTGGAATGAAAACGAGAGTTTCCGGATTAATGCGAACCATGGCCCTTGAAGTATCGGGACAGTTAAAAGTGTTGATGACTACGTGTTCAACCTCGAACCAGCCTGTATCACTATAGGCGTGTACAAAGCTTCTATTGTTGTAGTACATACTGCCGTCGCCCATGCCTGTAATGAGTTGGTCAGTGGTGGCTGCGGCAAGGTCGGTAAACTCAATATTAGAGGTATAGATAGTGGCCGTTGAAGGGTCCAAAATAAATGAGGATGTAGGGGAGGGATAAACGGTAATGAAATTCTGGTAGTTGATGGTAATGGTGTC
>CAYNLA010000081.1:0-5924 GCA_964397915.1 uncultured Polaribacter sp. | reverse complement strand
GGATGGCCGGAATTTTTGGATTAATCCATGGTTTAGGCTTTGGTTCCTATTACCAATTCATAGCCCAAAGTGATTCATTTTGGTGGGCTTGGATTCCCTTTAACCTTGGTATTGAAGCAGGTCAAATCTTGGTCGTTCTGATTCTGCTTTTTGTATATTGGTCAGTCGAAAAAATTTGGCGCAACCAAAAAGGACTTAAGTGGATGCTTTTAGGTGTGATTTTAACCTTGAGCGCACAAATGATTTTAGACAGATTACCCGTTTAACTAGTAGCAAAACTCCCAACATATGAAGCGCATTTTACTATCGCTCGTTGCCCTAACCACCCTTGGTTTATCGGCACAAAATGTAAATACCTCGAAATTCAGACAACTCGGTCAAGAATTACCTACTCCTAACGTATACCGTACAGCATCTGGCGCACCAGGCCATGAATACTACCAGCAGCGTGCGGATTACAACATGTCCATCACATTGGATGATGAAACACAACGTATCTACGGAGAAGAAACCATTACTTACACAAACAATAGTCCGGATGAGTTGCGCTATTTGTGGGTCCAATTGGACCAGAACATGCGTGCTCAAAACAGTATGACTCAGCAAATCAAGAGTGGGGGTATTTTCAATGAGCGTGGGAGAACGCCTCAAACGGCATTCAATCAGTTGAAAAATAACCAGTTCTACGATTTCGATGGCGGGTTTAAAATTGATTACGTGCAAACCACTTCAGGCTCCAACCTGCGCTACACCATCAACAACACAATGATGCGTGTCGACCTTCCTTCGCCATTGCGAAAGGGGCAGTCGTTCAGTTTTAACATCAAATGGTGGTTCAACATCAATGATCGTATGGACATCGGTGGTCGTTCGGGGTACGAATACTTTGAAGAGGACGACAACTACCTCTACACCATTGCTCAGTTCTTCCCTCGTATGGCAGTGTACAATGATGTGGAAGGATGGCAGAACAAGCAATTCTTAGGTCAAGGGGAGTTCACTTTGCCTTTTGGCGATTACAAGGTGAGTATCACCGTTCCTTCGGATCACGTAGTCGCTTCAACAGGTACCTTGAGCAACGCCTCTCGCGTACTGACCTCTACACAGCGCGCTCGTCTAGCTAAAGCTGAGAAGAGCTACGATGATCCGGTGATTATCGTGACGCAAGATGAAGCCATCCAAGCGGAAGGCGATAAAGCGGAAGCATCGAAGACCTGGGTTTTCGAAGCAGATAATGTACGTGACTTTGCCTTCGCATCTTCGCGCAAATTCATTTGGGACGCCATGGCGGTAAAGATTGGTGATAAGACCACCATGGCCATGAGCTATTATCCAAAAGAAGGAAATCCGCTTTGGGAGCAGTATTCAACTCGCGTGGTGGCGCATACCTTGAAAGTATATAGCAAGTTCACAGTGGACTACCCGTATGAAAAAGCTATCTCTGTGCATACGAAATGGATTGGGATGGAATATCCAATGATTTGTTTCAATGGGGGTCGTCCAGAAGCGGATGGCACGTACAGTGAAGGAACGAAATACGGTATGATTGGTGTTATCATTCACGAAGTGGGTCATAACTTCTTCCCAATGATTATCAACTCCGATGAGCGTCAATGGACTTGGATGGACGAAGGTTTGAACACCTTTGTACAGTACTTGACGGAGCAGGAGTGGGACCACGACTACCCATCACGCCGCGGACCGGCCCACAAGATTGTGCCATATATGAGCGGACCTAAAGATCAAATGGTGCCAATTATGACCAATTCGGAGTCTGTCCTACAATTCGGTAATAATGCCTACGGCAAGCCTGCGACAGCATTGAATATTCTCCGTGAAACCGTAATGGGTCGTGAGCTATTCGACTATGCATTCAAGGAGTACAGCCGTCGTTGGGCCTTCAAGCATCCGTCTCCGGCAGATTTCTTCCGTACCATGGAAGATGCTTCTGGTGTTGATTTGGATTGGTTTTGGAGAGGCTGGTTCTACACCACTGATCATGTGGACATAGCGCTTAAAGATGTACAATGGTACAAGATGTCTACACAGAATCCAGATGTTGAAAAGCCATTCCAAGAGGCAAAGGCTACAGCTGCAGATGCCCATATTGGTAAGCCGCGTAACAGTGTCCTTCGCACGATGGTTGATGAGGTGCCGGAAACGCGTGACTTCTACAACTCCTACAATCCATATGAAGTAACTGAAGCCGATCGTGCAGCCTACCAACGTTACCGTGATGGCCTTAGCGAAGAAGAAGCAGCAATGCTCGATGCCGGACATCACTTCTACGGATTGACTTTCGAAAATCAGGGCGGTTTGATCATGCCATTAGTATTGAGATTTACCCTTGAGGACGGTACTGAAGAGGTAGTACGGGTCCCTGCTGAGGTTTGGTTGAAAAACGAAGATGAGTTTACGAAATGGTTCAACTTCACGCAGCCTGTAGTGCAAATTACTTTAGATCCGTTCTTAGAAATGGCAGATACGGATCGCTCAGATAACTACTGGCCGGCATTGAAGGAGCCAAATACTTTTGATGTTTATTCAAGAGGCGCAACCAGTCGTTGGCAGCGCAATGGCAATACAAACCCTATGCGCGAAGCACGCGCGGCTGAGGCGAAATAAGGTAATAAATAGAGGTAAAGATTGAACATCCCCCTGGCGCTAGTCAGGGGGATTTTTGTTTAACAAAACCTTATCTTTTACTGAGGCAATGAAATGGTTTGTTAAGACGTTTCATGGCTAATTAATCATTTAACCACATGAAATTTACCGAAAAACCTATGTTTAAAATGCTGACCATCGGTGTGTTGGCGTTGCTATTATTGATCCCCGCAGGATTGGTTCAAAACCTCGTGTCCGAACGAGCGTATACTCAAGATTCGGCTATTCAAGAAATGAGTAGTGTTTGGGGAGGCGAGCAAATGCTTGTTGGACCTTATTTGACTGTACCTTTTGATGAAGCATATACCGTAACCAATTCAGACGGTACGGAGGAAATTAGCTATGCCCGAAAGTATGCCTATGTACTACCGGAAACGTTAATGGGAGATGTTAATGTAACGCCGGAAACTAGAAAGCTGGGTATCTATGAGGCAGTGGTTTATAAGAGTAAGGCTGGGCTCACCGGATCATTTGTACTGCCAGACTGGGCGCAGATGGGCGTTGATCCGGATAGAATACAATGGGATAAAGTCACACTTAATATCGGAATAGCAGACCTAAGGGGGGTTGAAGGAACTTTTGATTTTAATTGGAATGAAATGCCACTGAACATGACCTCAGGTCTAGTAACCACTGACCTCTGCAGCAGTGGGGTGCATACGAATGTTGATATCCGTGAAGGCGCGCTTACTTTTGAATTGAATACGACCTTGCGTGGTAGCCGGAGGTTTTCAGTAGTGCCTTTAGGAAAGCACACCTCATTTAGAATGGACTCTCCCTGGACCGAGCCAAACTTTGAGGGAAGTTTCGCAACTTCTAAATACGAGCCCACTGACGAAGGGTTTTCAGCGTTGTGGGAAGTCAGTCATTTGAATCGGAATTATCCTCAATGGTGGATAGGTCGCCAATACAATCCTACATCCGATTATTTTGGAACAGAGTTCGTTCGCACTGTGGATACCTACAGCAAAACGAATCGTGTTGCCAAATATGCCATTTTAATCATTGCCTTGACTTTCATGGTGTTTTATTTCTCGGAGTTGATCAATGGTTCGAGCGTAAACGGATTGCAATATGTACTGATTGGATTGGCATTGGTGCTTTTTTATACCCTTCTGCTTTCGTTTAGTGAGCACATCGGTTTTAATGCGGCCTATCTTGTTGCAGCGTTGATGACCATCACTATGGAATTCTTGTATTCTAAAAGCGTTTTGGGCAGTGCCAAACTAGCGGCCTATGTCGCAGGGGTCTTGACCTTACTCTATGGATTCATTTTTGTGTTGATCCAGCTTAAAGATTTTGCACTGCTCGCAGGCAGCTTAGGTCTTTTTGTAATCCTCGGACTGATCATGTACATCTCGAGGCACATCCGTTGGGAACAGCAGTCTTAACCAATAAAAAAGCCGCCCATCGGGCGGCTTTTTTTATATGCAAATGGGAAGAACTTAGTTCGTTACCATGTCTAGGTATTGACTCAGTCTGTTTTTCAAGTTTTTGCGTTCTACAATGAAGTCGAGGAAGCCATGCTCCAACAAAAACTCCGAAGTTTGGAATCCTTCTGGTAAGTCTTTACCAATGGTTTCCTTAACGACACGAGGACCTGCAAAACCTATCAATGCTCCTGGTTCAGCGATATTGATATCGCCAAGCATCGCATAAGATGCAGTAACTCCACCCGTTGTTGGGTCCGTTAAAAATGAGATGTAAGGAATCTTCTTATCGTCTAACAAAGCAATCTTTGCAGAGGTCTTTGCCATCTGCATAAGAGAGAAGGCGGCTTCCATCATGCGCGCACCGCCAGATTTTGAAATCATGATAAAAGGTGCACCAGTTTTTAAACTGTGATCCATCGCGCGAGCGATTTTTTCACCTACTACCGAACCCATAGAACCTCCGATGAAATTGAAGTTCATACAGGCTACTACAATTTCACGTCCATTCATCTCACCATAACCGGTGGTAATGGCGTCTTTAAGACCTGATTTTTTTTGACCAGCGACCAATCGGTCCGTATAGGGCTTAGTATCCTCAAATTTGAGAGGATCCTTGCTTTGCATGTTTGCGTCAAGCTCGGTGAACTTGCCGTCGTCAAAAAGTATTTGGAAGTATTCTTTTGCATTAATGCGATCATGATGGCCACAGTTGCCACAAGTCCACAGTTCTGCTTGATGATCTTCTACACTTACAATGACCTTACATTTTGGACACTTGTGCCATAGGCCATCGGGGGTTTCCTTCTTGTCCTTAGTTTCGGTAGTAATCCCCTCTTTTGTTCTCTTAAACCAACCCATAAGATGGTGCTCTATTTAAGTTTCAGTTTGCTAATGTAGATAAAAAGGGCACTCCTTCTGCAGGAGTGCCCTTTGAGTTTATTCGAAAACCCTACGCTTATGCGATAGTAATTTCGTCATTCAAGTACACGTCTTGTACAGCGTGTAACAATGCGATTCCGTCTTTGTATTCTTTCTGGAATGCTTTACGACCTAGGATCAAACCTTGACCACCAGCACGCTTATTGATTACAGCAGTCGCTACAGCTTCGCTCAAATCGTTAGCGTCATTTCCAGTAGAAGCGCCACCCGAGTTGATCACACCAATGCGACCGTTGTAGCTATTCAATACTTGGTAACGAGTCAAGTCGATTGGGTTATCCGTAGTCAATTCAGAGTACACTTTAGGGTGTGTCTTACCATGACCGGTGGCGTTGTAACCGCCATTGTTCTCAGGCAATTTCTGCTTGATGATATCTGCTTGGATGGTTACACCCAAGTGGATCGCTTGAGAGCTCAAATCTGCAGAGGTATGGTAATCTACCCCGTCTACTTTGAAGGCATCGTTACGAGTGTAACACCAAAGGATGGTTGCCATTCCTAGTTCATGTGCTCTTTCGAAGGCCATAGCTACTTGCTCGATCATCTCGCGAGATTGTGGGTGACCGAAGTAGATCGTAGCGCCCACTGCACAAGCACCCAAGTTCCAAGCCTCGTCTACAGAACCGTAAGGGCTTTGGTAGAAGGTGTTCGGAGCGCTCAAGAATTCATTGTGGTTGATTTTTACCACGAATGGAATTTTATGTGCCCATTTACGTGCAACTGTTGCCAATACACCGTAGGTAGAAGCTACCGCGTTACATCCAGCATCAACAGCCATTTTGACGATGTTTTCAGGATCGAAGAACATTGGGTTTGGAGCAAATGATGCACCTGCACTGTGCTCGATACCTTGGTCAATAGGTAGGATGCTCAAGTATCCAGTGTTTG
>CAYNLA010000080.1:0-6023 GCA_964397915.1 uncultured Polaribacter sp. | reverse complement strand
TGCGAAACGCAACATCATCCACAAGAAGAAAGCTTCCAACTTGAAGTCAAGCTTGTCTAAGCACGTTGCTGCTCTATAAGCTTAACTTAAACGGTGTAAAGATCATATTGACCCGCTTCCTTTGGAAGCGGGTTTTTTTTTGTAGCCTGAACCCAGGTATGAAGCAAAAAAAATCCCCGCGGAGCGGGGATTTTTATTTCACTTCGAATGGTTTTACTCTGCGTAAAGTTCTTCGATTTGTTTCTCGTATTTTGCTAAGATCGGCTTGCGCTTCACCTTGAAGGTTGGAGTAAGACAACCATTGTTTACGGAGAACTCTTCGGTGTCTATGATGATCTTCTTGACTTTTTCCCATTGACCAAAGCCTGCATTTGCTTTTTCGACGTCTTTCCAGACGCGATCGCGTACTTGCTGGTTTTGAGCCATCTCTTCAATGTTAGTGAATGGAATGTCATGGCGAGAACACCATTCTTTAACACCCGCTTCATTCAAAATACAAATGGCTGCAGGGAATTTACGGTTAGAACCAATGACCATACTTTGCTCAATGAGGTGAGACGCTTTTAGTTCGTTCTCGATCAACTGAGGCGCGATGTATTTACCACCTGAGGTCTTGAACATTTCTTTCTTACGGTCAGTGATTCTAATGAAACCATCTTCAATCACACCTATATCACCCGTATGGAACCATTCTCCGGTCATCACCTCAGCGGTCAATTCTGGTTGTTTGTAGTATCCCATCATGATGTTTGGTCCTTTTGCTAAGATCTCACCGTCTTCAGCAATTTTCGCCTCAACACCATCGATCACCTTGCCCACAGATCCTACTCGAATCATGCCTGGTTCGGCTGTTGTGTTTACTGAAATTACAGGCGCTGTTTCGGTCAAACCGTACCCTTCCAGAATCGGAACTCCCATGCCTGAGAAGAATCGGGCAAGGCGAGGCTGCAGTGCTGCTGAACCAGAGGCAACTGCTTTAACTTCTGTCATCCCTAAGGCTGCACGAACTTTACTGAAGACTAGTTTATCAGCGATGCCGAGCTTCCAGTGATAGAATGCACCATTTGCGTGCTCTGGCTCCCATTGCAAGGCGAGGCTAACCGCCCATTCGAAGATTTTCGCCTTCAATCCGCCTGCACTTGCGCCATTTGCCACAATGCCATCAAAGAACTTCTCCAGCAATCTAGGTACTGCCGTAAAGATGGTAGGCTTCGCGAAATTCAAATCTGCCTTGATGGTCTCGATGCTCTCAGCGAAATAGATGGCTGCTCCATTGTACATATAGAGGTACTGGATAAATCGTTCGAAACTGTGACAGACCGGAAGGAAACTCAATGCTCTGGCTTCACCGCGAACCAATCCAGGAATGCGAGGAGTGGCTGCGATGACATTTGACATTACGTTTTTATGTGAGAGCATAACGCCCTTTGGAAGACCCGTGGTTCCCGAAGTGTAAATAATGGTCGCGAGATCTTCCGGTTTAACGGCTGCAGCTATTGTTTCAAGCTCAGCTTGACGATCCATAGACGCTCCCAAGTCGGTAACTTCGAACCAGTGCGGAATACCCTCATATTTTTCAAAGGTGTAGCACTTTTTCATTTTTTCGCATTTGTCAATAACGTTGCTCACCTTTTGGTAGAGTTCATCGTTTGAGACAAAGCAGTAAATGCTTTCACTGTGATTGAAGATGTACTCGTAATCATCTTCGGTCATGGTCGGGTAGATCGGTACATCTACAGCTCCGATTTGAAGCAGTGCGTGGTCCATAATGTTCCACTCACATCTATTGTTATGAGAAATCAAAGCGACTTTATCGCCATGTTTGATTCCTAGCTCAAGCAGTGCACGGCTGGTTTTATCAATGGCATCTACAAATTCTTTAGTGCTGTACGATTTCCATTCACCATCTACTTTCGAGGTTAAAGAGAGCGCCATAGGAATGTGCTCAAGCTGGTACCTCGGGATATCGAATAATCTTGTGGGTTGATTCATGTTTGTGTTGTTGAGTGTCAAATGCGAGGATTCAAGATAGTAAAAATGTCCTATTGACACTTTACCTATTGGGCAACATATAACGATTTACCGTTAACGATAGTTCGCACCACTTTTGTTGTGGCACGTTGGTCATCACTTTCGTTCCAAAGATTGGTATTTAGGACGGTAAAGTTCGCGCGTTGGCCAACAGCAATAGTACCATAATCATTCTCTCCGAATGCGCTATACGCAGCGCCATGGGTCATGGCGGTGATGGCCATGCCAGGACTTACGCTTTGTTCAGGTAAGAATCCTTGCTCTGGCCAATTATTGGCGTCTCTACGGGTAGTCGCAGCAAAAAAGGTGGCGAGAGGGTCGATGTGTTCGATGGGGAAATCGGTCCCAAAAGCGACGCGGTCTCCAGCGGAGTTGAAGATCCTTAAATAACTGTAAGCATGATGAATACGTTCATGACCTAAGCGTTCCTCGGCCCAATACATATCACTCGTGGCGTGGGTGGGCTGAACCGAGGCAATGATGTTGGGGTGCGTGTAGTAGGTGCTGTCTTCAGGAGTCATGATTTGTGCGTGCTCTACTCGGAAGCGAAGATCTTGGTCTTTGGGTAAGTCTTGGAAACTTTCCAAAAGAATGTGATGTGCGCTGTCCCCAATGGCATGGACGCACAATTGCCAATCATTTTTAACACAACGATCCCTCAATACATCTAACGCTTCGGGGCTGAGCAGTGGCAGGCCATAATGGTCCGGTAAATCATGGTAAGGATCGCGCAAAAGTGCACCACGCGAACCCAGTGCGCCGTCGAGATACGCTTTGACACTTTTTACCCGGAGCAGTGGCTTCTCAATTGGGCCTCTGGTTTCGAAGTACTGAAGGTCTTCCTCGTTATTGCTGATCATCGCGTTCACGAACAATTTGAAATGGCCTTCTTCTTGAAGGGAGTCCAAGAGGAGGATTTGATCTTTAGATAGACCGGCATCTGTCATCGCAGTGAGGCCATACTTTATCAAGCTATCTTGTGCTTGCAGCAACGCGGCGCGCCAAAATCGATTGCTCATATTAGGCACTTCTATCAATGTTTCTGCATTGTCGATTAATATGCCATCGATTACGGATCCACCGGAAATGCTGGTTTCATTCGTGATTGCAAATTCATCCAAAACAGCTTGGTTAACCCATGCGGCATGTCCGTCGATGCGGGTCATGTAAATCTTTACGTTTCCGAAATCCACCAAGTCGCTGGCCGTAGGGAACGACTTTTCCGGCCAATCATTTTGGTCCCAGCCTCGCCCAATGATCCATTGTTCGTTTGGATGGAGTTCGATGTACTTAGCGATTCGTTGAATACATTCCTCCTTTGAGGATGCGCCGACGAGATTTACCGTACTCAATGTGCGTGCATAGCCAAAGAGGTGTCCGTGGGCATCGATAAATCCGGGATAGAGGTGTTGGCCGTTTAAGGAGACTTCTTCCTTTCCTTTGGGCACAACGGTATGCTGTGAAATATCAATAATCTCGGCAATTCTACCGTCGTTCACCCCAATCCAGTATTCCGAAGTTTCCAGGCCTTGAATAGCACTGGTTGGGCTATGTAATTTGAAGTCCTTTATTAGAACGTCAAACTCGGGCTCGGGAGCGCAACTTAGAAGACCGACCAAAAGAAGGAGGTTATAAACAAAGAATCGGCTAAAAGTGTGGGAAAGATTGCGCATGAATTTCAAATGTGTTGCTTTAAGAATCCCTAAATTTGCACAAATTCTTTTTTAAAATGAATAGCACATCAGTTGCCACTTTGGAACAAGCCCAAGAAATGGGCCTTCGTCCTGAAGAATTTGATTCCATCAAAGAGATACTTGGTCGTACGCCAAACTACCTGGAACTAAGCGTTTACGGAGTAATGTGGAGCGAACATTGTTCGTACAAAAACTCTATCGTATGGCTAAAAAAGTTGCCTAAAAAAGGACCACATATGTTGGTTGAGGCGGGAGAAGAAAACGCCGGGTTGGTAGATATCGGTGATGGCCTTGCATGTTGTTTTAAAATCGAATCTCACAATCACCCATCAGCCGTTGAGCCATACCAAGGTGCAGCAACTGGAGTTGGAGGTATCAACCGTGATATTTTTACCATGGGTGCCCGTCCAATTGCCCAATTGAACTCTTTACGTTTCGGCAAGCCGACTGAAGATCGTACAAAATGGTTGGTTAAAGGCGTAAGCAAGGGAATCGGCGATTACGGTAACTCGTTCGGTATTCCCATTGTAGGAGGTGAAGTATATTTCGACGAATGTTATCATCAAAATCCTTTGGTGAATGCCTTCTCTGCCGGGATTGTTGAAGTTGGGAAACAAATTTCCGCAACTTCTTCTGGAGTAGGCAATCCAGTGTTCATTGTTGGTTCAGCTACAGGTAAAGACGGTATCCACGGTGCTTCTTTCGCTTCGAAAGATCTCGACGAGGACAGCGCAGATGATATCCCATCGGTTCAGGTGGGTGATCCATTCCAAGAAAAACTGTTGTTAGAGGCAACCATGGAACTTGCAACTACCGATGCCGTCGTAGGTATGCAGGATATGGGAGCTGCAGGTATTACTTGTTCAAGCTGTGAAATGTCAGCAGCAGGTGAACATGGGATGGACATTTGGCTAGATAAAGTTCCATTGCGTCAAGAAATGGAAGCTTGGGAAATACTTCTTTCAGAATCTCAAGAGCGCATGCTTGTTGTCGTTGAAAAAGGCAAGGAGCAAGTCGTACTAGATATCTTCGATAAGTGGGATCTTGAATGTGAAGAGATTGGTGTTGTAACGGAAGGCGGAACAGTGAATTATTACTGGGGCGACGAACTCGTTGGTTCATTGCCTGCTGAAAGCGCCGTTTTAGGAGGGGGAGCCCCGGTGTACCACCGAGAGTGGTCTGAACCTGCCTACTACCAAGAATACAAGCAATTCAGTATTGATAGCATTGAGCAACCAGCAGATTTGAAGGCAGTTGCTAAGCAAATGGTGGCACTACCAAATATTGCTTCAAAGCGATTCATCTACGAGCAATATGACAGCATGGTAGGTACTCGTAACATGACCACAAACGCACCGTCTGATGCGGGTGTTGTGAACATCAAAGGAACCGACAAAGCGTTGGCAATGAGCGTGGATTGTAACAGCCGCTACGTTAATGCAGATCCAGAGGTGGGTTGTGCAATCGCGGTGAGTGAAGCAGCACGTAACATTTCTTGTTCCGGCGGTATTCCTTCCGCAGTGACCAATTGTTTGAACTTCGGAAACCCATACAATCCAGAGGTATACTGGCAGTTCGTTGGGTCGATTAAGGGAATGAGTGCTGCGTGTGAGCGTTTCGAAACGCCAGTTACGGGAGGTAATGTGAGTTTCTACAACCAAACGCAAATTGGCGATAAAATCGAACCGGTATTCCCAACACCAACCATCGGAATGATTGGTGTCGTTGAAGACAAGAAGTTTGTGACGACTTTGGATTACAAATCTAAAGGCGATCTTATTTTTATGATCGGTTCAAACCACGACGATATTAGTTCATCTCAATATTTGGTGAACATCCACGGTGTTGAAAAGAGTTCTACACCACACTTCGACTTGGAGGAAGAGTATGCCAACCAAAAACAACTTCAAATGCTTATTCGCAAGGGCGCAATCAATAGTGCGCACGATGTAAGTGAAGGTGGGTTGTTCGTTGCATTGCTTGAAAAAGGTATGCCATCAGGACTTGGATTCGACATCACGCTTCCGGCAGAATTCCGCAAGGATGCTATTCTTTTCGGAGAAAGCCAAAGCCGTATTGTTGTGACCGTAAGTGAGGACAAGAAAGATGAGTTCATCGACTTGATGATGCTCAATGGATGTGACTTTGACTTATTGGGTCATGTGACCAAAGGAAGTATACGAATCGATGATGAGGATTGGGGTACAGTGGCCGATTACAAATCCACCTACGACAATGCTCTTGGTGAAATCCTTACCAAGTAATAAAATAGCATCGTTAAAATTCAGGACGGCTTCC
>CAYNLA010000079.1:0-6064 GCA_964397915.1 uncultured Polaribacter sp. | reverse complement strand
TTTACTGCTTCGGTGATGGAGTGATCTCCGAGTAATTCATAGTAGATCGCGCTTCCACCAAAAACACTCATCCAAAGAAAGGTAAGAATGGTTGGAACAAGCAGGACACCAGTGATGAATTCTCGAATGGTTCTGCCTCGTGAAACTCGGGCAATAAAAATCCCGACGAAAGGCGACCAAGCAATCCACCAAGCATAATAGAATACTGTCCAACTGTTCTGCCAAGTGCTTTCATCCCTTATTCCAGAATAGCTCTCCGTCCACATGCCTAGTTTAAAGAAATTATCGATGTAGTATCCGATATTTTGGACGAAGCCTTCTAACAGATAGGCTGTTGGTCCTATGGCGATTACAAACACGAGCATGATTAATGCGAGGCTAATGTTCACTTCGCTTAATCTTCGAATCCCCTTGTCAAGACCCGCCAATAATGAACCGGTAGCAAAAATGGTAATGACAGCAATGATCAGTATCTGAACAATTCTTGAGTATTCGATGCCAAAAAGGTATTCCAACCCGGCATTTACTTGTTGCGCACCCATACCAAGCGAGGTGGCTAGACCAACGACCGTAGCAATTACAGAAATGATATCTATAAAATCGCCCCAACGTCCATAGATTTTATCGCCCAAAAGTGGATAGAAGACACTGCGAATGGTTAGGGGAAGTTTAAGATTAAACGTGAAGAACGCCAAGGCCAATGCGACTACCGTGTAAATCGCCCACGCATGAATGCCATAATGTAAAAAGGTAAAGCCCATGGCGCTTTTTGCGGAGGCCACAGCATCCGTATTGTCTACGAATGGGTTGTAGTTGAAGTGAGAGATAGGTTCTGCGACGCCCCAGAACACGAGTCCAATTCCCATCCCAGCGCTGAACAACATGGCAAACCAAGAAGCCCTTGAGAAATCAGGCGTTGCATCCTTTCCGCCAAGACGAATGTTGCCAAACTTGGAAAAGGCCAAGAACACTAAAAAGAAGAGAAGTACATTCACCAAAAGAATGAAAAACCAACCGGAGGCATCGCTGATCACAGTTTGCGCACGGGCGAACAAGTCTTCGGCCGGTTCACCAATGATTATGGTTGCCGTGATGGTCACTAACAATACAATCAGAGAACCGAAGAAAACGGGTGGATTAATTGCAGCGCCAAAAAGCGTTTTCTTATCACTTCTAATGGGTTTACTCATACGTCTTGAATAGATGAAACCACGACATCCGAAGATGCCGTGGTTTTGATTGCTTAACTTAAGTTTATTCGATTACAGGTCTACTACCCACATTTTTGCGTTTTGAGAATTACCGCCATATGCATCAACAGCTGCTTGGTAATTGTCAGGATTCAAACTTGCTTCATTACCAGGGTATAAGAAGCGCATTGGGAGTGCATCCCCATTGGTATTCGAACATGGCGCAGAGACAAAAGGAAGATTTGCCCAGGCACCATTTTCTTGGCTATACCAACGTCTTAACTCAAAATAGTTGTCCAAGCCAGTAAAGAACATGGCGAGCCATTTTTGTCTACGAATGCTTGTAATAGAGCCGTCATAGCCTTCGCCAGAGTTTGCGATGAAATCAGCGAAATCTGTCCAACCCGTCATGCTCCAATCAGCACTGTAGTAGTCCATTGAGGCCTCAACGGCACTTGAGTGCAAGGTGCCTGCATCATCAGAGATCCATCCATTGTGGGCCGCTTCAGCGAGAAGGAATTGCTGCTCGGCATAGGTCATGATAATCCCTTCTGCCATTGTTCCTGCTTGCATATGACCCGGATAGTTGTAATACGCATACCCAAGTCTGGACCCGTCCTTATTGCAGGCTTCACTACCATTTTCGGCACCTTGATAAACAGCCGTCGTTGCTGGGTTTGTGAAGATGTCTCCAGCGTTGTATGGACGTGCATAAACATACATACGTGGGTCGTCTGTCGTATCAAGTTGGTGTAATGCATTGGTACTAATGGCTACAGCGTCGAAATCCCCTTGCTTCAATGGTACCAACGGGTATTCATTTGGGAAACTACCGGTATAGGTTAAAGCCGCATTATCTGCATTGCTCGACATTAAATCTTCATTTGAAACGATAGCTGCGAATTGGCTACTTACATCCTGCTTTTCAGAAATGTACATTAAGAGGCGCAACTGCATTGCATTTGCGAGTTTAACCCACTTTGAAGCATCGCCGTTGAAAAGTATGTCACCATCTACAGAGCCTGAATTATTCAATAATTGGACTGCTAGAGCCAATTCATTCAATATTCCATTTGTTCCGGTAATGATTTCTTCCTGACTATCATAGCTTGGGAACCAATTCCCATTGGTTGAACCTGTGATGGCATCAGAATATGGGATATCTCCATAGGCTAGAGTTAGCGTAGCAAAAACCCAGCTTTTCATGACTTTCGCGGCACCTTCCATCTTATTGTTACCAGCTTCTTTAGCTACACGCTCGGCCTCCATCAGGTTGCCAAGGCTTAAGTAGTTCTGGTTCCAAGTATTAGGAAAGGCATTCCAGCTGTATTCACCGACTTCAGCACGAAGGGTTTTTGCAGCAACCTGGGATGCAACGTTACCTAGCAAATAGCTCTGATTAACTGAGGTATTAACACTAGAACGAACCCCTTCAGTGAAGAGTACGCCCGCGTCCACATTAGAGGGTTCGTTCGGGTTTTCGTTAATGGTAGATAGTTTCTCGCAACTCTGAAAACTGAGGCTCGCCATTGCGATGAGCGCGCCAAGAAATAATGATTTTTTCATTGTTGTGTTCGTTTAGAGATTAGCATTTACTGAGAATCCAAAACTTCTCAACGAAGGCATAGATGTACTTTCATAGCCTTGGATGAATAAGCCGTTACGGATAGAATACGTTTCAGGATCAATGGTCGGCACCTTCGTGAAGAGGAGTAAGTTGCGGCCAATAAAGCTTACACTTAACCCTTTCAACATGGTGTTTTTTAATTGCTCTTTCGGGAAGTTGTAAGCAATGCTAACCTGACGAAGTTTTAAATAAGACGCATCAAATGTTGAAGGCTCAATATTGTCCCTTCTCCACACGTTGCCGTAATACTTATAGTAGTAATCGCGAAGTGGTACCGAAACAGTGTTCTCCACTAAGTTCCCGTTGCTGTCGTACATCACACCAGCACCAACTACACCGCCTGCATCCGCGAGGTTGTATACTGGATTACCCGATGCGTCGTAACTAACATCATAGATCATACGACCGTCGATGGCGTTCATGTCTAAATAGGGGTCGTCATCATTCACGAGATTACCTGCAGTGTTGTGCAAAGTATGTGAACGTGAATAGATTAAACCACCAATTTGACCGTCAAACAGGATGTTTGCTTGCCAGTTACCTGCGCTAAAACTGTTCATCCATCCAACACGAGCTTTTGGCTGGTACGAGCCAATGGTGCTTTTTTCTTCGCTCACTACAGGGTAGCCGTTTTCATGAATAATATTACCGTCGGCATCACGTTCAAAGGTGAGTCCTTTCAATAGTCCAAGCAGTTCGCCTTCGACAGCAACGTATTCCAATCCGGCGGTACCGCCATCATTTGGGAACATGCTTGATACAATTGGGTAACCGCCACTAACTCCATCAGGAAGCTCCGTTACAACCGCACGATTAGCACCTATATTCACTCGGGAATTCCACGTAAAAGCTTTAGATTTTACGATATCCCCAAAAAGTTGAAGTTCCATACCGGTATTGCGAATCGCTCCTCCATTTGCAAGGCGGCTTGTGCGTCCTGTTGATGAAGCTACAGGCAAGTAAATGATTTGATCTTGCGTGGTCATGTCATACAAAGCAAAATCAACACCAAAACGTCCCTTGGCAAAACGGGCATCAATACCCAATTCACTCGATGTAGTGCGTTCTGGACGAAGGTTTGGATTCGTCGCGAAAAGATTCACGCCAAATGCAGGATATCCCCCAAACATGGCAGAAGGGCTGTAGGTATTGTTCAGTAAGTAGGGGTCCGTATCCGAACCAACTTGGGCCAATGCAGCACGAACCTTCAAGAAGCTAATCTTACCTAGATCGGCCATTTCCGATACAATCACAGATGCCGAAGCGGCTGGGTAGAAATAACTATTATTTTCTACGGGTAGCGTAGAAGACCAGTCGTTACGAGCGCTAAGATCTAAATAATACATGCTCTTGTATGCGAAAGATGCCGTCCCGAAAAGAGAACGAATGGCTTTCTGAGCAGATCTGCCTTCAGTTTGCACACTTGAGCGGTTATTGGTCAAGGTGAACACCCCGGGCTGCAAAAGCTGAGGGTTGTTTGCGATAAGCGATGAACTTTGCTGAAGCATTAAGTTTCCACCAACTTTAGCATCTATTCTTAGGTCTTTCTGCTCCTTAGGGGCAGCATTTGACCAAGAGAGAAGGGCTTCTGTATTGTTCTCCATGAAGGATAAGCGGTCTTCTCTGAAGCTTCCAAACAACACTTTTTTAGTTGAGGTAGCACGACGGTACTGGCGAATATCATTCTTCATATCCTGTCCGGTACGTACACGTAGATTCATTCGGTCGTTAATGTGATACGTAGCATTGATATCCCCTAAAAGACGATTTGCATTAAAGCTGTTCGTGTTTTCGTTAACAATCATCCACGGGTTGTTTCCCCACAACTCTTCAACGTAAGCCTGCTGTACGTTTTCCATACCCGGCTTCCAGTAGTTGCGCAAATCGTCAATAGCAGTATTTCTTGGGAGCCATAAAAACGAATACATAACAGATGAGCTCTCATCGTAACCTGCATTTGGAACATTGTTTGACCCAGAACCTACATACATTGCGTTTGCTCTGAATTCTAAACGGTTATTGAATAGCTTTTTACCTACGGAAGTTTGTAAAGTGCTACGATTCAAATCCGTGTTTGGAACAATTCCACGTCTGTTCAATTGGGTCGCAGAAAAACGGAAATCGCCGTTTTCGTCGGCGTGTGAAATACTTACGTTATTGTTCGTGCTAACCCCTGTCTGAAAGAAGTTGCGCATGTTATCTGGTGCAGCTTCGAAAGGAACAGCCTCACCATTAGAGTCCCATTGTTTGATGAGTTGGCCATTGGTTCTAGGTCCCCAGTTCTCACCGAAGGCGTCGTAATAATCTCCGGTATATGCGGTACCTGCATTGTAACTGTATTTACCGTAGCCTCCATTTCCAAATTGGTCTTGGAACTTTGGCAGTTTTAATGGAGTTTCGAAAACAGTATTCGAGTTTACGCTTACACCCCAGCCTTTGGCATCTTTACCTGTTTTGGTTGTTACGTATATAACACCATTTGCTGCGCGCGATCCATATAATGCCGCCGCTGCAGGCCCTTTAAGAACTGAGATGTTCTCAATATCATAAGAGTTAATAATCTGTGCTCCGTTACCAAAGTCAATGGTCGAAGAGCCATTCAAACCATCGCCAGGAGAGAACAAGCCGTTCGTAATTGGGACACCGTTCACGATGAAAAGTGCTTGGCTGTTTCCGTTCAATGAGGTTTGACCACGAATCGTCACATTGGATGAAGCGGTAGGACCTGATGATCCCCCAGTTACATAGACCCCCGCGAGTTTACCGCTTAAGTTGTCGACTGCGTTGGGCGCTGGTACCGAAGCAATGTCCTTACTTTTAAGGCCTTGAACGGCATAGCCTAGTGCGCGTTCTTCACGAGAAACGCCCAAAGCCGTTACAACCACTTCGTCTAGTTTGATTTCGCTCGCCTGCAAAGTCACGTTTAAAACGGCTTTACCTTCAGCATCTAGTGTTTGACTTTCAAATCCAAAATAGCTGAAAATCAATTTTGTGTTTCCATCATAAAGATTAATACTATACTGTCCCATTGGGTCAGTAATGGTTCCGTCTGAGCCATTTAAGACGGTTACCGAGGCCCCAATGATGGGGTCCCCATTTTCATCAGATACCGTTCCTTTAATCTCATTTTGTGCTACTGCAGAAAAAGAGAGTCCAAATGAGAATAGTAGGAACGCAATAAAATGAGATAAACGATTTTGTCGTTCTCGCATAATTAATAGTTGTTTTAGGAATATAAAAAGATGCC
>CAYNLA010000078.1:2003-6070 GCA_964397915.1 uncultured Polaribacter sp. | reverse complement strand
CCCATTGACCAAATACAGCACGCATTCCTGGCTCTCCTGGTATCGCATCGTTCCTCCATAGCTGGTTTGACGGACCGATTGTTGCTCGTCCAGCGCCACCACCGCAGCATTGGGCTTGATCTCCTCCCAGCTCCCCATCGGAATTCCATACACCGAATAAAACCGGAACATCTTCTGATCCTCACTGCGCAACACCGTCCCACGACTTGCCGTAATGCCCCAAAAACCAAACATCACTAAAGGAACCAACACAGGGTGCCAGCCATTGACCACCAAAATCACAAAGGCAACCGCCACAATCACCCAAAACCTAAACGGCATTGGAAAAACCTTCTCTTTTGGCAACTCCAATCGCATTCTTTACTAATAAACTCCGGCTGAAGCTTGCATTAACAATCCACAGATATACGCACCGTACGTTCCCAAGGCATACCCAAGTACGGCCAATAACACGCCTACTGGTGCGAGCGCCGGATGGAACGCTGCCGCCACCACAGGCGCGCTCGCGGCGCCCCCAATATTAGCTTTCGAGCCTACCGCCAAGAAGAAGTACGGCGCTCGTATAATTTTCGCAACCAAGAACATCAGCCCGACGTGAATGATCATCCACACCAACCCAACGGCAAAAAGCCCGGGGTTATGGAAAATCTCCATCACATTCATACTCATTCCAATGGTCGCCACTAAAATGTAAATGAAAACACTACCCACCTTGGAGGCACCCGCACCTTCCAGGTTTCTAGCCTTTGTAAAGCTCAACGCAATGCCAATTGTGGTTGCAATCACCACCAGCCAAAAGAACCCAGAGGTCAAACTAAACTTCGCCAGTACGGGATAGTTATCAGCGATATATGGTGCAATTCCGTCGCTCATCCAATGGGCCAATCCCGTAGCACCAAAAGCCAGTGCTAAAATGAAAATCAAATCATTGAATGAGGTCACTTTGGCAATGCTTGCAGTATAGGCCTCCATTTTATTTTGCAAAGAGTCTACCGCCGAGGCATCGGCTTTGAAGGCGCGATCGATGTTCTTGTGCTTTGCAACACCTATGAGCAAGAACGCCATCCATAACTCGGCCACCAACACATCCACGGTCACCATGGCGCTGAAAATATCTTCACTGACCTCGAAGACCTCTTTCATAGCAGCCTGATTCGCTCCACCGCCAATCCAGGATCCCGCTATTGTCGTCATCCCACGCCAAATCTGCTCCGCGTTTGCGCCAACCACGTCTGGGGCGATTACTGAGAACAATAATATACTCAAAGGGCCGCCAATGATCACCCCTACCGTCCCAGTAAAGAACATAATCAACGCTTTTGGACCCAGCTTCACGACTTCATTGAAATCTATACTCAAAGTGAGTAGAATCAGAGCGGCAGGAAGCAAATAACGGCTGGCCATAAAGTATAATCGACTTTCTTTTGGGTCGATGATCTCAAACGTGGTTAACAATGACGGCAAGAAGTAACAAAGAAGTAGTGCTGGTATGACGCTATAGAATTTCTTTAGTGCTGGATGCGCACTATTGGAGGTATAAAAAATGGCCCCTAACATCGCTGCTAGAATTCCAAAAAGTGTTGCGTCGTTGCTGATCAGTGCGTGTGATTCGTGCATAGTTATTGTTCCAATTGTGTGATGGCTTCTGCTAATATAGCCTTGTCAAAGCTATGTCCGCCTTCGTAACGGTCCCAATCCATCTCTAAACCAAATTCTTCGCGGTAATGTGTGGTGATTTGTGCTTGTTTATCCAGGTCAATGTAAGCGTCCTCCGAGCCGAACCAACCTTTAAAACGTGTGGATTTGAGGGCTTCTACACCCTGTGGCTCCAGGTCCGGAGGCCACGAGCCTGCCCAAGCTAAAAAACTCATCGGCGCAAACTTACCGTTGCCGAGGTAACGCATGCCAGTTGCCACACCTTGGGAAAACCCCACAAAATGTATTCTAGCATTCGGCGCCTTGGAAGTTGCCCACGCAATCACCTCATCGAGAAACGTCCATTGGTTTTGAATATCGACCAGCCTATCCTCCTTGGTCATCCAGGAAGCCCCAACGCGACCATGCACACCCTCTAGGTAAAACTTATGAGGACCTTGTGGGAAAACAAAAGCACGTTGCGTATTGGCGAGGTCTCTAAAATGTCGAGAAAAAAATTGGACCAATTGGCCATAGCCGTGCAACCCAATCCACAGGTGTTCCGTGTTTGGGGACAATTGGCCTTCCACATCAACGCGTTGCTGCTGTCTTACTTCGAGCCAATTCGTTGCCATTAAGCGCCTGGGAAATTTGGTTTACGCTTCTCAAGAAATGCGGTGGTTCCCTCTTTGAAGTCTTCTGTTTCAAAACAATCGCCAAACGCTTGTACTTCGACATCATAGCCCATTGAGCCTTCGAGAAGGCCTGCATTTACCGCTTCAATGGCAAAGCCCATGGCGACTATACTATTTTTCATAAATGAGCGTGCCATCTCCTCTGCGACCTGCATTAGTTCCTCTTGAGGTACCACGCGATTCACCAATCCATAGTCTAAGGCTGTTTGTGCATCAATCATCTTCGCGCTAAAGATCATCTCAAGCGCACGACCTTTCCCTATGAGTTGAGGCAATCGTTGTGTTCCACCGTATCCGGGAATGACGCCCAATGAAGTTTCTGGGAGTCCCATACGGGCATTATCTGAGGCAACTCGAACGTGAGCCGACATAGCTAATTCTAAGCCACCACCCAAAGCAAAACCGTTTACCGCAGCGATAACAGGCTTTGGAAATTCCTCGATGAGATTGAAAACGGACATGTGGCCATTCTTTGCCAATTCCGATCCCTCTTCTCCGCTAAAATGCGCAAACTCTTTAATATCTGCTCCGGCAACGAACGCCTTCTCTCCAGAGCCGGTGAGTACTACAACTTTCACTTCGTTATCCTCACGAAGCGCTTCAAACGACTCGTTAATTTCGCTCAATGTTTGCTTATTCAACGCATTTAATTGCTGAGGCCTGTTGATGGTTAGAAAGGCAATGCCATCCTTTTTTTCTTGAAGTAAAAATTCCATTTTATTTCTGCTTTAGGTTCATAAGAGGTAATACTATAATAAAGGTGGTTCCTTTTTCGGAGGTGTCAAATCCAATTGCCCCCCCAAAGCTGTTGACCAAATTCTTTACGAGTGCCAATCCAAGTCCCATACCGGATGATTTGGTGGTAAAGTTGGGTTCAAAGACTTTGTGCTGCATTTCCTTTGGAATACCTCCTCCGTTATCCTGAACACTGATCATTACTTTATCGTCCGCCTTAGCAACCGTAACGGCGATTTCTGGTTCGTAGCCAGAGGGGATACTTTGGATAGCATTCTTAATAAGGTTATGCACTACACGCGTCCATTGTTCCTTATCAACTCGTGCGTGTAGTGGGCCCGTCGACACGAAACGAACGCCTTGGTCGAGGTACAAAGAAGCGGCCCTATTGGTAAGGTAGGTAATGTCTTCCCCTTCCAAACGCATATCCGGCATTTGGGCAAATCTTGAAAAGGCCTCAGCAATGTGACTTAGAGATTCAATTTCTTCCAAAAGATTGCCTGCCATCTCATGAAGTTCATTCAAGTCTTTCTCACGTTGCATCATCTGCAGGGTGAGTTTCATTGGCGTTAATGGATTTTTAATTTCATGGGCAACCTGTTGCGCCATCTCTTTCCAAGCGCTTTCTCGTTCACTTTGGGCCAATTCCACGGCTGTCTTCTCAAGCTTTTCAACCATGATGTTGTATTCGGAAATGAGCTCGCCTATTTCATCTTTAAATCGCCATTCCAGCTTTTCATTGCTTTGATTGAGCCTGAATTCCTTCAAACGCTCACTCACCGCACGCATGTTTCTACTTATGTAGTTTGACAAAAACAGGGCAAGAACGATGCCCAGAAGAAACAGAATAATGTATATAAATGCTAGTTGACGTAGAAAATCATAATCCTCTTCAGGTATTGTATTTGCGCTTACCTCATAAGGTATGCGAACGATCAATTCTAGTTCACCGTTCTCGTTTCTTAATTCTCTTGTACCTATTAAGTATGGAGGTCGCTCGAC
>CAYNLA010000078.1:0-1903 GCA_964397915.1 uncultured Polaribacter sp. | reverse complement strand
AAAGTCATGTTCTAAATTTAGAACAATGCTTCATTAAGACCGTGTGTATGCCCCAACTATTTCTCTAAGTTGAATTTTTCTTTAATGGGCTGTGTAGGAATGATTACTTTACCGCCTAGCTTCTCACTCTGAATCTCCCCAGATTTAATGAGCCTTTGTGCCGTTGCGCGAGAGACACTGAAAAGCTGCATGAGTTCGGCTACGCTAATAAATTCCTTTTCCAAAAGTTTGGATTGCGTCATTGGTTATTAAAATGGTTTTGTTCTCTACTAATCTACAAAGCCTAACGCTCGATGAAAAATATAGTTTACACATTATTTTGTTACTTATACGCAATGATACAAAATGATACAAAATGAAAAAGGCTGAGAACAAGTCTCAGCCTTTTTTAATGATTGAATAAATTTTCATTATCCGGCAAGCGCATCGGCACCACCAACAATTTCAAGGATTTCATTAGTAATTGCTGCTTGACGTGCTTTGTTGTATTCGAGCTTTAAGTCTCCCTGAAGCTCTTTCGCGTTATCCGTAGCCTTATGCATTGCGGTCATTCGCGAGCCGTGTTCCGAAGCGTTTGCATCCAATAGTGCTGCAAAAAACTGCGTTTTCAATGAAGTCGGAATTAAATCTTTAAGAATTTCCGCTTTACCAGGCTCATAAATGTACTCAGTCGTATCATTCGTTTCGCTAGCCACAGAATCCATAGCGATCGGAAGAAACTGCTCTGCCGTAGGAACTTGTACAGCCGCATTCTTGAATGCGTTGTAAACCACTACTACTTTATCAAAATCCCCGGCCAAGAAACCATTCATTAAAGCTTCGGCTTCTTGCTTTGCTCCTTCGAAAGTGATTTCGTCCCATAACGCGATGTTACGGCTTACTAATCGAGAATCACCCTTGAATGCCTCGCCTCCCTTCTTACCCACCGTTGAAATGGTATAATCCGCTGGGTTTTCGTCCATGTACGCTTTGGCGGCTTTAACAACGCTCGAGTTAAAAGCACCACACAAACCTCTGTTCGAAGTGATGACAACGATACGGACTCTGTTTCCTTCACGCGTTTGACCAAATGCATTTTCACTTGCGTCCAAAGTTCCCGATGCCTTTTGCAAGATTTCAGTCAACTTGGATGCGTAGGGACGCATTTGTACGATCGCGTCTTGGGCTTTTTTTAGCTTAGCAGCACTTACCATTTTCATGGCAGAAGTAATCTTCATGGTGCTACCCACCGAAGTAATTCTGTTTCTAAGCTCTTTTAAGTTCGCCATAGGACGTTGTTTTTCAGCTCTCGCCGACTGTTTTTATTATGCTTCGTAGTTAGGCAATACTTCAGCAACTGATGTTTCAATTGCGTCGATTTCAGCATCAGACCATTTGCCTGCAGCGATTGCATTCAAAGCATCCTTTTTGTTGGCTTCCATGTACTCAATAAGCGCCATCTCAAAGGCTTTAACCTTGTTCGTTGGAACCTTATTAAGTTTACCTTTTGTACCTACGTAAATAATGGCTACCTGATGTGCTACAGACATTGGTTGGTTAACTCCTTGCTTCAATATCTCTACGTTGCGCTCACCCTTGTTGATTACTGCTTTGGTGGCTGCATCAAGGTCTGAACCAAATTTCGCAAATGCTTCAAGCTCGCGGTACTGTGCTTGGTCAAGCTTCAAGGTACCCGATACTTTCTTCATTGGTTTAATCTGAGCAGAACCCCCTACACGAGAAACGGAAATACCTACGTTAATTGCCGGACGAACACCTGAGTTGAACAAATCTGCTTCCAAGAAGATCTGACCATCAGTAATAGAAATTACGTTCGTTGGAATGTATGCACTTACGTCACCTGCTTGAGTTTCAATAATTGGAAGTGCCGTCAAAGAACCGCCTCCTTTTACTTTTCCTTTCA
>CAYNLA010000077.1:0-6221 GCA_964397915.1 uncultured Polaribacter sp. | reverse complement strand
GTTCGTACTCATTCCTTTTTGATAACGTTTAAACGATACCGCGAAGATAATGCGCTTTTATTGGGTATTTTTCGGGTGATGAAACAAAGAATCCCTGCTTTTCTACAATCTGGAGATACTATTGGCATAAGCGCTACCGCTCGATTTGCCACGGAAGAATCAATAGCCAGTGCGACTTCGTTTATCGAGGCTGCAGGATTCAAGGTTCATTATGATTCAGGGATTTTGAAACAGCACCATCAGCTAGCAGGGACTATTGAGGAGCGAGTGGCCCACTTTAATGCACTTGTGCACCATCCCGAGGTGAAGGCCATCTGGAATGTGCGCGGCGGATACGGAAGTGCAGAGATTGTAGATGCTGTGGATTGGGCGGCGCTCCAAAAAAATCCGAAATGGCTCGTGGGTTTTTCAGATTTCACCACCTTTTTGTGCCACGGAGTACAACTCGGATTGGCCACTCTGCATGCGCCAATGCCCATCAGTTTTGAAACCACGAATGCAGAGGCGATAAAGGCGACCTTCGATGTGCTGCAAGGTGCAGAAGATGCTTTGCATTGCGCAATACCCAAAGACCTTAGTGGGCAAGTGATTGCAGGGAACTTGAGTGTCATTGCGAGTATTCTAGGTACGCCGAGCTTACCAAACTTGGACGGTTGTATTCTTCTGCTGGAAGATTTAGACGAATACCACTACCACCTGGACCGTATGCTTTTAACCCTGAAACGTCGTGGTGCTTTTAAGAAGCTCGCTGCGGTGGTGTTGGGCGATTTCTCAGACATTCATGACCATACCATTCCTTGGGGCGAAGATGTTCGACTGACTTTACGCAAGCATTTCGAGGCCGAGGGCGTTCCTGTATACGAGCACCCTATTATTGGGCATGGAAAAGAGAATTGGCCCATACTATTGAGAGCGCTATGATTCATGTGAATTTTGGAATTCCGAATGAAGAGAATCATTCTTTGACCTTTGACACCCTATCGGAGGCCCGAGAAAAAGTCACGAAATGGCTGGAAACAAAGACTTTTTATCTGCAGGTTGAAAAAGAGGGACAAAGTGGTTGCCGATTGCTAAAGCTAGACAACGGAACCTGGGAAGTACGTGTTGCCTCCTGGGAAAAGGATGGTGCCAATACATTGGAGCGCGTTTTCACCTCGACGAATCGGACCGAAGTTTTTGGAGTGATGCAGATCTACTTGTCCGATCCAGGACATTTTTCTGCCATGGGGCACATCCTTAAGCTTCATGAAGATCGAAAACAACAAAAAGGAACCTTTACCGAACGGCATAAAAAACGATATGCCGAAAAGCAACGGATAGAAAATCAAAAGACTTGGATTTCGTTCATTATTTCGATTTTGATTTTCGCGATTCTCTCCATTTTCTTTTACCGCCAGGTGATGACGCTGTAAAACTTTTAGTTCTCCACATTATTTGATTTTAGCGGAATTTCTGTCCAATTTATTTGGCATGAAGTTCCATCAGAAATACGAATTACGCGCCCTCAACCTTTTGCTTCGAGAAGGCTACACTCTCATAGCAAAAGATTATCGCGTGGGGCACCACCAAGCGGATTTAGTGGTAAAAAAGCTGAATGTACTCTATGTGGTCGAGGTTAAATACCGAAAAACCATTCCGGAGGAGGCCTGGCAATGGGTCACTTCAGCACAATTTTACCGTTTATTAAAATTAGGCGCGGGCCTTCTTAGGGAGCACCAGTGCTCAGAACTTCAAGTATTGCTTGTTGCGTTTTCGAATGAATTGGACACCCCTCTCCTGCTCCCGCTAGATGTTAACTGAAATTTTGTGGCATTTGAATTGCAGTGGGCCTAAGCAACTACCTTTGTAAAAATTACCGCACCATGCGCAATAGCCGTTCCAACAATAGAGGCCCAAGAAAATCTGATAGCGATAATCGTTTTGCTTCAGGCAACCGCACCCCAAGATTCACCGATAACGAAGGGGAGCAAAGTGGTCCTAAAAGAGACTTTAAAAAAGGTCCTGCCAATTTTAAGCGCGTGAAACGTAAGAGTGCTGAGGAACTCATAGGTTCGAATGAAGAAATTCGTTTAAACCGCTATTTATCGATCGCAGGCATTTGCAACCGCAGAGAGGCAGATGATCTTATTGCAGCAGGTTTGGTAGAGATCAACGGCAAAGTGGTGACTACAATGGGCTACAAGGTGAAACCCACAGATACTGTTAAGTTCAATGGAAGCCTAATAAAGAGTGAGAAGAAAAAATACCTTTTGTTGAATAAGCCGAAAGGATTCATCACCACTGTAAATGACCGCCACGTTAAAAAAAGTGTGGATGAATTAATCGGCAATGCTACTCGTGAACGTTTATATCCCGTGGGCACCATGGATCGATCCATGACCGGTGTTCTTCTCTTCACGAACGATGCAGATACTGCTAAAAAACTGACGCATCCCGTTAAAGGAGCTGTTCAAATTTTAAGCGTAGTTCTTGACAAGCCGCTACAAAAAGGACATCTAACTGCTATAGCAGGCGGAATTGAACTAGAGGACGGCAAGGCGATCATCGAAGAAATCAAATATGCGGATGAGCACAATAAACGAGAGGTTGGAATTCGTTTGCAAAGCGGTAAAAACCGTCTGATCCACCGAATTTTTGAAAAATTCGGCTACACTGTGGAGAAGATAGACCGCATGTCTTTTGCCGGCTTAACTAAGAAGAACTTGGATCGAGGACATTATCGCCTTCTCGATTCTAAAGAAATAGGTTTTCTAAAAACTCGTTAATCTTTGATGAAGAGCGCGTTCAAAATACTATTGTCCCTCGCGCTCATTCTCTGCCTGATCATTGCAGGGGGAGCAGGATACATCTATTACAACCAAGATGAAATCATAGCCGGCGGTGTTGAAAAGCTAAATAAACAGTTGAAGACACCCGTCTCGGTAAGCACTATCGACCTTGATTTATTCTCCGGTTTTCCAAGGGTTCGCATTGTACTGAATGATGTGCTTATTGAAGATCCCTTTAATGGAACAGCACCGCTTATTAAAGCGGGAGAAGTGGGTCTAGGCATGAACGTTGTTGGTGTCTTACAAGGTGATTACACGATTGAAGAACTGGCCGTATCAAATGGAGAAGTGCACCTTCGTCACGATAAAAAGCGAGGTGATAATTGGGATTTGTTCGTGGAATCCGACACCGCCTCCGCGGAGATCAACCTTCAGCACTTTGAGGCAAGACAGGTAGAATTGACTTTTGACGATTATGAAGATGATTCTTATTACGAGGCCTTCATAGTTGATTTAACAGCTTCCGGAAGCTTAGGAGAAATCGTGATTTTCGATGTTAATGCCACCCTTGAGCACACCTTTGTCACCATCGAGCAAAGTAAGTTTTTGGTGGATGCCCCATTGAAAGGCGGAGCAAACGTAATGTTCAGCGAATCCGATTGGCAAATAGATGCCGAAGGATTAAGACTGGCTGGGTTTCCCGTTGAACTCTTTTTGAATTCAAACGGCGGAAGCATCAGCGCTCAAGCTATGGACCTAACGGTAGCACTTCCTTATGCACCTTTATTTGAATTACCGGAAGACGTTAACATTTCCGGTTTGAAAGCCGACTGGACTTGGTCAGGATCCTATGAAGATTGGAATGTAATGTTCGCTACCAATGGCTCAAGCATGACCTACAATGGCATTTCAATTCCTTCTGTATCCTGCTCAGGTCAATTTTCCTGGGGTGCCCAACCAAGTATTGAGGTACGTGACCTAAATGTTAAAACGAAAACGGGTGAAATTTCTGGAACGCTTTCGATTAATGGGGCACGACCTCAGCTCATAACGAATTTAGAAGGCGGATCTAACCTAAGTGAACTGTTTGACTTCGTAGAAACGGGCATCCTTGTGAATCCCATGGGATTCTGGCAGGGTCAAGACTTAATCATAAAGCAGGCCTTCCGTTCTTGGGACGATTTGAGCCCCTATGGAAACCCACTCTTTGAAGGAAAGGTTCAGCTCACAGAAGGTTCTTTTGGCTTAGCACAAAGCAATATTGTCTTTGATAAAGTCGAAGCCGAATTGATTGCCGACGGTCGTCACATTGCTATCGAACGTTGCTTTTTGAAAAGTGAGGTGAATTCTGCGGTGGTTAGCGGTATGATCTACCACGCACTTGAACCTGGCGGCTACCCGAAACTGGAGCTTCAAATGCAAAGTCCGACCATTAATGTTGACCCGCTATTATTCTGGGAATTTGATGACTCGCCAGAAGATGTCGATGAAGAGACCACCTTCGACTACAGCGTTGATGTTCAAGTAGACCACATCACCCTCGGTGATTTCGTCGGAACTAATTTGAAAGGAACCGTATTCAATCGAGGAGCATGGATGCTGGGAAAAAACATGAGCATTGAAGGATGCGATGGAACCATGGGTGGAAATTGGACCTTATATGAGGATGGATTCAACAATGTATTCAAAGCAGATTTAAATGCGAAGCGAATCCAATTGGACCAGCTTTTAGCAAGTTTTAATAGCTTCGATATTGAAGATTTAGACGCATCGAATCTTTTGGGAGAAGCGAATGTAGAGGCTACAGTATCCTTAACCTTTGATGAAGAATGGGAGCAATTATCTGAGAAGACCTTGATAGAAGGCCATGGTGAAATTCGCAACGGAACGCTTCAAAATTATGCCCCATTGCAAGAGCTCAGCGCCTTCATTGACCAAGGTGAATTAAAACGCATCAATTTTCCTTACTTAAACTCTAATTTCAGGGTTCATGGGGATACCCTGCAGCTTCCTGAAACCAAAGTAGAAAATAGCGCGATGAATCTTTGGGTCAATGGATGGCAGAATCTTGAAACCGATGATATTCGTTACAGTGTGCGGTTGGGACTAAAGGACCTCGCCTTACGTGGAAGAAATTCCAATAGGGATTTAGGAAATTGGATTGGTGAGGCCGAGAATGAGCAGCAACCCTATATTCGACTTATTGTAGGTTGTAATCTAGAGGATGTTTGTATTAGCCTTGATCGCGAACAAATCAAGCAAAGCTTTAAAGAGACACTTAAACAAGAAAAGCAAGATTTATTGGACGTCTTCAAACCCACTCCAAAAGAGGATAAGAAACCGTTCCAAGAAACTCCTGGATCAGGCTCCTTTGACTTGGTGTGGCCTGAAGACAGTCTCAACGCATCGCCAAGAAATCGTTTCTAAAATCCTTAGAAGCCTTTTCCAAACCTATTCGGACAATTAATCGTGTGTATTGTCCATTCAAATATCCGTCCTGCAGTTCATTCTCAGCAAGTTCCCGATCTTTTTGCCATAAGGATTTTAATACCCATCCTATGCCTTTTTGGAGAATGTCAGGGGCATCTTGAGATGCGATTCGACAATAGGCTATAGCTTCATCGTATCGACCCGCATTTATCATGTGCAGGGTACTTACAACAGCTATTCGGCGCTCCCAAACACTTGAGCTTGCTAAAAATGCCTCGAGTGTTCGGTAATCATTGTTCTCGTATGCCCAGCGGCCGAAGATCTTATACGCACAGGTATCAACAAGGTCCCAATTGTCCAATCCAGCACTGTTCATTTTCAAGAAATCATGCCAATACTGACGTCGTTTCCGCTCAGCTCCGAAGCGGCGCATTATAGCAAAAAGTGCGGTATGCCGAACTTCGTGACAAGGATGGTGTAATCCGGAAGCTAAAATAGTTTCATCCCAAAGGTGCGCCCACTCTTTGGCAACTTCCCTTCGCCTGGGGACCATTACGCCAATAAACAGATCTCCCTCTCCATAACCTCCTTCGTAGGTCTGGAAATAACGAGAAAAGTCTTTCACCCTGTGCGGCTCAGCAAAAGGCAAAAGCGCTGCATAGATGGGGTGTTCCATTACTCGTGTTCTGCAAACAACTGATCCAAAGTAGACTGAGACAAAGGATGGTATGACGGACGGGCCTTAGCATAAATTTCTTTAGCCCAGGCTTGTCGCTTTTCATCCCCTTCAAGCATGCTCGCATACATAGGAACAATGAACTTACGACGCCCCACACTCATTAAGAAGCTTTCTACTTTCTCTTCATATTTCTGGGGGTCAAATCCTTCAAAATCTGTTTTCAAAATGGCCGTATACCACGCAGCAACAATCTCCGGATTCGGACTCGCAGTAAACCCATAGTTTGCATCCGCTAGTCGGTAATGCCCAACCGTCGCACCGCCTGCTTCCAGTCCCCTGATGTA
>CAYNLA010000076.1:0-6357 GCA_964397915.1 uncultured Polaribacter sp. | reverse complement strand
TGGAAAACATGCTGCTTTACGATGTAAATAATGGTATTGCGAGAAGGTCGTGGGCAAGAAATAAAGAAGCTATATTCGCCATTGAGCGCGAGATGGAACGCACCCCAAATTTGAAGGTGACGGTACCAAAGCTTGTAGACGAGAATGTATTGAACAACCTAGATTATTAAGATGAAAAAATTCTTTGTGGCCGCAATCGGTCTTTCGCTGTTGGCCAGCTGTAGCCAACCTGCAGCAGTAGAAAACACGCAGAAAGGCATTCGTTTGGCCTATGTTCGTATTGATTCATTACAGAGCCAATACACCTATTTCCAAGAATTGGCCAATGAACTTCAAGCTGAGGAGCAAGAGATCGTTGCAGATTTACAACGCCGTCAGCAAACCTTGCGAGAAAACATCGCCTTGTACCAACAAGAGGCCGCTAAAATGACGCAGAGCCAACGCAACGCTAATGAGGCTGATTTGATGCGCGTACAGCAGCAATACCAGCAGGTTGAACAAGCAGCTCAAGAACGCTTAATGCGCAAGCAAACGGACTTGGCCAATATGCTCAAAGCGGATATGGATGAGGCTATTGCAGTATTGAAGGAAGACCTGAACCTAGACTTTATCCTACTCTACGAAGAAGGCGGTCAGATCATCTACGCGAATGACGAGTTTGATATCACTGCACGAATGGTTGAAATGCTCAACGAGAGCGCCGAAGCCACAACGGAAGAAGATGCTGAGGCAGCTTCTAGTGAGGCGGCCGATTCAGCCAGTGCCGAGTAAAATTTTTTGGACTTCATAAAAAAGCCCGGGCGGATGCCCGGGCTTTTTTTATGCGCAAGTTTTTTTTGCCTTAGAGGTAATAACGGAATCCCGTGGCCAATCCCAAGCTGTAAGGAATCTCACGAAGACCCACATCCGCATTGTTCATAGGCAGCAAACCTAGTCGGAATTCACCGCGCAGGGTAAGGACCAAATCATTTGCCACTCGGAATTCATTCCCAAGCGCAAAGCCGATGGCGCCATTGAAGCCGTTGTGGTATTTCGTATCCGAACCGCGCTGGTACATAAGACCGAGGGCCCCAGTAACTGCATCTGTTGAATAATTGGGTGCTCCATCCTCCCACTGACGTTCGATTTTTTGCATGAATATCAAATCGTAAGAAGGAACTACTTGCAACGCCCAAACGTCCGTCATCTGTGTATGGAAGATGATTTGAATGGGAATGGCAATGGCTTCGAAACGCGTTGTTGCCGCGAGATTTGCAATGGTATCTTGGAATACTGCATTTTGATCAAAAGCTGCAAAACCTTTGGTCACAAATCCAGAATTCACAGTCGTAAATCCAATGCCCAAGTGGAACATTTCGCGAAGCTCGAAAAAGGACATCAATCCCATACGCTGACCATAGACTGCTCCTGCATCCTCAGAGGTAAGTGCATAGATTTCGTTTCCATCTTTTACTGGCTCATAGAGCGCCAGACGACGGGAGGCGTATTCCGGTGCATAGAGCAATTGGAAGGAGAAACGCGTGTCGCGCACCTTATCATCCGTAAAGTATTCTATGGTTTGGTTTTTCGGCTGCGCCCATGCCAATGCAGGCACAACGAGTGCCATGGCAATGGCCCAATTCTTTAGGATTTTCATAATGCAAAGTGGTTTTTCCAATCGGACAATACTTTATCTAAACCTTCCGGGTTCTTACCGCCAGCGGTTGCAAATGCAGGCTGACCTCCACCACCGCCTTGGATGTGCTTGGCGAGTTCGCGAACTGCATTTCCAGCGTGCCAACCTCTGCCGGCTACTAATTCATCACTCACTCCAATGCTTACAGTTGCTTTTCCTTCCCAAGCATTTGCGAAAATCACAAGTGTATTTCCCTGACTTTTCAGCTTGAAGACCATGTCTTTTACGCTGCCGCCGTCCATATTGGTGCGGGCAACAATGGCACGAACACCACCGTAATCTTCTGAATTATTTTCAAGATCCTGAGCAGCAGCCATCGCCTTTTCCTTGCGCAAGGCCTCTACTTCTTTCTGTGCTGCGGCTTCTTTATCCTTCAGCTGCTGAATGGCTCCAGCGAGATCTTTAGGGTTTTTCAGCACCTCTGCGGCAGCTTTGAAGTTTGCGAGCGCTGTATTCACGTAGTTCATAGCACCGGCACCGGTCATGGCTTCGATGCGGCGAACTCCGGCTGCAACAGCCCCTTCGCTTGTAATTTTAAACAACCCGATTGATCCGGTTGCTGGCACATGGATACCACCACACAATTCGATGGATGAGCCAAACTTTATAGCACGAACGGTATCGCCGTATTTCTCACCAAAGAGCATCATTGCACCCATTTCCTTGGCCTCGGCTATAGGAATGTTACGGTGCTCCTCTAGTGGATAATTCGCTTGAATGCGTTGATTGACTAGAGTCTCAATTTGTAAGAGCTCTTCTTCACTTACCTTTTGGAAGTGCGAGAAATCGAATCGCAAATAGTCGGAGTTCACCAAGGATCCCTTTTGCTCCACATGCGTGCCCAATACTTCACGCAGTGCTTCGTGCATCAAGTGGGTAGCGCTGTGGTTTTTCGCCGTTTCACGACGCTTGCTCTCGCTCACCTGTGCGGTCCAATTCCCACTCAAATCAGCAGGCAATTCTTTTGCAAAATGAACAATGATGCCATTCTCTTTCTTGGTATCGAAGATGCCAATTTTCTGATCGTTTTGAACCAATGAACCGGTATCCCCTACTTGGCCACCCCCTTCAGGGTAGAATGGGGTAAGGCTCAATACCAACTGGTAGAACTCTTTGTTTTTAGCGCTCACCTTGCGGTAGCGTGTGATGCGCACCTCCGCGGAGGTGTAATCGTAGCCCACGAACTCCTCGCGATCGTCCTCTTCGAGAACGGTCCAGTCGTCCGTACTGAGTTTGGTCGCAGCACGAGAACGCTCTTTTTGCGCGGTCATCTCCGCAGTGAATTCAGCCATATCGACGACCTTATCGTTCTCACGCATGATGAGTTCTGTGAGGTCGATTGGGAATCCATAGGTATCGTATAATTCAAAAGCACGCTTTCCATCTAAGGTCTTATTGCCCTCGGCCAGGAAATCGTCCAATTTCGCTAGGCCCTGAGCCAAGGTGCGCAAGAAACTCAACTCCTCCTCCTCAATCACCTTCATCACTAAAGATTTCTGAGCGGTGATTTCAGGGAAGAATTCACCCATTTGCGCTTCCAAGGTCTCTACCAATTGGAACATAAAAGGCGATTTCAAATCCAAGTAAGAAAAGCCGTATCGGATGGCACGACGCAGAATGCGACGGATGACATAACCGGCACCTGAGCTCGAAGGCAATTGGCCATCAGCAATGGCAAAAGCAACGGCACGGATGTGGTCAGCAATAACACGTTGGGCAATATCTGTAGCTTCGGTTTTGCCGTACGCAATGCCTGAAATGCTCGAGATTTTATTCAATAATGGTGTAAAAACATCGGTATCGTAGTTCGACTGCTTGCCTTGCAAAGCCATACACAGACGCTCGAAGCCCATACCCGTATCAATGTGCTGAGCCGGCAGGTTTTCTAGACTACCATCAGCCTTACGATTGAATTGCATGAATACAAGGTTCCAAATCTCGACAACTTGAGGATGGTCTTCGTTCACTAAGGAAGCACCCGAAACCGCTGCGCGGTCTGCGTCGCTGCGCAAGTCAATATGAACCTCGCTACACGGACCACAAGGCCCACTTTCACCCATCTCCCAGAAGTTGTCTTTTTTGCTTCCGTCTAGAATTCGGTCGGCAGCGACGTGTTGTCCCCAGAGACCCGCGGCCTCATTGTCACGAGGCAAGCCATCGCCTTCATCACCGCCGAAGACGGTCACATACAATCGATCCTTTTCGAGGCCATATACCTCAGTCAACAATTCCCAAGCCCAATTAATGGCATCCTCCTTAAAGTAATCGCCGATGGACCAGTTTCCCAACATTTCAAACAATGTGTGGTGGTAGGTATCATGGCCAACCTCATCTAAATCATTGTGCTTACCACTAACGCGAAGACATTTTTGTGTGTCAGCAATACGTGCATTTTTAGGCGTCGCGTTGCCCAAAAAGAAGTCTTTAAACGGGTTCATACCCGCGTTAATAAACATGAGTGTAGGGTCCGATTTATTCACTACCGGCGCCGATGGCACAATCTCATGGCCTTTCTGTTCAAAAAACTCCAAAAATTTGCGACGTATCTCTTTAGAAGTCAGCATACTGTGTAAAATTCCCTAAAAGGGATAGTTAAGGTTTTTATTGAAAATTGTTTCTTTGTGGCACAATATTCGCGTAAGTATTGCGTCTTAGCAAAAATAACGCACAAAGTATGGCTAAAGTAAAATACACATACGATTCTAAAACCCTGTCTTACAAAAAGATAGATAGAAATTGGAAGGTTCGCTTGAAAGAGGCGGGCATCTTCGCAATCGTTTCTATGGCTTTTGGATTGGTGTTTTACATGGCTGCAGACCTTTGGTTCGAGAGTCCGAAAGAGCGCAGAATGAAGCGTGAGCTGGACAATATGGTCATTCAGTATGATTTGATGAACGGTAAATTGGACCAATTGGCCAACGTCCTGAGCGACATCGAAAAACGCGATGATGAAATCTACCGCACCATTTTTGAGGCGGGTCCAATTCCAAACGAAGTTCGCACTGCTGGATTCGGGGGTGCTAACCGCTATAAAAACCTCGAAGGTTTCAATAATTCAGACCTTTTGATCGACACACGTAAGAAGTTAGATCAGATTGCCAACCGCGCATACGTGCAGACCAAAAGCTTTGACGATGTGGTCGAAATGGCTCGCGATAAAGAGCAGATGCTTGCCTCCATTCCTGCCATTCAACCCGTTGCAAACAAAGACTTAAAGAAAATGGCTTCTGGCTACGGCTACCGCATCCACCCTATTTACAAGGTTCGCAAGCTTCATACGGGAACTGATTTCTCCGCACCAACAGGAACCCCTATTTACGCTACAGGAGACGGTAAGGTAAGTACCTACAAGCGTTCACGCGCTGGCTATGGAAACCACATTGTTATTGATCACGGTTACGGTTACCAAACCTTGTACGCACACATGAGTAAGGTAGATGTCAAACGCGGACAGAAAGTAAAGCGTGGCGATGTAATTGGCTACATAGGTTCATCTGGCCGTTCAACAGCACCGCACTTGCACTATGAGGTAATCAAAGACGGTCGTAAAATCAACCCAATCAACTACTTCTTCAACGATTTAAGTCCTGAGGAGTACGAGATGATGCTGGAGTTGAGCAGCCACTCAAACCAGAGCTTCGATTAATTTTTTTGGGTGCACGTAAGAGTGTGCTATCTTTAGGTGTACTTAAACACTACTTATGGTCCCGCAATTGGACAAACTCTATTATGATATCGGTGAGGTCGCAGCCATGTTTGACCTTAACACGTCCAACTTGCGCTACTGGGAGAAGGAGTTCAAACAACTTAGCCCAAAAAAGACGGGTAAAGGAAAGCGCAAGTTCAGCCAAGACGATGTTCGACTAATCGCGACCATCAACCACTTGGTGAATGAACGCGGATATACGCTGGAGGGCGCGCGAAAGCACCTCAGCGGCAACAAGAAAGATTCCGTCGACAAAGTCGAGGTCCTGGAAAAACTCGCCTATGTTAAAAGCGAGCTGCAGAAGATCTTGCGTACGATGAAAGCAGAATAACGATCAACAAAAACCCCCGCGGGCTGCGCCCGCGGGGGTTTTTTAATGCCTAAAATTTTTCGGCCTAAAACTCGAAGGTCAAACCCGTCATGATGTTGAAGGTTGCCTGGGCATAGTAGTACGGGATATCGCCCCACATATATCCATTGGCTGCATAGGAAGTATTTCCCAAGTTTCTGAACTCCACGAACCCTATTAAGCGCTGCATGTCGGAACAATTCCAAGTGTACGAGGTACGTGCATTGATGATGTGATAGGACGGTAGACGGTGTGCCTCAAGGCCTTCGTTCGACATGTACTGTTTGCCTACGTATTGATTCCAAAGGGTTGCCTCAAAACCTTTCTTAGCATACGTCAAACGTGCACTAGCTACTGCGCCAGGAGAGAAGGCAATAGGTGTATTTCCGACGAGACATGTAGGCGGATTACTACACCAATTCACGTTTACATTCTGACTCAATGCCACATTGGCCGTCGCAGAAAGCGCCGAAGTCAACTCATATGCACCCGTAAACTCCAAACCTTGGCGGTAGCTATCTCCTACGTTCGCTCGGATTGGGTATCCCTGAGCGTCGATTGCACCTGTAAGGACCAATTGGTTTTGGTACTGCTGACGATAGGCGTTCACATCAAAAGCCCATTTGT
>CAYNLA010000075.1:0-6391 GCA_964397915.1 uncultured Polaribacter sp. | reverse complement strand
AGGATCCCGTCGGCAGTGAAACCGCATTAAACACCGGCATTTCACGCTGGTCAAAGTGGCTGCGGTCGTAGATATGAGCACTCTTGTGACCATCTAGGTAAGCGCCCTGAACACCTCTTATTAAATAGCCATAAGGGGAATACTTGAGGGCTAAGAACAAGACGACGATAATGGCAACGACGCGTTTTGCTGTTTTCATGATGTATAAGGTTTTGTCGTCGGTACCAAAGTACAGTCGAACTGTTTTTCAAAATTTGCCTTGAGCACTCCTTTGACCTCTTCAAGATCAAGGGTTCTGCCTAATTCTATGTGCAGTGAAGTCACCGCTTTATCACTAATGCCACAAGGCACGATTAGGTTGAAATGCTTGAGATCCGTATTAACATTAAATGCAAATCCATGCATGGTCGTCCAACGCGACGCCTTCACCCCCATGGCACAAATTTTTCGTGCAAAAGGCGTCCCGGCATCCAGCCAAACTCCCGTTTCTCCCTCGGACCTCCCCGCAACTAAACCATAGTGTGCAAGGGTGGCTATGACCACTTCTTCAAGATAGCGCAAGTATTTATGGATATCGGTAAAGTAATGGTCCAAATCCAAGATGGGGTAGCCCACAATTTGCCCCGGCCCGTGGTAGGTTATATCTCCCCCGCGATTCACGGGATAATAAGAAATCCCCTCCGCCTCGAGTTTCGCCTGGTCAACCAACAAATGGTCTTCTTTTCCGCTTTTTCCTAGAGTAAAGACCGGGGGGTGCTCCACAAAAATCAAATGATCTTCTGTCGCCTGCGCCTGCTCAGGAGTTTTCCTGTTGACCAATTTTTGATCTACCGTCGCTGTAAAGAGTTCCGTTTGAAAATCCCATGCTGCCCCGTAGTCAACGGTCCCTATATCTTGAAACTGTACTTTTTTCATGGTTGTTTGTGCCAATTCCATTGCACGCCTATGGGCAACATTAATTGCCATTCCCATAACCCGCTCGGGCCACCATTAGTTTTATCCAGTTGTGGCCACAAGTAAATACCCGTGCTTTGGCTGACCCACCAAGTACATTGCGCACCAAGTCCTGCCCGCATGTCGCTGCTGCTAAAAGAACCCCCGGTGACCGTTTGGCTTGTGTGGTAGGCCAGACCCGCGTGAACATCGAGCAATAAACTAAATTTCTGATCACTCGCGCCGGAGGCTAAAAAATGGACTCGGCCCATCGTGGCATAGGTCTGCGTTAGAGGCGAAAGATCAGTAGATGCCCCTAAACCTAGGGCCACCTTTGGTGTTATGAAAGAGCAAGAGTTGACTTGTAGCGTAAGGCGCGCATTGGTAAGGTTCGATGTCGTTCCGGTTACAAAAGCGGATCCTCCGACACTTTCTAATACCGTACCTTTTTGCCAATACGGCTGGGCATAGGCAGAGAGGCTCAAGAAGAGCAGGAGGAATAGGTGGGAAAATCGGCGGATACTCATGATGCTAAGCTACGAAAGGCAATTATCTTTGCGACTTGAAATAAACGTGTCGTATGGCAAGACTTTTATCAGAACAGGAAATCCTTAGACGTGAATCACTTAGCAAGCTGAGAGCATTGGGTATCGACCCGTACCCAGCCGCTGAGTATAAATGTACGCACTTTGCCAAAGACATCCGCGCTGGATATAGCGAGGGTGCAAGTGGTTTTGAACAAGTACGAATCGCGGGCCGATTGATGACTAAACGCATCATGGGCAAGGCTTCCTTTGCCGTGTTGGCCGATTCTTCTGGCGACATGCAGATCTACATCAACCGCGATGAAATCTGCCCAGACGAGGATAAAACCCTCTACAACGACGTATTCAAAAAACTCCTAGACATCGGTGATTTCATCGGTGTGGAAGGACATATGTTCACCACCCAAACGGGTGAGATGAGCTTGCACGTGAAGTCGTTAACCGTACTCTCTAAGAGCTTGCGTCCACTCCCTGTAGTGAAAACCGATGCCGATGGAAAAGTATACGACGCACTCACGGACCCCGAGATACGCTACCGTCAACGCTATGTCGACCTCGTAGTGAATCCAGGCGTGAAAGAGATCTTCCGCAAGCGCAACAAAGTCATCTCAACCATGCGCCGCATCTTCGACGACGCCGGCTACATGGAAGTAGAAACACCGATCCTCCAGCCCATCCCAGGGGGTGCTGCGGCCCGTCCGTTCATCACCCACCACAATGCCTTGGACATCCCGTTGTACCTGCGCATTGCCAACGAGCTTTACCTCAAGCGATTGATCGTAGGTGGCTTTGAAGGCGTGTACGAATTCGCCAAAGACTTCCGCAACGAGGGGATGGACAAGACCCACAACCCAGAGTTCACCGTAATGGAGATCTATGTGGCCTACAAGGACTACCACTGGATGATGAAGTTCGTTGAGAACATGTTGGAGCAAGTTGCTACCGCAGTGAACGGCACTACCGATGCAACCATTGGCAACAACACCGTAAGCTTCAAAGCGCCTTATGCTCGCGTGCCTATTTTGGAGGCGATCAAGACGCACACCGGACTCGACCTTGCGGGTAAAACTGAAGAGGAAGTACGCGACGCGGCAAAATCAATTGGCCTCGAAGTAGACGAGACCATGGGTAAAGGCAAGCTGATCGACGAAATCTTCGGCGAAAAATGTGAGAAGCACTACATCCAACCAACCTTCATCACCGACTACCCCGTGGAGATGTCTCCGCTGTGTAAAAAGCACCGCGACAACCCAGAGCTCACCGAGCGTTTTGAGTTGATGGTCAACGGTAAGGAAGTGGCCAACGCCTATTCTGAGCTCAATGATCCTATCGACCAATTGGAGCGTTTCGAAGACCAACTCAAGCTCTCTGAAAAAGGAGACGACGAGGCAATGTTCATCGATATGGACTTCGTTCGCGCCTTGGAATACGGTATGCCACCAACCTCTGGATTGGGTATCGGTATCGACCGTCTCACCATGATGCTCACTAACCAGGACAGCATCCAAGAGGTATTGTTCTTCCCGCAAATGCGTCCCGAAAAATGGGAAACCGTCGCTAGCCCGGCAGATTTCCAAGCCATCGGCGTCCCAGCGGATTGGTCGGAGCACATTGTAAAAGCCGGCTTCCATACCGTAGACGCCCTACGCAATGAAAAGCCTGCTGCCCTGCACCAAAAGTTGAACGGCTTCCGCAAGAAAAACAAATTGGACATCCCTGCTCTTGGTCTTGACCAGGTGGAAAGCTGGTTCAACTAAACCCACCGCCGCCATGAGTACTATTAAAGCCCTATTCAAAAAAATCGCAAATGCTGTACGCCCCGTGCTGCTCAGCATGCTTGCTTTATTCCTAGCTGGGATCGTGACTACAGTGTTCCACCTAATCTTTACGCCATTCTTGGGACCTTTCCCGCAAGAAGAATTGATGGGCGCCGATTGGGCCGGAAAAGTGGCCATCATGGACGAATACATGAAAGCAAATCCTTTTGCTGTATACTCTGCGCTGATCGCGCACGGCATGGGTGCAGCCATTGGAGTTTACTTTGTCACTCGCTCCAACATTTCCTACGACCGTAAAAACGGGATTGTCCGCCCCCAATGGATAGGACCGTTGATTGTCGCCGGATTTTGGATGTACGCAGATATTCAAAACGACTTGAGAGATGCACCTATAGGACCTGCTTGGACCGCCCTCGACGTGGTGATCACCGCAGCGTTGTCCTTCGTTGCCTACCTATTGGCTGGCGGTGCACGCAAACCGAAAAAAATGGAGGAGGCTTACAAAGGGTAAGCGGTAGCATTTGAAAACATATCCAGACGATTTATTTGAAAGCATAGAGTTTGATTTAGTCAAACAGGCCGTCGCCAAAAGAGCGGTGACGGAACGTGCTCGAGAACGAATCAATGGGTTAAAACCTAGTGCCGATTTTGCAGCTACCACCGCAGACCTTCAAGAAGTTCATGAGGTACTCGGTCTCTACCAAAGTGACTTTCCCGTACCTGCCCTGGCCTCAGCAGACATCAAACCCTTTCTACTCCGCCTAAAAATCCAAGGCGCCTCACTCGAGGGGCCCGACTTTTTGGTGCTCAAAGATTTGGTGGAAAGCTTCAACCGCATTCGCTCCTTCTTTAAACAACACCGCGAGCGCACGCCGTCGATTCAAGAAAAATTGGCCCACCTCGAGCCGAACAAGACCGTTCCGGACGAAATCGATCGCGTTTTGGACCGTCGCGGGGTAGTGAAGACCTCTGCCTCATCTGAGCTTGGTAAAATTCGTGGGGCGTTAACCAAGAAAAGAGCCGCCGCCGACCGCATTTTCTACCGCGCCGTAAAGAAATACCAAGGCAGCGGGGTATTGGCAGATATTCAAGAAAGCGTCCACGATAACAAGCGGGTATTGGCTATTGAAGGTGCCTTTAAGGGCCAAGTCAACGGCATCTTCCACGGCTCCTCTTCACGGGCGACGATCTTCTACGTCGAACCTGCGGAAACCTTAGAAATCAACAACGAAATCTCCGTCTTAGAAGACGAAGAAAAGCGCGAGGTCGCCCGCGTTTTAAAAGTTCTCACGGCTTTTGTTGCAGGCTATAGAGATTTGCTTCGCGACTACAGCACGGCACTCTACCAGATTGATTTTATTAATGCCAAAGCGCTCTACGCCTTAGACGAAAATGCGTGCTTGCCTCAACTTTTAGACAAGCCTCATATTCACCTGTTCAAGGCAATCAACCCAGTCCTTCGCGCTTTTAATGCGCCTAAGAAAAAACCGGTCGTACCGCTGAACATCAAGCTAGATACCCATACTCGTATTCTGGTCATTTCTGGACCAAATGCGGGAGGGAAATCCATCACCTTGAAGACGGTGGGATTGCTGCAACTCATGCTACAAAGCGGTCTTCTCGTAACCGTCCATCCGGATAGCACGATGGGTTGGTTCAACGGTTTGATGGCCGATATAGGTGATGCCCAAAGCATCGAAAACGAGCTCTCCACCTACAGCTCGAAGCTTTCGAAAATGAAGTATTTCTTGGATGCCTCCTATTCCAAGACCTTGGTACTCATAGATGAATTTGGTTCAGGGTCTGATCCAGATTTAGGCTCTTCCATGGCCCAAGTGTTTTTGACCGAGCTCAATAACACAAAGACCTACGGTGTGATGACCACCCACTACAACAGCATAAAAGCCTTGGCCGGAGAATTGCCCCGTGTGGAAAACGGCTCCATGCAATTTAACTCTTCAGATTTAACCCCTGAGTACATTTTAAATCAAGGCGTACCTGGATCTTCCTACACCTACGAGGTCGCGCAGCAAGTAGGCATAACGCCTGCTCTAATCCAAGCCGCGCGAAAAGCATTGGACGAGAATACCGTTGCGGTCGATCGTCTTTTGGTAAGTATTCAAAAGGAGAAAAACCGCCTAAGCGCTCAATCGGAAGCGTTGGCGAAACGTTTGGAGGAACTCGAAAAGCTTAAAGTAAAACAAGACCGGCAGATTGAGCAACTCGAGGATAAAGTGCGTCGCCAAAGTGCCATGAACGAGCAGCAAAACGCCATGATTACATGGGGGAAGCGGTTCCAATCCTTGGTCAACGAGTACGCCGATCAGCGCACGAAAAAAGGGAAGGACGAGGTTGTAGGTCGCTTCAAGGTATATGCTGGGGAACGCGCAGAACAAACCCTTGGCGAGAAGAACAAAAAGAAAAGCCGCTACGAGAAGAAGAAAGAAGCGGAAATCAAAAAGCTTACCAGCACCCCAGCTAAAATTGGGGACCGAGTGAAACTAATCGGATCGCGCCAAGCAGGGGAAATAGTTGAAATTAAAAAAGACCAATTCCTCTTATCTATTGGGGCACTCAGCACCTGGGTTACGCGGGAGAAGTTCATTCCTGCCGAAAGCCTACACGGAGACGAGGGTACTACGAAAGGTAAGGCTCGTGGTGGTGTTCGCGAAGAGGAGGCACAACCAAAAGAACAAGTGGTTGCCCCAACAACCAAATCAGAAGAAGTCGCGAACAAGAAAATTGCCAAAAAATCGTCTAAATCGGAGCAAAACGAGCCAAAAAAATCGGAAAAACCGCAAAAAAAGGTCCAAAAACCTCGAAAACGCGTAAAAGCCGATAAGGCAAAAACCACCCAAGAAAAGCTTCAGGAGGTGCAAAAGGCGGCGCCATTGAAACAGGCGCCTATTAAAAAAGCTACAGGTAGAAAGCAAGATGACCTCACTGCAGAGCAACGCGCTCAACTCAATGCACCTTTGCGTAAAGTAGGTTCCTCAAAATCCAACGATGAGGCTCCAAAAGAAGCTACGGATGCAGATTTAGAAAAGTTGAAAGCGTTCTTTGGAAAGAAGAATTAATCCTCTTTAGCACTCAAGGCTGCTTTTAGCGTATCCACTTCCGCCTTGCGTTTCTCGT
>CAYNLA010000074.1:2733-6433 GCA_964397915.1 uncultured Polaribacter sp. | reverse complement strand
GTTCAAGCTGGTTTGGAAGTAGTAGATTTCAAGCGCGTATCTCTATAATCTAGAGCACGCTAAAGCTATATGGAGCGCGTCGGCATTGCCGACGCGCTTTTTTTTGCGCTTCACTCTTGCGAAAAAGGGGGAAAACTTGAATCGAAGTCGTTGCATCATGGGGGTTTCTATCGGTATATTTGTGTTCAAACCAAAAGAGATGAAGTACAATCGAATCCTCCTCAAACTCAGTGGAGAAGCCCTGATGGGGGAGAATGATTTTGGTATTGATCCAAAGCGTATCGCAGAATACGCAGACGAAATCAAGGCCGTAGTAGCAAAAGGTGTTCAAGTAGGTGTAGTCATTGGTGGCGGCAATATTTTCCGTGGAATAAGTGGTGCGTCTCAAGGAATGGACCGTGTTCAAGCAGATCACATGGGAATGCTAGCTACAGTAATCAATGGTTTAGCCTTGCAAGGTGCTTTGGAGAATGCAGGGGTCAATACCCGTTTGCAGAGTGCAATTGAAATGGATAAGGTGGCTGAGCCATTTATTCGTCGCCGGGCGATCCGTCATTTGGAGAAGGGCCGTGTGGTCATTTTCTCGGCCGGTACGGGCAATCCATACTTCACCACAGATACAGGTGCCACCTTGCGCGCTGTTGAGATTCAGGCTGATGTAATTTTAAAAGGTACTCGTGTAGACGGTATCTATACAGCGGATCCAGAGAAAGACGCATCGGCGACTAAGTACGAATCTTTGAGCTTCAAAGAGGTATATGATAAGGGGCTGAATGTTATGGACATGACCGCTTTTACTTTGAGTAAGGAGAACGAACTTCCCATCATAGTGTTTGATATGAACACGCCTGGAAACCTCATGAAGGTAATTGAGGGTACACATGGCGTTGGAACCATTGTAACGAATTAAGAAAGACAGTATGCAAGACGAAATAGACTTCCTATTTGACGCTACTAAAGATGATATGGACAAGGCGTTGTCTCACATGGAAAAAGCCTTGGTTAAAATACGCGCTGGCCGTGCCAATCCATCAATGCTTCAGGGTGTTATGGTGGATTATTATGGTGCCGCAACTCCATTGCAACAAGTCAGTAATGTCAATACACCTGATGCGCGTACCATTAGTATACAGCCTTGGGAAAAAACATTAATACCTGAGATTGAGAAGGCCATTCTAAATGCTGGTTTGGGCTTTAATCCTATGAACAACGGTGAGAGTGTGATCATCTCAGTACCACCTTTGACAGAAGAGCGTCGACGAGACTTGGCGAAATTGGCCAAGGCGGAATGTGAAAGTGCTAAGGTAGGTGTGCGCGCTGCACGTAAAAGCGCCATGGACGAATTGAAGAAATTGGGCAACGATGGTTTGAGCGAAGATCTTCAAAAGGATTATGAAAATGATATCCAGAAAATGACTGACGATTACATTGCTAAATGTGATGCAATGTATGTGAAGAAAGAGCAGGACATCATGACTGTGTAAAATTAATATAGGCTCGGGCTGAACGCTCGAGTCTTTTTTTTGTTAGATTGTTGTTTAAACACTCAATTTAAATGGCTTTAGAGCAGGAAATACAGCAATCGTCTTTTGCTTCCGAACAAGCAAAACTCATTGTCAACCTGATTTACTCGTACAATATTCTCAAAGGAAGAATAATGGACGAACTCAAAGAATACGGTTTAACGATGCAGCAATATAACGTGTTGCGCATTGTCAAAGGTGCGGGGTCTGAAGGCGTCACTACCTCGGAAATCCGCGATCGCATGTTGGATAAAATGAGCGATGCGAGCCGCATGGTGGACCGATTGGTAGCGATGGAGCTTCTTGAAAAAAACAGGTATAAGGAAGACCGCAGGCTGTTTCACATTGAACTGACAAATCGCGGTAACGACATCATTACTTCCTTGGTTCAAGAAAGTTTGATTGAGCAAATAGCTTGGGATTTTCCAAATAAAAACGCCCAGCAACTCAATGAATTACTGGACGATTTTCGTGCTTCTATAGGCTAGTTTTTAGCCCTTCAAGTAGTTGATAAGCGCTGTTGTGGAGCTGTCGTGTTCGTGCTTGATGCCAGTGCCATTAAGCTCGGTCAAGACTGCTTTTGCAAGAACCTTACCTAGTTCTACTCCCCATTGATCGTAGCTGAATACATTCCAGATGTAGCCTTGGATGAAAATTTTGTGCTCGTAAGCAGCGATCAGTTGACCCAAGTGGTAAGGATTTACCTCATCCAAGACAATGCTGTTGGTTGGACGATTTCCTTCAAAAACGCGGTACGGCGCGATATTTTCCATTTCAGCATCGCCTAAACCTGCTTGGCGCATCTCGATCTCAACTTCGTTGCGGGTTTTTCCTTTCATCAATGCCTCAGTTTGCGCGATGAAGTTGGCCAGCAAAATAGGATGGTGATCTTTAAGGCCGTGTAATGGCTTTTTCGCCGCAATGAAATCGGCTGGAATCAAATCGGTTCCTTGATGGATTAATTGGTAAAAAGCGTGTTGACCGTTGGTTCCGGGCTCGCCCCAGATAATTGGTCCGGTAGCATAGTTCACTTTATTTCCATTACGATCGACATATTTGCCGTTGCTTTCCATATCGCCTTGTTGGAAATATGCGGCAAAGCGATCGAGGTATTGGTCGTAAGGAAGGATCGCGTGGCTGGCAGCCCCGTGGAAGTTGCGGTACCAAATTCCTAGTACGGCCATCATGGCGGGGATGTTCTTATGCCAAGGCTCATTCGCAACGTGTTTATCCATTGCATGGGCCCCGTTCAAGAATGACTGGAATCCTTGGAATCCAATGGCTAAAATAACCGGTAAGCCAATGGCCGACCATACGCTGTAACGACCGCCGACCCAGTCCCAGAATCCAAACATGTTGTTGGTATCAATACCAAACTTTGAAACCCCATCTGCGTTGGTGCTCACCGCGACAAAGTGCTTCGCAACATCTGAAGGTGCACCACCTTCGGCTAAGAACCATTCTTTAGCGCTGTGTGCATTCTTCATGGTTTCTTGCGTGGTGAAGGTCTTAGAAGCGATAATGAACAGGGTAGTTTCGTGGTTCACCTTTTTCAGCACTTCCCACAAATCTGCACCATCAACGTTCGCAACAAAATGGAAATTCATCTCCTCTGTCACGAAGGGTTTCAATGCGTTGATCACCATGCGAGGGCCCAAATCACTTCCTCCGATTCCGATATTTACTACATCAGTAATTCGTTTTCCAGTGCAGCCCTTCCATGAGCCAGAACGTACATCATTGCTGAATGCAGCCAATTTCGCCCAAACGGCTTTGATATCTGGCATCACATCTTTGCCATCCACTTCGATCGCATTTCCACTCATGTTTCTCAGAGCGGTGTGCAATACAGAACGTCCTTCGGTTACATTGATTTTATCGCCGCCTTGTTGCTGAGCAATTGCCTCTCGAACGCCTGCTTCGTCAAGCAATTCTTGGAACAAAGCGAAGGTCTCAGAACCAAAGATATTCTTCGAGAAATCGAACAATATGCCGTCCCACTTGATATTATATTTAGAGAATCGGTCTGGATCTTCGAAAAAGCGCGTTTTTAAGGTACGTTTATCGGAGTCGAAGTTCTTTTTTAACTTCTTCCAAGCCTTTAACTCAGTGGGATTTACGTTTTTGAGCATGATGTATTGTGTTGTTTGGCTGCAAAAGTACCATTTGTCACAAGA
>CAYNLA010000074.1:0-2633 GCA_964397915.1 uncultured Polaribacter sp. | reverse complement strand
GTCACTCGTAACGAATGGATCAACAGAAAGATCGGCGCGTCCATCTACATGTTGGCGGGTAATTCATACACTTGGAGAGTGCAACACAACATGAAACACCACACGCATACCAATGTGGATGGTCATGATGATGATATCGAAACCGGAAGTATGTTCCGTTTCCACCCGAGCCAAGAGCTCAAGCCGAAGCACAAATACCAGCACATCTATGCGCCATTGGCCTACACGCTAATGACATGGAAATGGTTGTTGGAAAAGGACTTCAAGCAGGTTGTCAATTACAATAAGTCCGACCTTTTCAAGGCAAAGGACCAAAGCTTGGCTATGGTTTGGACAAAGCTTATTGTAGGAAAAGGATTCCACTTTGCAGTCTTCTATGTTTTGCCAATGCTTTTGGGCGCTCCGTGGTACATGGTGCTTTGGGGTAATTTCGTGATGCATGTAATGGCTGGATTTATCCTTTCTATTACATTCCAATTGGCCCATGTTGTTGATAAGGCAGAGTTCCCAACAGAAGAAGAGGTTGCCAATACAAGCATTTTAGAGCATCAGCTAAAGACCACGGCAAACTTTGCTACCAAGAATTGGTTGGTAACGTGGTATACTGGTGGATTGAACTTCCAAGTAGAGCACCACTTGTTCCCTACGATCAATCATGTGCATTACCCGAAAATTGCTGAAATCGTTCGTAAAACTGCGGCTGAATTCCAGTTGCCATACAACGAGTACAAGACTACCATTAGCGCCGTTAAAGGGCACTTCCGTCACCTTAAAATGATGGGAATGCAAACCGCTTAAGGCGAAAAAAGTACAAGCATAAAAAAGGCGGCCCGCAGGGCCGCCTTTTTTTATGGGGTATAAATTTCTCTTAACCGTTTACTGCGACTACATCGTCAACGAGGGTTGGCAGCATTTTTTGAAGAATGCTTAAGATTCCGTTTTTCAAGGTCATGGTGGAAGAAGGACAACCGGAACAAGCACCTTGAAGCTGAACTTCAACCACTTTATCCTTGTAGCCCATGAAGGCAATGTTTCCGCCGTCCTGCGCAACAGCAGGCTTGATGTATTCTTCGAGTATGTCCACGATGCGACCTTCAATCTCGCCCAAATCTTCGGGGCGAACAACGGGAGAGCCTTCCGCTTCAGAAGCTGCTGCCTCGGCAGGTGCCAATTGGTCCTCATGAACGGCAACACCGCCATCTTGCAGGAATTCTGTAATGAAAATGCGAACTTCTTGAGCCACATCGTCCCATTCAACTACGTCATACTTCGCAATTGCGATGTAATTCCCTGAGATGAAAACCTCTTTTACGAAGGGAAAATGGAACAGCTTGGTCGCCAATGGAGAAGGCTTAGCCTCTTCAATGTTTCTGAATTCAGCAGAATCTGTTTGCAATAACATTTTGTTGCTTACAAACTTCATGACCTTTGGATTTGGGGTCATTTCGGCATAAATGCTAACCGGTACGCGCTTGATATCCATGATGTGGGGTTGTTTGTTGATGCAAAGGTACGTGGTAAATGCTGCAAAGTGTACATTTGAAAAGAGAACCTTAATTCCAGACACAATGGCTTTAGTCAAACCGCTTTTAGGTCATACTCCCTCATTTGGGTCCGATTGTTTTTTAGCTGAAAATGCGACGGTAATTGGTCAATTTCGTTGCGGTGATGGTTGCAGTTTTTGGTTTGGAAGCGTCGTCCGCGGCGATGTCAATGCCATCACTTTTGGCCACAAGGTGAATGTCCAAGATAACGCCACGGTGCATTGCACGTACGAAAAATACCCGACGACGGTGGGCAATAACGTGAGCATTGGTCACAATGCCATTGTGCATGGCTGTACCATAGAAGACAATGTGCTTATTGGCATGGGGGCAATTGTAATGGACGACTGTGTGGTCGGTGAAGGCTGCATTGTTGCTGCCGGATCGGTGGTGACGCAAGGAAAGAAACTTGCACCGGGTACCTTGTGGGCAGGTGTGCCGGCAAAGGAAATTGGACCCGTACCTGCGCGCCTGCGGGAAGGCGAGATCGAGCGCATTGCGAACAACTATCAGAAATACAGCAGTTGGTACAAGGATTCTGAGAATGAGTAAATACTTGAGTTTTGAATCGGACCGATTGCATATCCGACCCACCACGGAGGAAGATGCGGAACTGATTCTGGCCATCTTCACCGCGCCCAAGGCCATCCGTTTTATTGGCGATCGCAACCTTCATTCGGAAGAAGATGCCCGAAATTACATTCGCAGCAGAACCCTCACTCAAATGCGCAAATTGGGCTTTGCAAACTATACCTTGGTGTTGAAATCAACCGGTCAGAAGGTGGGTGTTTGTGGTTTGTATTCAAGAGAAGACATGCCCTTGGTTGACCTGGGATACGCATTGCTGCCAACGACTGAAGGACACGGCTACATTCGCGAGAGTGCAATGAGAATCATGAAGGCAGCGAAGGAAGATTTCGGCCAACAAAAACTCTCTGCCATTACCAGTCCGGATAATCATGAAAGCATCCGAGTGCTTGAGGCACTAGGTTTCGAGCACAAGGGCCAACGCAAAGTCTCGGGATATGAGGGAGCTTCCGAGTATTTCGAGGTCGAACTTTAATTCGTACCTACTTCCCCAACTTTACT
>CAYNLA010000073.1:0-6546 GCA_964397915.1 uncultured Polaribacter sp. | reverse complement strand
ACCAAGTGCAACAGCTTGTTGTGCAACAATTTTAGTTTTAATTGGATTTTACTCCCAAAATCCGCCGACACGACCACCATTAACTTTGAAGCCGGAATCGCACGGTACTTCTGCGATTGCTAAATCCCGCCATGAAAACACTTCTGAAAACACTCCCAATTTTCTTTGCCGCAATACTGTTGGTGCAGTGCGGACCTAAAGAGCCTTATACCGAGCACTCACGTGATCTCCAGGAGGAGTTTCAAGCCATCACAGAGATTTTGGTGCATGATATTTTCTCACCACCTGTAGCCGCACGCGTCTACGCCTACACGGCGACTGCAGCCTATGAGGTCGTGGCACAAAGCCGTTCGGACTACCGCTCCTTAGCGGGGCAGTTCCATGATTTTCCAGCCATGCCTTCGGCGCCGACTGAGGAAGGTTATGTCCCTGAGATCGCGGCATTGCATGCTGCCGGTATTGTTGGAAAAGCATTGGTCTTTTCGGAGGACCGCATGGAAGCACACATGGAGGGGTTGATGGCAAAATTGGCCGAACACCACGGCCAAGCGTCGATGGCTATTTCTCAAGAATATGGCGCTACCATTGCCGCGGTAGTATTGGAGTGGGCAAAGGGCGACAACTACAACCAAAGCCGAACGTTTACAAAGTACGCCATCAACGACGATCCGATGCGTTGGAAGCCGACGCCACCGGACTACATGGACGGTATCGAGCCACACTGGCGCAACATTCGTACGCTCGTGATGGACAGTGCTCAGATGTTCAAGCCGGTGCCTCCACCGACCCCGAGTTTAGATACGGCGTCTAAATTCTACAAAGACCTTATGCAGGTATATGAGGTGCGCAATAATCTCACCGACGAACAGATTGCCATCGCACAGTTTTGGGATTGTAATCCGTACGTGAGCGTACACCGTGGACACGTGATGTTGGCGACTAAAAAGATTACTCCAGGCGGGCACTGGATCGGGATTACCGGGATTGCTTGTCGTAAGGCGAATGCAGATTTCGCACAAACGGCCAATGCGTATTTGCGCGCTTCTGTTGGTTTGTTTGACGGGTTTATTTCTTGTTGGGACGAGAAATACAGATCGGAATTGGTCCGCCCTGAGACCTTGATTAACGAGCATTTTGATGAGAATTGGACTCCGCTACTTCAAACGCCTCCGTTCCCTGAATATACCTCTGGACACAGTGTGATTTCGGGTGCTGCAGGGGTTATGCTTTCGGGCGTTTTTGGACAAACTTTCGCTTTTCAGGACTCTACCGAACGTCCATACGGCCTACCGGATCGCTCCTACCCAAGCTTTACGGCGGCATCTGATGAGGCTGCTATTTCGCGCCTCTATGGAGGGATTCACTACATGCCCGCTATTGAAATAGGTGTAAGCCAAGGCCGGTCTTTAGGTGCACACATTGATACGACACTTATTACCTACGTTGGCCATGAATAAACCGTTTAAATGGGCATTGCACATCAACTTCTTTGTCTTTGCCATCCTTCTGAATAGCGTTGGGATTGTCATCCTGAAAAGCATCAATAATTATGGCATTACAGAGGTGCATGCGAGCACGCTCGAGCTCTTCAAGGACATGCCCATTGCGATCATCAGCTTCGCCTTTGCGAGTTTTATTCCGCGCATGGGCTACAAAAAAGTCATGCTCATTGCACTCAGTATAGTATCTCTGGGCTTGTTGCAGATGTACCTAGGCAACAGCTTCGTCTCTGCGCAGATTCTCTTCGCTATTGTGGGGTGTACGTTCGCTTTGATCAAGGTAAGTGTCTATGGCGCTATTGGCCTAGTAACCTCAGGAGAACAGGAACACAACTCGCTGATGAGTACCATTGAAGGAACGTTCATGTTTGGGGTGGCCCTCGCGTATTTCTTGTTCCCGGCCTTCAACAGCCCGGAGGATCCTAACGCATGGCTGAACGTGTACCTGGTCTTGTTAGGGTTGGTTTTGCTCGCAGGTGCGTTCATGGTACGTATTCCAGAACTTCCCAAAGTAGCCTCAGAAAACACTTTGGCTCAAGAATTTCAGGCCATGCTAGGGCTCATTGTTAAAATGCTCGTGATTGTTTTTGTGATCTCTGCCTTCTTGTATGTGATGGCGGAACAGGGCATCATGACTTGGCTCCCTACGTTCAATGAAAAGGTGTTGAACCTCAGCGAAGACAACAGTATTCGCATGGCCAGCATTTTGGCCATTACCCTTGGCGTGGGACGCATTATTGGCGGGAAGCTCACCGAACGTTTCCATTGGAGCGCGGTCTTGTCTGTTGCCATTGTTGGCGCGATGTTACTCGTGGCATTTGTACTGCCCCAAGCGCTTGATGCTGAAGTAGCGGCTGGAGGTGCACGCATCCTAGGTCTACCTGTGATCGCTTTCATCTTCCCCTTAGTTGGGTTGTTTATCGCGCCCATTTATCCGCTTTTAAACAGTGTCGTGCTCAGTGCGCTTCCCAAGGCATTACACAGCCCAATGACGGGATTGATTGTATTGTTCTCGGCTACGGGTGGTACTTTGGGTTCGCGCATTACCGCGTACTTCTTTGAACATCTTGGCGGTGGAGCCTTCTACTTCACTTTGGTACCAATGACCTTATTGTTGGTCGCAGTATTCTTGCTAAAACGATTGACGGCGAAGGAGCATGCATAGAATTGACCGTGACCTGAAAGAACTCTTTGTCGCGCTTCATACCTCTGGAATTTGGGAGGATGAAAAGGCCATCTCAGATGCTGTTCTAAAGGTTTCCCCTGAAGAAATCCTTGCGGCTTATGATGCTGAAAAGGACGCTTTGGATTTTGATTTGGGGCAGTTCTTCCACGCGCATTTTGATTTTGCAGAGGATGCGGCCGTTGGTTTTAAAGGAGATTCATCAAGATCGCCGGAAGCGCATATAGAGGCGCTGTGGCCTTATTTGCACAAAAACGCAGATGTGCCCGAACGCTCCTCCAAAATCCCATTACCGCACAGCTATGTGGTTCCTGGGGGTCGGTTTCAAGAAGTCTACTATTGGGACAGCTATTTTACGCAGATTGGGCTCATTGTTTCGGGTAAAATGGAATGGGTGGCCGATCTCGTGGCGAACTTTGATTACCTCATTCAAACACTCGGCCATGTGCCGAACGGAAACCGCACCTATTACGAAAGCCGCAGTCAACCGCCGTTTTTTGCTTTAATGGTAGATGGACTGGCTCAGGCTTCGGATGATCCGGAGGCGGTTTATGCCAAACACTTGGACGCCTTAAAGAAGGAATACCTGTTTTGGAGTGCGCCGGAGCGCACGCGCGATGGGTTGACCCGCTATTACGATGAGGAGAATGGGCCGCGTGTCGAGATGTTTGGGACGGACCTGGAATGGTTGTCACACGCGGAACAACGCCCTGAGTTTTTCCGTCACTTGAGGGCCGCCTGTGAGAGCGGTTGGGATTTTTCTTCAAGGTGGTTTGACCAAGGCAAAGGGTTGGAGAGTATAGAAACGCTGGATTTGTGTCCAGTGGATTTGAATTGCCTGTTGTTCTTTATGGAAGCATTATTGGGCCGAATCACGGGAGATCGAGATTATGCAGAAGCCGCCCAACGCCGAAAATCAGCCATTCAACAAAAAATGTTTGACCCTGAAAAAGGATTCTTTGATTGGCAGTGGAAAGAGCGCCGATTGCGCACGGAGCACCCTTCCGCGGCCATGATGTACCCGTTGTTTTTGGGGGTCGCCAGCGAGGCGCAAGCCGAGGTTGTGGTGGCACAGATGAAGAAGCATTTGTTGCAAAAAGGCGGGATTACAACCACGCCGGTGTTTTCGGGACAGCAATGGGATGCCCCAAACGGTTGGGGCCCGCTGCAGTGGGTCGCTTTTGAGGGTCTTAGAAAATACGGTTTTGAGCAGGAGGCGCGCGACCTAGCGAAGCGTTGGTTACGTACTTGTGACGTAGTATATGAGGCCCAAGGCAAGTTTGTGGAGAAGTACAATGTGTACGAACCTGAGAACCTCAGCGCCGGCGGAGAGTATGACCTGCAAGATGGGTTTGGGTGGAGCAATGGCGTATACCTGGCCATGAAGGCCGCGCTCAAATAATAAGCCCCGGGCGAACCCAGGGCTTATCGGCTTTACATACAGCTTCTGTGATAAAGCTACTATTCTGTTATGGGGTGTAGTATGGCACCGAAGCCACCGCCAGAGGCTAATCGGACCTTTAATTCTTCTGAGCTCGAGAGCGTGATGGTTTCGATGGTCACTGCGTACGGATTGGTTTCCCAATCGGCATCGTCGGCATCTCTATAGATCGTCGCTTCGTAGGTTTTTCCTTCATCGAGGAAATCTAATGACACGTTCAGGTCACGTGCGCCTTCGGCATTCGCAGCACCGATGTACCAGCTATCGGAATTTTTGGGCGTACGTGCCCAAGCCACAAATTGGCCAACCTCCCCTGCTACAGGAATTGATCTTTCCCAGTCCACCGCTACGTCTTTGATGAACTGCAACCACTCTGGATGCGCTTCGTAGTTCTCCGGCAAATCACACGCCATTTGAATCGGCGAAGGAATGACTACATACAATCCAAATTGTTGACCAATTGTACTCCTAACTCGATTGCTGCCTTCAGGGCCGCTTTTGGTTTCCAACTTAAATACCCCTGGGGTATAATCCATTGGGCCACTCAGAAAACGTGTAAAGGCCATCGTCGGAATATGGTCAACATAATTCCCTCCCTCGATCGACCAAGCATTGAATTCTTGACCGCGAGCGCCTTCACGACCTACCCAGTTTGGCCAAGTACGTTCTAGACCCGTTCCTTTAATCGGTTCATGGGTGTTTACGGCTACTTGATAGTCGTAGGCCTTTAAAACCGCATTATTATAGTGGTTCACCATCCACTGCCCGTGGTGGTATTCCCCCTTAGGCAGCAGAGGACCTACATAGCCGCTCTTGACTAAGTGAATATCATTAGCCTGCATCAAGGCATAGGCCGTATCCATTTGCTGATCGTAGGTGCGAGGTGCCGCAGAGGTTTCGTGGTGCATGACCAAGGATACTCCCTTACTCTGTGCGTATTTCTGTAGTTCGTCCAAATCGTAATCAGGGTATTCGGTCACAAAATCAAAGACCCCTTCACGGTCATCGAAACCGATCCAGTGCTCCCAGCCCGTGTTCCAGCCTTCGACCAACACGCCACTGAAACCGTGTTCCGCTGCGAAATCTATGTAGCGCCTTGTGTTCTCATTGGTTGCCCCATGCTTTCCATGTTGCTTACCGTCCTGAATCCATGTACCCATATCTTGGGTCATGCCGTAGTCCCAGGTGCTCTTGCCCATGTGCATCTCCCACCAAATACCAACATATTTCTGCGGTTGAAACCACTCGGAAATATCACCCATGACGTTCGGTTCGTTCAGGTCGTACATCAAGTGTGAGGCCAACAGATCTGTTGCTTCATCACCGATGATGGCCATACGCCATGGGGTTTTAAATGGGGTTGGAATGGTGGCTTTGTTGCCGTCCTCACGACCAACCAAACTGCTTACGAAGCTGTGATCGCCCGTTTTTAAGAGTGTCATGCCGCTGTAGTTAACCAATGCTGCCTCGTGAATGCTCATGTGTGTTCCGTTCTCGTACACAAAGGTCACCGGGGTGCTCACACTGTTCTCTACGATATGTGTAGAAGCGAGGTTCGGGTGATTGGCCTTGCTTAACGCATCAATCTCACTGGTCTTCGTGTGGTTGTAAGGGTGCTCATAGATTTCCCAGTCGCCTGGAATCCAATGCGCGTCTGCATCTTCGGTCAAGTTAAACTCTGAACGTTCGTTAGCCACTACGAGCTCGCCTTGATCTTGACTTGGAATCAAATACCTAAAGGCATATCCATCGTTCGCTGCGCGGAAGGCAATACCTAAGACTCTGCCATTCGCAGGTTGAATGAAATTTAGGACCAATTCGTTGTGCTCGGCAACCAACTCCGTGTTCGGGCCCCATTGCATTTGATAAGATTCGTTGATGGCTTTTTCTTCTTTCGAATACAGCTCGAAGCCTTCAAGGAAGTCGTCCGCATTTGCGAAATCGAAGCCTAGTTTAGAATCGGTAATGACCTCCGTACCATTGAATTCAACAGTATATGTGATCTCGCCCGCCTCGGTCAATTCTACCTCTACTTCAATGGCGCCATCAGGACTCTGCACGCTCCATTCGTCCGCGCTTTCACAGCTTGCAAACGCTAGGCATATAGATGCTAATAGGGTCCAATTCTTCATATTATTCCGGTTTTATAATTCTATAATCTGTACTAATACGGAAATCCGCCTTTGCCCCAAGGGGCGCAATGAGTTCGTGCTCACGGGCCAATACGCGCTGAATGAAATCGTCCACAACTTCACGGTTTCTAGCGATGCGCGCCTCCTTGGTATCCTCATAGGTATGGGTAAAGAAAATGCCCACCTCATCATCGTGCTTTTCGTGCAAGACGTAGGTGCCCTCTACCACGATGGCATCAAGATCGCCGGTGTTGACCTCTACCCATTCTTGCTCGTCGCGTTCCCAATTCA
>CAYNLA010000072.1:1837-6640 GCA_964397915.1 uncultured Polaribacter sp. | reverse complement strand
AGAGATCAACCTTAGTCCGCTTTGCGGGCTGCAAATATAAAGACGATTCTTTTTTGCGCAAGCCTGTTTTAAAAAAATATCAAGGTAAAATTTGGTGTAGTTTTGGTCCAACAAACGTAAGACCATGAGAATCTTTTTGTTAGGGTATATGGGCAGCGGAAAAACCACGCTGGGAGCGGCTTTGGCAGAGGACTTGGGATGGCAATTTCAGGACTTGGACCAGGTTCTAGAGGCAAATTTGGGCATGTCCGTAGGCACTTTTATCGATACCCATGGCGAGTTAAAGTTTCGAAAGGCGGAGCACGAAGCCTTGATGCAATGGCTTGAAAATGCCCAGGAGGAGGTTGTCCTCGCTCTTGGAGGAGGCACCCCCGTATTTTACGATCATATGGAGGCCATCAATGCGAAGGGTACGTCCGTATTCCTAGACGTAAGTGTTGGTGAGCTTGCGCGACGGTTGGAAGGCGTCACTAATCGGCCCCTGATCAACTCTAATGAGGATATTGTCGAATTTGTTGCGAAACACATGTTCGAGCGCCGTCCCTACTACAGCCAAGCACATCTTCGTGTCCAAGGCAATGCTATCGATGTGGAGATGCTAAAAGCGGCCTTAGGCCTTTGATTCTAGACGAGGTATACGTTTACGGCCTTGCCACCTACAACGTTCAATTGTACAGTTTCTCGAAGTGTAGTACTTAGGCTGATGCCTTTAATATCGGCTTTAACCGGGTAACGCTTGTGGCTGCGGTCGACCAAGACCGTAGTGCTCAGCACGCGAGGGCGGAAGCTCATAAGTTTAATCACCGCCCATAATAAGGTGCGTCCACTATTGAGTACATCATCTACAAGTGCGAGTTCCGCATTTTCGGGAAGGTCAAGTTTTATGTCCTCCAAAACGGGGTTGTCCTTGTCCATGACCATGCCGTGCAAGGTGAGCTTGATATCTGAGATTTCACGCAGGCGTTCTACGAGTTGCTCCGCAAGCCAATAACCGTTGTCTTTGATGCCCACGACGTGGAGTTCTTGGGCATGGCTGTGACGGTCGTACAATTCCCAAGCGAGGCGTTGGATCTTGAATTGGATTTCTTCAGCATTAAGGATTTCCGTAGTACTCATAGTAGATGTGTTGGATGCCGAATTTACGCTTTAAGCGCCAATTCAACAACGTTTTCAATGTGATGTGTTTGTGGGAACATGTCTACGGCACGACTTTGAAGGACCTCGTATTTTTCGGCCAATAGGCCTAGATCACGCGCTTGAGTGGCGCTGTTGCAACTTACGTAGACCATGCGGGGGATTTCGAGCGCCAATAATTGGGCCACTACATCCTTATGCATTCCTTCGCGAGGCGGATCCGTAACAATGATATCTGGTCGACCATGCTTGGCAATGAATTCGTCCGTGAAGACGTCTTTCATATCTCCGGTGTAGAAGGTGGCGTTGTCGATGCCGTTGTTCGCCGCATTCAACTTCGCATCTTCAATGGCCTCAGGTACCAATTCGATTCCGATGACCTCCTTCGCCTTTTCAGCCATAAACAGGGCGATGGTCCCCGTTCCTGTGTACAGGTCGAATACGACGTCGGTAGGTTCGATGCGCGCCATATCCAAGGCAACCTTGTACAACTCGTAAGCTTGATCTGGGTTGGTTTGGTAAAAACTCTTTGGGCCAAGCTTAAAACGAAGTTCCCCGTCGCCACTGTATTTAGGCATGGCTTCCTCAATAAAGGCCTGTCCGTGGAAGGTCTTAATGTCTAGGTCGTACATCGTATCATTTCCCTTCGGGTTGATCGCGTACTGCAGGGACGTGATTTGGGGGAAGTTTTCTGTCAGGTCGTTCAGCAATGCTTCGCGCTCCTCTTTGAGCTCAGTGCGGAATTGGATCACCACCAAGACATCGCCCGTGCTGGCCACACGAATCATCATCGTGCGCAACCAACCTTCCTGTGAACGTGGGTTGAAGAAGGGCAGGTCACGTTGGATGGCCCAATCCCTGATGAAGTTGCGAATCGCGTTACTAGGCTCCGGTTGCAGGTGGCAGGTATCAATGTCCAATACCTTATCCCAAAATCCGGGAATGTGGAATCCAGCACCTCGGCGCTCATCAAAAGTTTCATCACTCTCGAGCTGCGCTTGGGTCAACCATTTGTTATCCGTGAAGCTAAATTCAAGTTTATTGCGGTAGCGGTATTGCTTGGCACTGCCAAGGATGGGATGAAATTCGTTTGGGGTGATGTGGCCAATTTTTCTAAGGTTCTCACGCACCTCTTTCTCTTTGTAGAAGAGCTGCTTATCATATCCGAGGTTTTGCCATTTACACCCACCACAGATGCCGAAGTGCTCGCATTCAGGAGCCACCCTGTCGGTACTGTATTCATGCACATTTACAACTTTTCCTTCGAGGTAGGCGCGACGCTTCTTTGTCACTTGTACATCGACGATATCGCCAGGTACACCGCCGCTGACGAAAACTACGCGGTCGTTATGACGTCCAACAGCCTTTCCTTTATTGCCAATATCTGTGAGCTGAACGTGCTCAAGATTTGGTATGCGTTTACTCTTTCTTCCCATTGGGGCAAAAGTACCACATAAATAAAGAGGGCGGTCTGTTGACCGCCCTCCATTATTCCTATCTGAATTTGAGTTTAATCCAGCACTACAAAACCATTGAGGAGTCCCTCAATCTCTTGTTCGTAGGTGCCCATAAGACTTTGGCTGGTGTAGGTTACATATTGCACCGTTCCATTAGGGTTGGAGTAATAGTAGGAGTAGTACGCCAATTTAATGCCTTGCATTGTACCGTGGAGCTTTAGCTTCAATACCTTGGTTCCGTTCACCATTCGGTATTCTTCTTCGACAATACGGATGTCTGGAGCAATATCCTTGGCGTTCTCAATGGCAATATAACGCATGGTTTCAACAGGGATTTCTGTTTTCTCGGTAATGATCATACCGTACAGATCTTGTCCTTTCAGTTGAAGTTCATATTCTGCATCTTCATTAGAATTGCCTTTTTCGAATGACCATTTTGAAGGGTTGATATAGAAGCCTACGTTGAACACTTTACTCTTTAATAAGAAGGTGTTGCCTGGCGCTTTGGTAAAGGATTTTGGATTTAGAGAAATCTCGTTATCCTCCACCGTATTTGCATCAGCGTAGGTCCAAGTGCCGTCGTCATATAAGATAACCTCATCTCCAGTGGAGGTAATGGCCCGCTCTTGGGCCAATACCATCACACTGAGAAATACGAAGGTTAATAGTAGGGGGAGTTTCTTCATTATTGAACAATAACTGGTTGTGCATGGCTTGCACCACGAGTCGTAGTAATAAGTAGGTATGTTCCTGGCGCGAGCTCAGCAGTGTTCAGCATGATCTTGTTGCCACCAGTGAAATCTGCTTGGACACGAGTGAATTCGCGGCCGGCCATGTCCACTAATCGGACCGTAGCCTCCTCATCGAAATCACCTTCTACGAACAATACATCAGAAGCTGGATTCGGGTAGACCTTCATTTGTGCAGCCAATGAATTTTCGAATTGGCCAATGGTGTAGGTCGCATCCACACTCTGCAATACTTCCTTCGTGCTCGCATCCTGGATCCAAAGAATCACGCCCAAGTTGCTGAAGTCCTCAACCGTATGGTTGGTGCTGAGGTTCACAGGGCTTTGCGCGCTCGGTGGCAAAACATACGTACCGTTGAACGTGTAGCTCAACTGCTTGCTCACAGAGTTGCCCGAAGTCAATGCACTCAAGCTTTCCCCAGAGCTGCTTGGCATGAGTTTCTTCACAACGTGGAAGAATTCTGTTTCACCGTTGGTTTTTACGTTCGCCGTATCGCGGATGGAGTAGATCGCTGCGAATAGCTTCAAGTTGTTGCTGCTTACATCCGCCAAAGGAGTGATAGTCACATCCGTTTCGATGGTTTTGCTCCAGCGCGACCAAGTAGCGGTCATTTCAACGAAAGCTGGTTGGTTCTGGTAGTAATCATATACAGCCTGAGTTAATGAGTTACCGTTACCGTCCCATCCACCGTCAATCTCAACGCGAGGGACAGAGTTGATGCCGTAGAAGGTTCTGCGATCACCGCCTTCACTGAAGTAGTACGGATCACCCGTGCCTGGCCAGCTCATCTGGTATTTAATAGAGTTGTGCTCACCTGGGTTATCGTCAAATACAGCTTCCATGGTTGTGTTAGCAGGAGTACATGGCGCACAGGTTGAAGAGGTAAACGTTTCGTACAACGGGTAACGCTGGGTCAATGCAGTAACCACTTGAATGGTTAAGCTCACCGTGTCGTTTGCCGTGTTTTGATCATTGTTAGATCCGTTCAAGCCGCTTAGCCAAGCCTTGAGTTCGTAGGTGCCGGTTGAAGATGGGTTCCAAGTCGTTCCTGAAGACAACGTTCCCGTACTGCCGCTTGCAATACTCAAGTTTGAAAGCGACGAAGTCACCGTTGATCCTCCATTTACGCTGTAGTTAAACGTTGCACTGGTCAACGATTGTGCTCCGTTGTTCACGAAATCTGCCTCGATAGTATATGGAGCGGTGTTCAATCCTAAGTAAGGGCTGACGTTCAAGCTCACACCAGCCATTTCGTAATCTGGCTGAACCCCTTGGATGAAGGTGTAATGTGTGTTGTCCGAACGGTCTGGTGCGTTGGTACTCTGGCTTGCAACTGCGTTGATGCTATCCATGGTAGTACTGTTTACACGAACACCTAGATTTAGAGAGCCCGAGAAACCAGCAGAACGTTGATCTACAATATAAATGTTGTTAGTAGTTTCTTCCATCACGACAGACCAGTA
>CAYNLA010000072.1:0-1737 GCA_964397915.1 uncultured Polaribacter sp. | reverse complement strand
GAATCTTCTTGGTTAATGTTGTTCGGGTTGCCCGAGGCGCCCGTAAGGTGGTAGTACTGCGCTTGTGCAGTTAAACCAAAAGCCACCGTAAGGAGTGCGAGTAAAAATTTTTTCATGTTTTTGTGATTTGATAGCCTTGAAGTTATCAAATAATCGGGTAATGCCCATATGTGCCCTTATATTTGTGGCAGACCCAAAAAATCACAAAACAAAACTCCTATGGATTCACAGTCATTAATGCATTTAGAAGATACCTACGGCGCCCACAACTACCACCCGCTACCAGTGGTTTTAGACCGCGGTGACGGCGTATATGTTTGGGACGTTGAAGGCAAGCGCTATTTTGACTTTCTATCTGCCTACAGTGCAGTGAATCAAGGACATTGTCACCCTAAGATTGTAGGGGCCATGATCGATCAGGCAAAGCAATTGACGTTGACCTCTAGAGCATTCTTCAACAGCCAGCTCGGGGTGTACGAAAAGTACATCTGTGAAACCTTCGGATTTGAGAAGGTGCTTCCTATGAACACCGGTGCTGAGGCGGTGGAGACCGCCTTGAAAGTTGCTCGTAAATGGGGGTATGAGAAAAAAGGTGTTCCTCAAAATCAGGGAATTATTGTGGTTTGTGAAGGCAACTTCCACGGCCGTACCACGACCATCATATCATTCAGTGATGATCCAGATGCCCGTAACAACTTCGGTCCATATACCAGCGGATTTGTAACCGTGCCGTATAATGACTTGGGCGCGCTAGGATTTGCATTAGCGAACGATAACGTGGTGGGCTTCTTAGTGGAGCCTATTCAAGGCGAGGCGGGTGTGAACACACCAGACGATGATTTTGTAGCAAAGGCAAAAGCGATGTGTGAAGCGCGTAATGTTCTTTTTATCGCTGATGAAGTTCAAACAGGCATCGCTCGTACCGGATCGTTATTGGCCGTTTGTGGGAACTGTTCTTGTGGCAACACTTGTGAGCGCGGAGCAACCTATACCAAACCGGATATCTTGATTCTAGGAAAAGCACTCTCGGGCGGGGTTTACCCGGTCAGTGCCGTTCTTGCGGATAACGAAGTAATGGATGTAATCAAACCAGGCCAGCACGGTTCAACCTTCGGTGGGAATCCTATTGCAGCTAAGGTAGCCATTGCGGCGCTCGAGGTAGTCAAAGAGGAAGGGTTGGCCCCTCACGCACGCGCCATGGGTGAGCACTTCCGTTCAGAAATGAACAACATTATTGCCGAGACGGATCTTGTCACTAAAGTTCGCGGAAAAGGTTTGTTGAACGCCATTATCATCAACGATACTCCTGATAGCTCAACCGCTTGGGATATCTGTGTAGCCTTGAAAGAAAACGGCCTTTTAGCGAAGCCTACCCACGGTAATATTATCCGATTCGCTCCGCCACTAGTCATGACCAAGGAGCAACTTGACGAGTGTGTCGCAATCATTCGTAAGACCTTATTGGAATTCAAAAAATAATGAACTGGGCCACTGCCTTTTTCTCTGGAGATGATCATCCGGATCATCACAAGCCCCTCGATGGGCTTCGAGGACTAGCAGTGCTTATGGTAGTCTTTGGCCATGGTGCCAATCACGGCTTGGGGCCTTTCGGTCCGGATAGCATCATGGTACGCGGCAAACTTGGCGTATACCTTTTCTTTGTGTTGAGCGCATACCTGCTCGATCGTCAGATCATCAAAATGTTCCAGCAGGGCAGGGCAGAATGGGACTATTGGC
>CAYNLA010000071.1:0-6708 GCA_964397915.1 uncultured Polaribacter sp. | reverse complement strand
TTGTGGTTGCCATGGCCGTTTTTGAATGGCAGCGTGGCAGATGGAGAAAAGACCGACCATTGCTGCTGTTCTTAGTGCCTCTTCTCACCAGCATCTCACTTTGGTCCTTACCGAATTCGTCGAAGCCACTTGCTTGGATTAAAGTGGCCGTAGTGCAGCCTAATATCAACGCATACACTGAGAAGTGGGAACTGCCTGAAGGCGAGCAAATCGAAAAGGTCCGCAGATTATTGCAAACCCATCTCGGCGACAGCCAAGTCGACCTCATCGTCCTCCCGGAAACCTTTTTACCCAAGGCGCGTCAAGAAGACAATTACGGTTTAACCCCGACGGACAAATTACTCCACGAGATCTTGGATACGTTTGGTGATGCTGCCATTTTCGGTGCAACCACCTATGATTTCCAGGACGAACCTAATGTCTATAATCGGCCCATGGGGAACCGATACTATACCCTGTATAACAGCGCGCTTTTCCGAAATTTAGGAGCTCGGGATGCGCATATTTACCATAAAGGAAAACTTGTAGTAGGCGGGGAGACCATGCCGTTTGTTCAGCTACTGAAGCCGTATTTGGGCGACTGGGCTATTGAGCTTGGGGGTACTTCCGGTACGCTTGGGATTTCCGAGGAACGAATCGTTTTTGACAATGGCAAAGGGTTGAAATTGGGCCCAATTATTTGCTGGGAAAACGAGTTCTCCGATTATACCACCGACTATACCAAACAGGGTGCAAACTTACTCGCCGTCATCACCAATGACGGATGGTGGGGCGATACGCAGGGCCATGTGCAGCATATGCGTTTTTCTGGCTTGCGGGCAATCGAAAACGGCAGATGGATTGTGCGAAGTGCAAATACGGGCATTAGCTGTGTGATCGACCAAAAAGGGGGCATACACGAACCCTTGGGTTGGGAAGAGGAAGGTGTGATTGTGATGGAGGTCCCGCTACTCGAAGGCCAAACAATATATAGTCGAACCGGGGACTGGATAGGTCGACTCATGGTCCTACTATTTGTCCTTAACCTTGGTGTACTTCTATTTAGTAGATTTTTCCGATTAAAGCCGAGGTAAGCAACGCACCGTGTGTACCTTTGCTATGAATTAAACATCATTTTATGAGTTCTTACGACGTCGTTGTCATTGGTTCAGGTCCTGGTGGTTATGTAAGCGCCATTCGTTGTGCACAGCTAGGAATGAAAACAGCCTTGGTAGAGAAATACGCTACTTTGGGCGGTACCTGTCTAAACGTTGGATGTATTCCATCAAAAGCCTTGTTGGACTCTTCGGAGCACTACCACATGGCAGCCCATTCTTTCGAAGATCACGGTATTGTGGTAAATCCACCAACCATAGACTTTGGTAAGATGATGGAGCGCAAAGCAGGAGTAGTGAGCACTACTTGCGACGGTATCGATTACTTGATGAAAAAGAACAACATTGATGTCCTCCGCGGCTTCGGTTCTTTAGTGGATGCCAATACAGTGAAGGTGGCCGGCGAAAGCACTTCAGAGGTGAATGCGAAAAACATCATCCTTGCCACAGGTTCAAAGCCTATTGAATTGCCGTTTGCTAAGTTTGATAAAGAGCGCATCATCAGCTCTACAGAAGCATTGAGCTTAAAAGAAATTCCAAAGCACATGATCGTGATCGGTGGTGGTGTTATTGGATTGGAACTAGGCTCTGTATACAAACGTTTGGGCGCTGAGGTAACGGTGGTGGAATATGCACCAAGCATCATCCCAACTATGGATGGCGCCTTGGGCAAAGAGTTGCAGCGCAGCTTGAAAAAGTTGGGCATGAAGTTCAGCTTGAGCACTAAAGTGAGTGAAGTAAGCCGTGACGGTGACGTAGTTACTGTGAAAGGAACAGATAAAAAAGGCAACGAAGTGACCTTCGAAGGTGATTATTGTTTGGTTGCCGTAGGACGTCGTGCCTACACGGATAACCTCGGCTTGGAAAACGTAGGTATTGCTACGGACGACCGCGGACGCATCGAGACGAATGCACATTTGCAAACATCTGTTTCTAACATTTACGCGATCGGTGATGTGGTGAAAGGAGCGATGTTGGCCCACAAGGCTGAAGAGGAAGGTGTATTTGTTGCTGAAACCTTGGCAGGTCAAAAGCCTCATATCAATCACGACTTGATTCCTGGAATCGTTTACACTTGGCCGGAAGTGGCTGCAGTGGGTAAGACTGAAGAAGAGTTGAAAGCAGCTGGTGTTGCTTACAAATCAGGCAGCTTCCCTATGCGTGCCTTAGGACGTTCACGTGCCAGCGGTGATATCGACGGGGTCGTGAAGGTGTTGGCTGATGCTACTACGGATGAAGTACTAGGTGTACACATGGTCGCTGCTCGTGCGGCAGATATGATCATGGAAGCCGTTACAGCGATGGAATTCCGCGCCTCTGCTGAAGATATCGCCCGCATCTGTCACGGTCACCCGACATATACTGAAGCCATTAAAGAAGCGGCATTAGCAGCGACGGACAATAGAGCATTGCACAGTTAATGACGATTGCGTCGGCACATAATGTCGATCCGATACAACTAGAGCATCGGCTGTTGGAGTATTCCAATGGCCGATCTTTTTTTGCACTGTATTCCTCGCGCGGATATAAAAGTGCGCATACAGAATATGCTTTGCTTTTCGCTTGGGGCGCACAACGCATCTTCGACGCTGACGACCTAGCTGCGGGAGCCCTGGATGGGGGATGGCGTTTTGGATATGCGGGCTATGAAATGCGCCATCGCTTTGAATCCTTAGACCGAGGGAATCCCGCATTGGGAAATTGGCCAGAAGCACTATTCTTCGAGCCCGAAGTAGTGGGTACGTTGAGTTGGGATGGAACGCTTGAGTTGACCGATTTTGTGGGCGCTGAAGCCGAGAATACCTTAGACATCCTTTTGCAGTTCGCCTCGGAACCACAAGGCACAACAGCACTGGATTTTGAGCCAATCGAAACTCAAGAGCAGTATTTACAAGCGGTTCAAAACCTCAAAGAACACATCCAACGCGGCGATATTTACGAGGTGAATTATTGCACGGCATTCAAAGCTGAATTTAGAGAGTTGGATACCCCAGCGCTTTTTCAAAAAATGGCCGAGCGCACCGATGCCCCATTTAGCGCATACCTCAAGTTGAATCACCATGAATTGTTGTGTACTTCTCCTGAACGTTACATTAAAAAAGAAGGGCCAAACCTCATTAGCCAACCCATAAAGGGCACGAGTCGACGCCTAGCTCACGGAAATGAGCGTGCAATGGAGGACCTTCGTTCAAACGAAAAAGAGCGTGCAGAGAATGTGATGATTGTTGATTTGGTTCGTAATGACCTCAGTCGCTTGGCCGCCAAAGGCAGTGTAAAAGTGAGTGAGTTGTACGGCACCTATGCGTTTAAAAATGTCAATCAATTGATCAGTACAGTAGAAGCGGAATGCAAACCGGGCACTACGAACTGGGATGTTTTCAAGGCAACATTCCCTATGGGCTCAATGACTGGCGCCCCGAAGGTGAGTGCCATGCAACTGGCTGAACGTTACGAGAAAACGGCACGCGAGGTATATTCTGGAACAGTAGGCTATACTACTCCATCTGGGGATTTTGACTTTAATGTGGTTATTCGAAGCATTGCGATCAATCGGGAATTGCGTATCGCCACCACTCATGTTGGCGGTGCCATTACAATTCTAAGCGATCCACAACAAGAGTATGAAGAGTGTTTACTCAAGGCGGAGAGCATGTTCGACAGCGCTCGATAAATTGGTTGTAATTTTGAAGGAATGCAATCTGTTATGAATATTATTCCTGGTTCAAAGGCCATTTTAGGGTTTAGCGGCGGTGTAGATTCCGTGGTATTAAGCCATTGGTTGCTCCAGCGCTACAATATTCGTCCCTACCTCTTGCACGTTAATTATGGCCTTCGAGAAGAGGCCGCTGAAGATGAGAAGTGGTGCAGGTGGTTCGCGGAGGAACACCGATTTGAGATCGAGGTGCTTCATGCTGAGCCTTCGAAACGCAAGGGAAGAAATATTCAAAATTGGGCACGCGATCTGCGTTATCAGTGGTTCTCTGAACGCGCTGCAGCCTTGGGAGCAGATTACATTTTTACTGCTCATCATCTCGATGATCGTCAAGAGACCTTTATCATGAACGCCCTCCGAGGAGCAGGACTTACGGGGTTGACGGGTATGTCAAATTCTAAGCTCCTACGTCCACTCGCTCAAATGAGTAAATCCGAGATTATCGAATTTGCTAAGGAGCATGAACTCAGTTGGCGTGAGGATGCTTCGAATCATACCCTGAAGTACACCCGAAACAAGGTCCGTAACCTTTTGCCAGCAGTCTTTGATGAAGTTGAACCGCGTTGGCGTGGGGGCATGAAAAAGACGCTAGATAACCTAGTGCGCGATCGAGAGTTGCTTGAGGGGTTACTGGATACGTTTGTTGCACAGCATGTGAGTTTTACGGAAGATGAGATTCATATTGCCTTTGCGAATTGGACGGAGGAGCCCTACGCACAAACGCTGCTGTACCGATATTTACTTCGGCTTGATTTAGGCTTTGCCTATGAGGAATGTGGGCACGTATTAAAAGGTGATTCAGGCCAACTAACGCCAGGGCGCTCCATGATTTTAGTTAAGGATCGGGACCGATTCATCGTGGCGCCAAAAAAAGAATTGGACACCAACACTTATCATATCCAAGGTCCTGAAGATTTCGCCAAATTGCCCTTTGAATTGACCCTGGGTCTTACACCGATTAAGGACGTAATCTTTGATGAAAATCACGAGTGGATCAGTCCTTCCGCAGCACCATTTCCTTGGACAATTCGCCTCTGGAAACCGGGCGATACCTTCTTGCCCTTGGGGATGCATGGCAAGAAGAAGGTTGCGGATTTCCTCAACGATTTACGAATTCCCCGACATCGAAAAAAGCACATCTATGTCGCCGTACACCAAGACGAAATTTTTTGGGTTTTGGGCTATCGAATTGCGGCACATGTAAAAGTTGCCGAAGGCGATGACATGGCCTATCTTGCGACTTGCAAATTCTAATCACATGAAGCGACTTTTAACCGCATTTATTATCCTTCTGACCACAGTTGCTTGGGCACAGCCGCAAGCCGTGACTTGGTCTACCTCTTATGAGAACACTGATGAGCATACCATCGTCACTGTGCATGCAGAAATTGCTGAAGGATGGCATTTGTACAGCCAAAACCTCGACGAGGGCGGGCCTATTCCAACTTCCTTTGTTCTCGAAGACGATTCTTCTTTCACCACTGTTGGGGGATGGTCCGAAGGAGAACCGCATGTGGAGTTTGACCCAAACTTCGATATGGATTTGGCCTTCTTTAGTGATGCTGCAGACTTTACAATCAAGCTACTTCCTACAGAAAAAGAATTTACGGTTAAAGGCGAACTAGAATTCATGGTGTGTAATGACGAAATGTGTCTGCCACCGACGTACGAAGATTTTTCGGTTCGTATCACCAATGCACCCGTACCATCCATTTGGAAGGGAATGGGAACGACATTTTGGCTCGGGTTCTTGGGTGGTTTTGCTGCGCTTATCATGCCGTGTATTTTCCCTATGATCCCGCTCACGGTGAGTTTCTTTACCAAGCAATCAAAAACGAAAGCCGAGGGAATCTTTAAAGCTTCATTGTATGGTTTAGGCATCATTGTTATTTACGTTGGACTTGGCCTTGCAGTCAGCGTTATTTTCGGATCGGATGCCTTGAATCAAATGGCCACCAATCCTTGGTTTAACCTAGCCTTCTTCGCCCTCTTTGTCATTTTTGCAGCCAGTTTCTTTGGTGCTTTTGAAATTACCTTGCCTTCGAGCTGGGTGAACAAAGCGGATGATGCCTCGAACAAAGGTGGAATGCTCGGGATCTTCTTTATGGCATTCACCTTGAGTTTGGTAAGCTTCTCGTGTACCGGTCCTATTATTGGGACCCTACTTGTTGAAGCAGGATCAAAAGGATCGTTGCTCGGTCCTGCTATAGGGATGTTCGGATTCTCATTGGCCTTAGCCATTCCTTTTGCTCTTTTTGCGGCCTTCCCTGGCTGGTTAAATTCACTGCCTTCTTCAGGCGGTTGGTTGAACACGGTTAAGGTGACGCTCGGATTCCTGGAATTGGCCTTTGCGCTAAAGTTCCTTTCAACGGCCGATTTGGTGTGGCAAGCGCATTGGTTGGAGCGCGAATTGTTCCTTGCAATATGGGTTGCCATCGCATTCGTAACAGCCTTCTATTTACTCGGGGCGTTCCGCATGCCATTGGACAGTCCGGTAACCACGATTTCAGTCCCTCGATTAAGCTTTGCAATGGTCTTTATGATCTTAGGCTTTTATATGTTGCCCGGTATCTTCGGTGCTCCAGTGAAACTCATTTCTGGATTCCCACCACCAGAGCATTATGCAGAAAGTAAGAGTGGTGCGTACGCACAACCTGTAATCAATATGGTTTCCTCTGGAGAGGAAGCAGCGGTCGAAGCAGAACATGGCGATCATTGTCCAAATGGGTTGCCTTGTTTCAATGATTTTGAGGCGGGTTTGGCCTACGCGAAGGAAGTCGGCAAACCTATTATGATTGACTTCACCGGATGGGGATGTCAGAACTGTCGTAAGATGGAGGAGAATGTTTGGGTAGACGAGCGCGTGCACAAGAGATTGAGAGACGAAGTGGTGCTCATTTC
>CAYNLA010000070.1:0-7043 GCA_964397915.1 uncultured Polaribacter sp. | reverse complement strand
GAAGATTTTGAGAACGGTCTTTCCGGGTGGGAAATCGTCAATCCTGACGGGGGTATCACCTGGGCCAGTACAACAGTCAATGGAACATCTCCTGGCTCAACAGGAATGTTTGTTAACCACTATTCCTACAGCACATCTGGTGCGCTAGATGAATTGGTGAGTCCGCCGCTCGACTTTAGCAATGATACCTTAGTCAGCATGACCTTTGAATACGCATCTTCGTACTATTCTTCGGGGTATTCCGACAGCCTTAAGGTCTATGTGAGTTCAGATTGTGGCACTACATGGAACCTTGCAGCAGCGTATGATGCAACTGACGCGTCGTTTTCTACTGCTGGTGCGTTAACCTCCGCATTTGCTCCTGCAGATAGTACGTATTGGTGTCATGGCTCAAGTACAGTGAGTTGTCCATCTATTGATCTTGACGCCTACAGCGGCATGAGCGGTATCCGAGTAAAATTTGTTGCCGTGAATGGCTATGGAAATAATACCTACCTAGACAACATCAACATTACCGGGCAGGCTCAAGTAGCTCCTGTAGCTGCCTTTGCAGGTGATACGGCAACGTGTACAGGGAATTCGGTAACGTTCTATGACTATTCAACGCCAGCACCTTCAGCGCGTTTGTGGACGTTCCAAGGTGGTACGCCTTCCACTTCTACTCAACCCAACCCAACAGTAACGTATAGCGCTGCAGGGACTTATGATGTGAAGTTGGTAGTTCAAAACGCCGCAGGTGTGGATTCAATTACCTTGAACAATTACATCACGATTACTACTTCGCCAACTGCAAGTGTGAGCATGAGTGTGAGTGGCACTACCCTTTGTAATGGCGACAGCGCCTTTGCGACTGCTACATGGACCAATGGTGGCGCCGCCCCATCCTTGAACTGGGTATTGAATGGAACTGTGGTTGCTTCTAATACAACCTCATACGCGAACACCTTCCAAAATGGTGATGTACTAACGGTTCGATTGACCAGTAGTGATGATTGTGTTGCGAATCCGATTGTAGCAGATTCTGTGACCTTCACGGTGAATTCTTTGCCTCAAGTAAGTTTGGGTTCTCAAGGTTATGTCTGTGAGCTTGATGGTCCACAGGCGCTTTCCGGTGGACAGCCAGCAGGCGGTATTTATTCTGGTGCGGGCGTGGTGAATGATTCCATTTACCCTTCGACTGCGGGCGTTGGATCACATTGGATTTACTATACCTACACCGATGCATCTACGGGCTGTTCAAATACAAAGCAACGTGCCATTTCGGTACAGCCAGCGCCATCACAGCCTACAGTGACTCAGAATCCAACATCGGGTGAGCTCGAAGCCGGAACTCCAGCCGGAACATTTACCTACCAGTGGTTGGATGCAAATATGGATCCTATCGCAGGGGCGACCAACGCGACTTATCTGCCTGCCGCCAATGGCACGTACTACGTTCGTATTTTCTCGAACATATTGTGCTCTAATGTTTCGGATGCCTACTCGGTGGTAAACATCGGATTGGATGAAGAACTGTTGAGTGCTATTCAGATTTATCCGAATCCTGCACAGACAAAGGTTCAGATTGCTTTGCAAGGTGAAGCACAGGTCCGTATTGTGGATGCAGCGGGCCGTGAAGTCTACAATAATTGGGTGGCCCAACGCACGTCGATTGATGTACAAGATTGGGCTAGAGGCGCCTACATTGTGCAGACTATCCAAGGCACAGAGAGCGTACATATTCCTTTGATTTTGCAATAATCCTTGGGAGTACAAGCATAAAAAAACCCGGGCGCAAGCCCGGGTTTTTTAGTTTCAGTGTGTTGGAATTTTATACCAATTCCATGTGTGCGATCATGCTCTTGAAAAGGTCAAGACCGTCTTGATTTTTTAGTTCTTCGTCAGCAGCGCGTTCTGGGTGTGGCATCATACCAAAAACATTTTTGCCGGCATTACAAACACCTGCAATGTTTTCGAGTGCGCCATTCGGGTTTACCGTTGCATCAACTTCTCCTTCTTCCGTACTGTACTGGAAGAGGATTTGGTCGTTCGCCTTGAGTTCTGCTAAAGTCTCTGCTGAGCAGTAGTAGTTCCCTTCACCGTGCGCAATAGGGATTTTGTACCCTTTGCTGTGGTCTAGATCAGCAGTGATTCCTGCAGATTTAGATACGGGTTTAATGAAGACGTTTTTACAGATAAATTTATGGCTGTCGTTGTGACGCAATGCGCCTGGGAGCAATCCACTTTCGGTTAGGATTTGGAATCCGTTACAAACACCAAGTACATAGCCACCGTTGTTGGCAAATTCAATAACGCTCTGCATGATAGGGCTCATCTTCGCGATGGCGCCACTGCGTAAATAATCTCCGTATGAGAATCCTCCAGGAAGGACAACACAATCCACGCCCTGTAGGTCGGTGTCTTTGTGCCATAGGTTGATGGTTTCATAGCCCATGATATTTTCTAGAACGTAGATCATGTCTTGGTCACAGTTGGACCCTGGGAAGGTGATTACACCGAATTTCATAGCTATTGTGCGCTTAAGAATTTGTGCAAAGTTACGCCCTTTCTTTGGAAAAACGGGCCTAACCCAATCGGTTTGAAAGGGTATATAGGGCACGTGCACCCACGTTGGCATCCCATTCGTCGTCGCCTGGACTCACCTCGACCAAATCCATCCCAATGAGTGTGCGCCCAGAGGCTTTTAGAGCATCGACCAAATACACGACTTCTTCAAGCTCCATCCCCCCAGGAACGGGTGTTCCAGTGTTTGGACAAAGCGATGGGTTCAGCCCGTCTATGTCGAAACTGAGGTATACTTGATTGGGTAAGGTTTCAATGATTTCGGCAACTTGAGTAGCCCATGATTTGCCTTCGAAGCGGTCCGATTTCATTTGTTGGTCAGTGAAGGCATGAATACGGGAATCGGTCGCAATCCTATCGGCTTCTTGATGGCAGTAATCGCGTAGACCAACAATGGTCAAATTTGTTGCCAATTGCTCCTTCAATACATTGTACATGATGCTGGCATGCGAATATTCAAATCCTTCATAGGCCACACGCAAATCGGCGTGAGCATCAATTTGTAAGATTCCGAAATCGCCGAAATGCAATTTGTGTGCGCGAATGGCTCCTAAAGAAGTGCTATGGTCACCGCCCAAAAGGATGGCTTTTTTACCCTTCTCTAAAATTTTCCCGATTTTCTTTTCTACCCAAAGGTGATAGGCGGTGCACTTATCATTGATTTGGTCTAGTGTCTTTTGCTCTTCTAGGCCAACTTCGTCAATCTCAAGGGCATGTAAATACTCAAGGGCCAGTTCTCTCATCTGTTCGCCAGTCTTTCTCCAGCGTTCATCTTCTTCCAACATGAATACTCCCCGCTGCCAGCCCGTTGGGTATTTAGCATCGTACAAATCCACTTGTGCCGAAGCATTCAAAATTTCTTCTGGTCCTGCTGCAGTTCCGCTTCCATAACTGACCGTAACCTCCCAAGGGGCCGGTAATACATGGATATCACTTTGTTCTGCATCAAAAGGCAAGCCAAACAACCCGTTGTTCAGCGCCGGCTCATTGGGGTCGAAACCCGCAATCAAATCCTGCTTTTCCATGTGGGAAAATTACGGATTGAAAATGGAAATTGGGATTGATTTTTTTCGGGTACTTTTTATTCCACTGACTTTACAATGAATCCAGTATATACCGGACTTCATCCTATGCCACCCCCAATCTTCTGGCCCTAAAACAATGGCGTGAAGACCCTTTCCATCCTCACCAACTCCCACCTTGACCCCCGCCAGTAGTACCTCTACAATGCGGCCGGAACCATCCCGCACCTCCGCCCAAACGCGCTCCCCGGCCTCCGCACCTACCCATAAGACCGTCGTTGGATGGTAATTCCGTGGATCAAGGCTGATCCAATTTCGCTCTAAGTTCACTTGGGCCAACTGCGTTGGCAGTGCACCAGCAACACTGTTTCGTGCATTCGGTGAGCCTTCTGAGTCTTTACCTAAGTGAGGAATATGATGGTGCCAATTCAGGATGGATTTGCCCGTGGTGTGCATCGATACCCGCTCAAAACTGCGGTGTTCGAGGGGGCTTTTGAGTGGCCAGAATTGCATTTCGTCCAATGGATTTCCTTCGATGGTATGCATAATCAGTTGGCAAGTATCATTGGGTAGAGAAAAGGGTGCGGACAGTGCCAATATCTCTTCCGGAAGCAATGCTGGAACGAGACCTTCCCGTTTAAAATTCGGACGGCGGTTGTCCAACGGAGCTGAACGAATCAAATTCCCGTTTTGAAAGAGGGAGAGCCAAATTTTTCCGGAAGGTAATGGCTGTGCACTTGTGTTGACGATCTCGATGAATTCCTCAAGCAGATCAGCTGCGAAATGAACTTCATTGAGTAGAACCACTCCCGAATCGAGCGCGTGTAAATCCACTGTTTTAGCAATGCCAAAGGGCAGCGCACTATCCTTTGGCCAATGCGCGAGCCTACTCAACAGAGGTTGCTCTGGTTTCCAATCAGCGGGTCGGTCAGGAAAACTGTACAGCGATTCTTGCCATTCGATCCACAGGTTGTTGTCTTCATCGACAAATAGGTTTTTGGGGCGATTTGCGTTGCAAGTTGAATCCCATACAGGCACTTGGGTTTGCGCGTCACTAACTTTTTGGACAGACCACCCTTGGCGCAAATCGCAAATCGTATCTCGAAATAGGGCATGGTATCCATTGGCGTTGCTATCATCGAATAGATCATCGTAAGCGGCATGGCCGAGGACAATTCCTTCTTTTTCCACCCAGATTGCCCCAGCACGTGGAAGACCATCGAGGTTGGCTAGTACGGTAAATCCCGAATCAAGTGCACAAGGATGGGACTTGGTTTTTCCCGATAGATCAACGCTGTGGAGGTTGGCGTTCAGGGCGTGCGGGGAGTACATTCGTACGAAGTTGCTAGTAGCGTGGTCAAACGGCTGAATGGCGGTGATGGCTACGGTCTGTTCGGGTGTGTACTGGATGTCAAGAACATCCCAAATGGCCCCTGAAGGGTTGAGCGCAGAGTCGAGGGTGTTCTGAATTTCGAATGCTATGGGGCCAAGGGGTAAAGGCTTGGAGAATGTGCACAACCAAATTTTTTCAAAAAGTTGTGGATAGTGCGCGGTGTCGATGGGCCTGCCTTGTTGATAGGCAATAATGCCGTTTACTGAATTCATTGCGGGAACGCACGGTTCATTGAAGGCAAGGGCAATAGTGGTGGGCGATTTTTGATGGATCTCGAGCAATCGGGCAGGTATGGTGTCTTGATAGCTGTAGCCTGAGGCATGCAATGTTGAGAACAGAAACTTGTCCACACGGGAGCTGGTGTATTTGCAATACAAGGTGAGTCGCTGAGAGGATCGTAGTGTACTATCTGTGGTTGAGAATAGAAGGGAATCGGCATCGTACACCCAGAAGGTATGGGTAGAATCTCGCAGTATTCGAACCGCTATTTCTGGGGCATTGTGATTGAGGTAGCCCGTTGCGGAAGCCAAGATCGAGTCGCTCATCCCTGGCCTGCGAAGAATGAGGCTGAGGTCGTCACTTGAGTTGCCCGAGAGTTGGATGGCGTATTGTCCCTGAGGGGCGTTAACGAATTGGAACTCACAAAAGTTGCTCGAGGAGGGATTGAAGCCCAGGGAGATTTTAAGTTGCCAAAGGGCATTAATGGCGGCTTTTGAGGGCAGCGACCAATGAAGATCTCCGGCACTAGGCGCATTGGTGCGCAAGCCTTCAGTGGTGAAATTCATCCAGGCGGTATCGCCCGACCAAAGTGGGTTTTTAGCGCGTAGGGAATCCGAAATGAGTGTGGATTGACCGTAGAGTCCGTTTAAAATGAGGCAAAAAACAAGTGTTCGTACACTTCGAAACAAGGTGCGTTGCATAAGGCGGAATAGAATTAGTTTTGTGGGGTTCTATTTAAGTTAAGACATTTTATGAGAGTCGCGGTTGTGGGTGCCACTGGAATGGTGGGCCAAATCATTTTGAAAGTATTGGCAGAGCGCAGTTTTCCTATCACAGAGTTGATTCCGGTTGCTTCGGAGCGCAGCGTGGGGAAGAAAGTTGCCTTTGGCGGGCGGGATTGGACCATTGTTAGCTTGGCAGATGCCGTTGCTGCAGCACCTGATGTTGCCTTGTTTTCAGCGGGTGGCGAAACTTCATTGGAGTGGGCACCAAAATTTGCTGTTGCAGGTACCCGTGTCGTGGACAACTCGAGTGCTTGGCGTATGGACGCCGATAAGAAATTGGTCGTGCCAGAAATCAATGCCGATGTCTTGGAGGAAACGGACATGATCATTGCGAACCCAAATTGTTCTACGATCCAATTGGTCGTTGCCCTAAATCCCCTTCACAAAGCTTTTGGCGCAAAACGCGTTATCGTCAGCACATACCAGAGTGTTACGGGTACGGGGAAAGCAGCTGTGGACCAGCTCGAAGGGGAGCGCAATGGCGAAGACCCGAAGATGGTGTATCCATATAAAATTGACCGCAACTGTATTCCACATTGTGACGTGTTCTTGGAGAACGATTACACCAAGGAGGAAATGAAGATGACCCACGAAACCGTGAAAATCATCGGAGACCCAGGTATCAAACTCGCTGCTACAGCCGTTCGTGTTCCCGTTCAAGGGGGGCACAGCGAAAGTGTGAATGTGGAATTTGAGCGTGATTTCACGTTGGAGGAAGTACGTAAAATTTTGAGCGAGACCCCAGGGGTGACCTTGCAGGACCGTCCGGAATTCAACACGTACCCTATGCCTTTGATGGCCGAGGGCAAGGATGATGTTTTTGTGGGCCGATTACGTCGCGACTTTACCACCGACCGTGGCCTCAACATGTGGATTGTGAGCGACAACCTGCGCAAGGGTGCCGCGACCAATACAGTTCAGATTGCTGAGGTATTGATGTCGAAAGGATTCATCGGTTAATCCCTGTTTTTGAAGAAACAATCGGACCAATTTTTGCGTTATTTAAGCATGAATTGGAAAGTACTCTTGTTCGCCGTTTTAGGATTGGCGAGCTGCAACGCA
>CAYNLA010000069.1:0-7085 GCA_964397915.1 uncultured Polaribacter sp. | reverse complement strand
CGCTCAATGCCCATGAGGGTGTGGCGAGCTTTGCCATTGTTTTCGAGGACAGCGTTGCGACGGTGAGCTATGATAGCACCATGGTGAGCGCAGAAGAATTGGCTGATGCGGTCGGTTCGGTTGCTGGTGGCGGGCTGTATACAGCCACTTTATTAGCAGAATAATATGAGAAGCGCACGCATTCGCTTTTGGGCGACAACTTCGTTGGTCTTCATTTTCCTTGTCATCTTGGCGGGGTCGGTGGTGCGTGCAACGGGTTCGGGCATGGGATGTCCGGACTGGCCACAGTGCTTTGGCTATAATATTCCTCCTACAGATGTGGAAACCTTGACCTGGCGCGAAGGCAGAAGCTTTGAGGAGGGTCAGATGATTTTATTAAACAACCAATTTTGGGTAGCGACCTCAGATTTCACCACAAGCGAGGCATTCGAAGCAGAGAATTGGACCCTATTCGACCGACACGATTACACCATTTTCAACCCGGTACATACCTGGATTGAATTCATTAATCGACTCATCGGTGCCTTGAGCGGTTTGCCGGTGCTGGCGCTTGCAATTTTTGGGGTATGGGGCGTACGACGCAATGTTTGGAACGCGGTGCTCGCTGTGGGCGTGTTGTTCCTGCTGTTATTTGAGGCATGGCTCGGTAAGATTGTGGTGGATGGCAATTTGGTTCCGAATCAGATCACCATACATATGATGGGCTCTGTTGCCATCGTACTCTTGCTGCTCGCGCTTCGCGCTCGCAATACGGAAGGCACCTTCAATTACCCTAAAGGAATATTGAGATCGATGGTGCTATTGCTTCTATTGGTTGTGGTGCAGATTTTCTTGGGAACGCAGACGCGGGAGTTGGTCGATTACGCATTAGAGCACGGGGTACTTAGGCCGGAGGTGATGGATTCGATTACGAGCCTACTTCCAAAAGTCCATAGAACTTTTGCTTGGACCATTTTGGTGTTGACCAGTGTGCTTTTCTTTCAGCAGCGCAAATACGGAATGCTATTGCCGGGATTTAAGCCTTTGGTTTTTGGGATTGCCTTAGAATGGGCAATTGGTGTCGTACTCTATTTTACAGGATTGCCGCAGGCGATGCAACCCGTTCACCTGGTTTTGAGTATTGGAATTTTGGCCTCTACGAGTTATCCTCTGTTTCTCGCGCTACGTAAGTCTTAAGAAGCTCAAGGGCTCGATCCCATTGTGCTTCATGTACTAAAATCTTGATACTCAAATCTCCTCCTACCGGCAAGACGCTTGCCATTTGGTAGTGTTCCAGAAGTACACGAATACTTTGGCTTTCCAGATAGTTTGCCATGAGGTCCGCTTCGATAGGTGAGGCGGCGATGTAAAGTAATTTATTCGCCATTGGACCAATTTAATGTGCTAATCATACGCAATACTTCTTCCTGCATGTAGGCAGTTACCGGAGCTAAACTATCTGCATTTGGTGTGCTGTAGTGATACAATACCCCGCGGAGAAAGTGATTAGTGCTGTCTGTTGCGTAGAACTGTGTGGTTGTTGCAGAGGCACCCGAAAGTTCATAATACAGTCCATAAACTTTCTTTTCAGGGTATGAGAAGAATTGTTCTCGCATTCCGCTCGCCTTCACGGTATGCTTGTAGGCCAATTGTTGTGCATCACGGACCAATGTCTCTAAATTGCCTTCAGCAACAGGTTTATACGTGAGTTGCACAGTACTGAGAATCGTCGGATACACTATGTCTAACCAAAATTCACCAGCTCTTGCGTTTTCGGTATTTTCTGGGTCAATTAATACGTCTTTTACCATCGTCCTTGCTGCGGAATTGACCTCCATTGAAATCGGGGCTTCAACAGTTAGTGGCACATACTCAGTTCTTTGGGGTAATCCTATTCGCATATAGCCATCTGGACGTGCAATTGGGCCTTCGTCACAGGAAATGATAAAACTGAAAAGAATCAAGATGTATGCGTTAACCTTCATGGTTTGGATCTATAGTTACTTTAATGCGAATGAGTTTGCGTTGATCCACGCTTTCGACCTTGAATGTGTACGCGTTGAATTGTACACGCTCATTTTTTTCTAAAAACTTCCCGGCCAATTCGAGCACGAGTCCAGCAAGTGTTTCACTCTCTCCGTCGACGGTGTCAAAAAGATCACGCGGTACAGCCAACACCCGGCAAAAGTCAATTAGAGGAGTTTGCGCCTCAAAGACATAATTGTTGTCGTCTAATTTGCTGTAAACGACATCTTCATCGTCAAACTCATCCGAAATTTCACCGACGATTTCCTCCAATACATCTTCCAACGAAATAACCCCTGATGTTCCTCCGAATTCGTCTACAACGATGGCGAGGTGAATTCTACGTTGTTGAAATTCTTTTAAGAGGTCGTCAATTTTTTTGCTTTCAGGGACAAAAAAAGGAACCCTCATGAGGTCTTGCCAACCAAAATTTTCAGAAGCATCGATGTAGGGTAGGAGGTCCTTAACATATACCAATCCCTTTATTTGATCTAAGTTTTCCTCGAAAACCGGTATACGTGAATAGCCGCTATCTGTAATATGTTTTAAGATATCGATGTACGCAGATTTTATGTCAATGGCCACTACAGATGTTCGTGGCGTCATAACCTCTTTCACTGCCGTGGATCCAAATCGTACGATGCCCTTTAATATTCGTTGCTCATCTTCATTTGAGTTTTCATCGGCTGTTAATTCCAATGCCTGCTCCAAATCATCCACACTCAGTTGAGGACCGCGGCCTTCAATGTTGATTCTATTAATGGTCTTGCTAAGGCGAGTGCTGATTGGGTACAACGCTAAATGAATTCTCGAAAGAAGAGGGGTAACCATCAAAGCAAACTGAAGCTTAGATGCATTGGCATAAACTTTCGGAAGGATCTCCCCAAATAACAGGAGGATACCGGTAATTGCTAAAATCTCAATTGCAAAGGTCAGGAGAGGGCTCCAGCTTTCAGGGGAGAAAAAACTGTTTAGTAAATATGTGGAAAGGATTACGATTCCCACATTAACAAAGTTGTTGGAAATCAATATAGTAGCAAGAAGGTGATCGGGCTCTTCAAGTAGTTCTAGGATTTTCTGTTCGCGTGGATTCGAGTCGTCCATAAGTTCCTTGTCAGCAGGTCTTATTGAAAAATAAGCAACCTCTGAACCTGAAATCAATGCCGATAAGAAGAGCAGGATAAACAGTACTACCAACAGAATAATATCTGCAGTAGCAAAGGATTGTAGAAATTCTATTATTTGTAAAAAAGGAGGAGGCTCAGTTTCCAAAAGCTTTGGTTTAGTTCAACTTAGAATGGCAAATCATCCTCATCTTGGCTAGACATGGAGGGTGCAGGTGCTGGATTTGGTGCAGGTGCACTTGCTTGATTATTGGAGCTGTAATTTGGATTTCCGTATGCTGTTCCGGAATCGCCTGAAACGCCATCGCTGTCCGCACGTGAGGTGAGCATGGTCATTTGATTCACTTGAATTTCGGTAGAATAACGGTCCGCACCTGTTTGGTCCTGCCATTTACGCGTTTTAATACGTCCCTCAAGATATACTTTGTGGCCGCGTTTTAGGTATTTGTGTGCCACATCTACGAGGCCTTTTGCATTGATCACAATGTTGTGCCACTCCGTGTTTGTAACGCGTTGTCCTTCTCTATTCGTGTATGTTTCCGATGTCGCCAATGGGAATTTAACTAGTGAACCGCCATTGTCGAAATGCATGATTTCTGGGTCTTTACCTAAGTTTCCAATGAGCATTACCTTGTTGAGTGTCCCTGCCATATTGATCTATCTATTCGCGTTGTATATCTATCAAAGATAGTTAAATATGGAAGTGGAATCACTGCTGTTTTTTAACAAAATCGGAAACGATTATGGGCATGCCTAGGTGCGTTATCTCTTCTTTTGTATAGAATTCAAATGGTTCTGAGCAATGACTGGCATCGACTTCCCAAAAATGGCAAAAAAGGTCTTTGTGAGATAGCTTGTGAACGACTGGGCCTTGAAGTAATTGTGCGTTTTTCGGTGCAGATACAAGCCTAGGGAATTCGTAAAGCCCGCCCCATATGCTGGCATGGTCTCTTTTATAAAGTGCCCACCGATTTTCATCGTTGATTACGGCGAAATGAATGGTTTCTTTGCTTCGTTTGCCTTTTTTAATTTTCACTGGAAGTTGTGCTGTGGTGCCACTTTGGTTGGCAATACAAAAATCTTGCAGTGGGCAAATCTGGCAGGCGGGTTTTTTTGGTGTGCATTGTAAAGCACCAAATTCCATAATGCCTTGATTGTAGTTCTTCGGGTCGGCGGCCTCCTGTATCAAAGCGTCTGCAAGATTTTGAAATTCTTTGACTCCGGCCGTACTATTTACAGGGGTGTGTATCCCGAAGTAGCGTGAAAGCACCCTGTAGACGTTGCCGTCAACCACGCCCTTTCGTTCTCCGAAACAAATGCTTGATATGGCAGCAGCAGTATATGGTCCGATTCCGGCAATTTTGATCAGTGATTGAAAGTTGTTCGGTATTTCTCCCCCGAATTCCGCCACAATCTGTCGAGCACCTTTCTGAAGATTCCGAGCTCTGCTGTAGTACCCCAGTCCGGTCCAAAGTGCTAATAATTCATCCTCAGATGCCTCTGCAAGGTCAATTACTGTGGGAAATGCAGCTAATATTTTAACGAAGTAAGGAGTGCCTTGAGCGACACGGGTCTGTTGCAAAATGATTTCGCTTAACCAAACCTCGTAGGGTACTGGTTGTGCTTTGCGCCATGGTAGATCACGTTTTTGCGTGCTGTAAAAATCTTCAATGCTGATAATGAAGTGATTATAAGAGTCTTTTGCCACAGCTTGTCTTTGAGATTATTTTGTTCTTTGAATCTGTAAATAAGGAGAATAGGTGTATATTTGCGCCCCTCATTAACCAAGTCCGAAAGGACCTAAAAATACAGAGCAAATGACTAAAGCAGATATCGTTACTAAGATTTCTGATAAAACAGGAATGGAACGCGGAGATGTTCAAGCTGTTGTTGAAAGCTTTATGAAAGAAATCAAGCACAGCCTAGAAGATGGAAATAACGTTTACCTACGTGGATTTGGTTCATTCATCGTGAAGAAGCGTGCACAAAAAACAGGTCGTAATATTTCTAAGAACACGACAATTGTCATTCCAGCTCACTACATCCCTGCTTTTAAGCCAGCAAAAGTTTTTGTTGATGGCGTTAAGGATAGCGTACCTGTAAACGACTAATTTGAAAAGAAATCAACTCATAGCAGTAATTCTAGCGGTAGTTGCCGCTGTTGTTCTCATGCGTATGCCAAGAACTGCACCTGTAGAAGAGGTCGTTCCAGCAGCAACAGAGAATGCAGATTTGGACGCTAAAGTGGATGAGGCGGTAGCCATTATTCAAAGCGGACAAGGAGCTCCTATGCAGGCTATCGGCATGTTGCTAGATGTACTAAAAGAGAATCCAGACCATGAAAAAGCCTTGCTGTGGTTAGGTAATTTCTCTATGATGAGTGGCCAATGGGAAAAAGCAGTGGATAGGTTTCACCACCTAACGCAATTGCGACCAGAGGTAGAATTATATTGGGTCAATAAGTCGCAGTCTTTGTTGCAAATGGGCGACACGACTTCTGCGATATCGACAGCACAAACGTATTTGAAAGATTATCCAAATGCTTCCCAATTAAGCGATTGGTTAGCAGGATTACAGAATTAATAATTTTTAAAACTTAGTATTATGCCAAGCGGAAAGAAACGTAAAAGACATAAGATAGCAACGCACAAGCGTAAAAAGCGTCTAAGAAAAAACCGTCACAAGAAAAAATAATCAAGTAGAGTATGCGCACGGAATTAGTCATTAGTGCTAGTTCTGACCGAGCGGATATTGCACTACTTGAAGACGGAAGACTTCAGGAACTCATTAAGGAAAAGGGAGACGATAGTTTCTCTGTTGGTGACGTATACCTAGGTACCGTCAAGAAATTGGCCACTGGCCTAAACGCTGCCTTCGTGGATGTAGGCTATGAAAAAGATGCCTTTTTACATTACCACGATCTTGGGCCGCAGATAAACTCTTGGCAATCCTATTTACGTCGCACCTTAAACGGTAAGCAACAAAGCAATCTCACCAATTTTAAGAGTGAGCCCAACATTGAAAAAGAGGGCAACATTGGTGATGTTATCAAGCAAGGAGATCAAATCTTGGTGCAAATCACCAAAGAGCCTATTTCTACGAAAGGGCCAAGAATCACTGCTGAGCTTAGTATTGCGGGCCGTTTTGTAGTGCTCGTTCCATTCTCGAATCGCGTAAGCGTGAGTCAAAAGATTCGCGAGCGTGATGAGAAGGACAGACTTAAAAACTTGGTCAGAAGCATCAAGCCGAAAGGCTTTGGTGTAATTATACGTACTGTCGCAAAAGGACAGAGCGCGGAAGAACTGCAGGCAGATATAGATACGCTAATGCGCAAATGGAAAGTACTCCATAAAGGCGTCAAGCGTTCGAAGAAGCCAGTTCGAATCTTCAGCGAAATGAATAGAGCCAGCGCGTTTCTTCGCGATGTGTTCAATGATACTTTTACTTCCATTACTATAGACAACGAAGATCTATACGATGAAGTCAGAGAATATCTAGATGAAATCCAGCCAGGTGCATCCAAAATGGTTAAACATTACAATGGACAAATGCCATTGTTTCAGTTTGCTAGTGTGGATCGTCAAATCAAAGGTGCATTCGGTCGTTCTGTAAGCATGCCCAAGGGAGCTTATCTCATCATTGAGCATACAGAGGCCATGCACGTCATAGATGTCAACTCTGGCAACAGAACGAATACTGCGGAAAATCAAGAGGCAAACGCCTTGCAGGTAAACCTTCTGGCAGCGGAAGAAGTAGCACGTCAGTTGCGTCTTCGTGACATGGGTGGAATCGTTGTTATCGATTTCATTGATATGAACAGCGCAGAGAATCGCAAAGCGGTATACGAGAAGATGAGCGCTGAGATGAAGAGGGATCGTGCTCGACATAAAATCCTACCTATCTCAAGGTTTGGTTTGATGGAGCTCACGCGTCAGCGCGTTCGACCTGAAACAAACA
>CAYNLA010000068.1:0-7235 GCA_964397915.1 uncultured Polaribacter sp. | reverse complement strand
CCTCGAACATTTACTTTTTACGTGCCTTCTTGATGCCGTACCAAACGCGGTAGCCAATGGCAAAAATGATAAGCAATAAAATGAGTACAATCAAAAGACCTGCGCCTACGCCCAAGCCTGGGCCGATGTATAAAAGAGGAGTGATCATATCCTTATGAATTTACGGGTGCAAAATACGCCTCATCGGTGGAATAAGCCCTACCAAGCACCTATTTCCGAATCCATCCATGCCCATGCTACAAAGTTTTGTGTTCATAGAAATAGGGGGGATGCGGATTGTAAATGTTAGAGTTGCGGACAAGCCGAGGTCTGAATCGTGTAAATGATTTGATACGATTCCGTTTGAATTTCCGGAATACTTCCTTCGTATAAGAAATAAGAGATTGTGGCTGTATTTAAACTGCCTTTCCCCGAAACAAAAGGTTGATCAGAATAGGTTAAGTTCAACGTATAGTGGGTTCTATTGGGGTCAATGGTATTGTTTGGAGAAGCGAAAGGGTCGAGCTGCGCTTGAATAGACGCATGTCCATTAGAGGAACCTGACAATCGGGCGTATACACACCATTTGGTTTGATTGGACACATTTTTCACAGAGAGATCTTCTTCAAGATTTAAATCTATCAAATCAAGGAGGTCAGACCCGGGAGTATAGGCGGAATTTAGTTCTAGCGCTCCAATCCCCGAAGTGCTCAAAATCGAGGCAGAAGAATTGAGGTTTTGCGCGCTAATTTCGCAGGCATTGAGCAGAATTAATATGTGAAGCCAATTTTTCATTCTACAATAGTGAAAATTATATTGGTTTGAATGCTTCCCCCGGTTAATGTTCCATAATTGCCTGTAGGGTTTTCTTGCAATTCGTAATAGAATGGGACGCCATCAGTTGACAGTGTTCCTGAGGCTCCAAAATCCAGTTGGGTAAGCCAAGTTTTAGGGATTGTAGATAATTCAATCCCAGTATTGGTCTGGGGCAAGTTGCCAAAGGTTGGAGTACTCAAAGTACCTGTTTGAAGAACGAGGACGTAATAATCAGAAGCGAGGTTTGTTTGCAAGGAAACATTGATTGATCTTGAAACGCCCGTTCTTCCGAACATGGTATAGTGGAAGTATTGCATGGTACTCGTCCCGAAAACAGGTCCTAGAAGGCCTACTCCGTCAGTCATAGAGGCCGCACTAATTAACGAAATAGACACGGGGTTGGGGTCCGCTACTCCAGCAAAGCTGAGGCTACCATAGGTTACGTTAATCTGGGTGGTGGTTTGAAAATTAACCGGCTGCGCTTGAATGAGCGATGATAAAAAGAGGGCACACAATACATAAACACTTCTCATCGGCCAATTCCTCTTTGCACTTTGACCCCTTGTGAGTTCTCCTCTATTTCGAGCCAAAGATTCCATTCCTCACCGTTTTCTAGTTGTCTACTATCTTCGGATTTTTTGATTTTAAAAGCTTTATATGTTGGGTCTTTGAGTTTCAAACGGGCCTGCCATTCGCCAGGGCGCAGGCCAGAAACAGAGAGGCTTCCATCGGTTTTTAAGTTGCGTATAATCCGTTCATCACCATTAGAGATGATGACAACAAATTTTGAGAAATCGGGTCGGAGTGTTTGTAGGGTGGAATTCCGTTTCACATGTACTTTCCCAAGGATACGAGCGGTTTTAAAGAGGTTGATGGTGATGTGCGCGTGCTTGTCAAAGGTGTAGACCGTTTGGTTGAATCCATTGGTCGGCTGTGCGCCGAATGGTAATGATTTTCGATCGATGAGTACGGCCACAGAATCCGTATTTACGGTGTGTATAATGAATTTTCCGTGTTTGTCCGTGATCACGCTTTGTCCAGCCACATTCAACACGATGTTCGGTACAGGTTTGCCGGTTATATCGATCACTTCTCCAGCTAAGTTTTTAAGCGCTAGATCAGTTTTTCGGGGGACATATAGGTCAAACGAGCCAGAGGTCTGTACGGTGATTACGTTAGGCGCATTTTGGTTAAAAGCGTTGTTGATCATTAGGGAAAACTGGCTTTTACCATAGCGGTAACTCAGCATATTCCTTGCGGTAAAAAATTGTGGGATACGCATACTCGGCTGCAAACTGTATCCCCATTGTGAGCGCAGGGAAAATCGAGGATTAATTTGATATCTAGCGGAAAGATCAACCCTGTTGCGTAAAAGCCCTAGAGTTTGTTCGAATCGATATGAGGAGCTGAGGTTAACGGATCTAAAGGAGGTCTGGTAGGATATACCGGCCTCCCGTCTATTCAAAAACCCATTGGTCTTCATGTCGGTGATTTGGTTGCGCCCACTGATGACTAGGTTGTTTCCTTGGGAGAGCTTCCGAGTGAAGATAGCTTGGTAGCTAGTGATGTCGGCAGTGAATATCTCCCCTGCGTAGATGTTTTCACTGCTGTATAAACTTGCGTTGGTGCTCAGAGATATTTTTGGCAAGATTTGTACAAATGCGTTACCCCCTAACGTATATCGAGAACTGTTTTGGTTGGCTGAAATGTTTTGATCGAAGTACGAGGCATTCATTCCAAAGGAGTGTTGGCCAATTCTTTGATTCAAGTACCCGTTGTACATGTTGATATTGGAATTTCTAGGGGTGAAGTTCTCGGGTGACTGGAATAGATCTCCACCAATTGAAAATCCTTTCACGGCCCCAAAAAAGCTTCCCTCAAAGGCGACATGGCTCATATCCAATGCATCGTAATGGTTCATACCCGCACTGGCTTTGAGGTTGTTTTTGTACTTCAGGTTTGCTTTTGCCCCATTTAAGAAGTGTGAGTTACCCTTGCTTGAGAAGTAGGTGAGTGAGTTTTCAATTTTCAGTAAACCGATGGATTGAGCAACGTAGTGGTTTAATAATTGGTCCACGGTATCCATTGGTGTGCGCTGAATTTTTTGCAAGGCCAAGATTTCAGTATCAAAAGTTTTGTTGTCGTATTCGAGTTTACCTCCTATAAAGTTTCGTGGCAGACGAAAAAAGAAGGAGGTACGTGGGTTGTACATTCCGAGTCCTACTTTTGCAGTATGAAATCCCCTGTTCCAAGATTTACCGACATCAAACTGGGTGTTTTGATTGAAGTTTCCGTTGGAAAACACCATCATATTGGAAATATTTGAATGTACTTGGTTTCTCGCGCGTTGGCCGAATTGGCTACGTAAAACAGTATTTGTTCTAATTACCGGTCCAAAGCCTTGCTCCATATAGGTTGCCCCTTGCTTAACGGCAATCTTGGATAGATTGGCGCTGTAATCTGCTTTAATTACAGAAGGGAACACTTCCACATTTCGGATGGCCGTAACCTGCTGTTTGTTCGATACTAAGTTTACGACACAGCCAATCTGAACATCTCCAGAACTCATGCCTTTTGGGGGCTCAATAGTGAAGTCAAACTCGTGTTTTCCCCCAGGGGAGAGTTCAATATTTTCTTGTCCACCATTCCCTAGGAGGTATACCTCTATAGCCTCGGTGGTATTGCCGTTATTCTCCACTGCGAATTGTACTGAGGTTTCACCGCTGTTGTTTGAAATTTTGCGTGGATAGTTGAGCGGATAGGCGATGATTTGGGTTCGCGAGGCGACGGTGACTGAATCTTGAATTGAAAATCGTAAATTGTTTTTTGATAGTTCGATACCCAGATCAAAGTGATATAATCCAGCAGGAGTATAGCTATTGGAAGAAGCAATGACGGTAAAGTTTCGTTTGCTCTGCGGGAGAATAAAAAGATCGTTTTGACTTTGAATTAGGGTCCAATTATCCGGAGTAATCGCTGCCGGTTTGAACCAAAGTGTGTCTATAGAGTAGTTAGTGATTTGTAAGGTGAATTGAGCATTTGCCCCTGGTGCGATGAGCGTGTCCTGCTTTATAATGTTAACTTCAACAGGGTTCGTTTTTTGGCTGAACTGGAATACTAACTGACCTAAAAAATTGGGCACCAGTTGTGCTTTTCCCAAAGTGCTGAGAAGTAAGAATCCTAGAAGGAATATCGAGCGGTATGTGATGCGTAAAACCACCTCCGCATGCGTTAAAATGTGATGGATTCTGATACTCCAAAAACATCTCCGCTGTCGGCCTCATGTAGCAAGACTAATTCATACGTGCCTGGTGCCACATCTATATTTTCAAGCAATACCTTTCGGCATTGTTGAGGTTGAATACTTTGACGGATAGAGGTGTTCTCGTACACCATATTTCCTTCCATGTCCAAGATAGAGGCTTTCGTATGGAACGTGGTGGAGGCATTGCCTCGGTTGACCAATGAAAGTTCAAAAGCGTAATTTACACCAGCGGTATCTATGACAAGACTTTGTGTGAATAAATCCACACTAGATTGAACGCTAGGGTTATTGTAGATAATGTTTACGCCATATCTTATCTGTACTCCAAATTGAATCACTCCAGCCTTTTGCACGCTATCCACTAGTGCGGTGTTGTTGATGAACAGGCAAGTATTAGCATTTGGCAAGTTGTAGTTCGAAGGAATATTCACAAGTAAACTGAAATCTCTCTTTTCTCTTGGCAAAAGAACCAGTTCAGTATTTTCTAAAGTCAACCAAGAACGGCAACTACTTTCAATAGGCTCTTGGCTATCCACATATACATATCCTTCGTCACAATCATTATAGTAGTCCATCAGGGTAAAGGTGACACGCTTCGCCTCATCACTGTTGTTTTGAAGCGCAACATTCACCGTCTGTGCTGTGCCAAGAGGTGCGTCGATGATCTGTGTCAAACCGCTATTTACTACCACTTGACTAAAGAGGAGTGAGGGCAGAAATAGTATGGGGAGCAGCTTTTTCATAAAACCAATAACCCCGAGACAGCTAACTGTCTCGGGGTCAAGAATTTGAAACTTAGGTTTAATTGGTAATGGTGTAAGTTATAGTAGGTGCATTCGCACCATTTGATGTTGTTGTCTCTAAACTCGAGTAATCACTTACACTTGCAGAGTAGGAAAGCGTGTAGTACGCGGTCCCAGTGTAGGAAGCGCCAATGTCCTCAATAATAGTTGAGGGAGAGGATCCCACCGCAGTACCGGAACCGGTGGTTTCAAATCCAGAGACTACTGTACCTATAGAACCGTATGTAGCCGAGGCTAGTGAAGAGACTCCGGAATTATCTACAGTTAATACTACATCAAATCCTTGGGGGATATTGGTGAATTGTACCTTAACTACCGCAGTATTGTTGTTACCGTTACCAGTAGGCATGTATGAGTAGTATAGATTCGTTGATGCTGCCGCAGAGGTGAGAGAATATCCATCACCAGCGGTTGTTGGTGTACCAAAGTCGAATGACAATGTACTTGCATCCACCCCCACAAGAGAGTGTGAGCTAATTCCAAAATCTACATTCTGAGTAGTATTGGATTGACCGTACGAAAGCGTTGCGATAAGTGATAGAACACCGATCCATTTGAGGTTTTTAGTTTGTTTTTTCATGGCTTCGAATTTTTTCGTCAAAATTGGCCGACTCTTCGGCATTGTAATGATACAGCAATGCCCGGTGGAGTGAGTGTTCAATCAAGTATTGAACAGATGCGCTTAGGCCATGTAAAGACGTATGTTCACTGTTTGAAGATGTTCAGTCGAGTGTTCAATAACCTATTGAACACGTCAATGAGAGTCAGAAAAAGTTTCTCTATACTTAGAAAAGGAAATCTCTTCAACCTCCTTAAAAGCCGCGTAGAAACTTGTCCGACTTTGGTAGCCAATTAATTGGCTTAGGCCATCTACACTATAGTTGTTCAGCGCACCTTGAGCAATAAGATCTTTGACATGACGTATTCTTATTTGTCTTTTGAACTCTATAAAGGAGCAATTATCTGATGAAAGGAATACGGACCAACGTTCGATAGGAATATCAGAAGCTTCAACCAGTTGTAAGAGACTAACTCCATTCGTGAGCATTGTTTCAAGAAACTTTTCGGTCGTTAAGAATGCAGATATTCGAATGAATTGGCCATAATTATTGCTAGCCTTTAGTTCATCAACTTGTATGCGAGCGAGGGGATAGGCAAGCACGTAACTAAAGCCAAATGTCAATAAAAAAGTGTTATTAATAAAAAGCAATGTTAGATAGCCGTTGCCGGACCAAAGACCAGAAAACTCTAAATTTAAAAGAACACCTGAAAGGGCGATTCCTATTCCCAAGAGTGCAGCATCACGAGGAATACGTTTCTTTATTGCAGCGGCGAGATATATACTAAAGTGAATAGGAAACAAAAGTATATGTAGTGGCTTGGTCAAAAAACTTTTGTACTCCACAGAAAGCAATGGCTCTTTATTTTCCCAAAGTATTTCAAAGTCTGCAGTTAGAAAATCCTGGTGAGTAGCTTGGTATATCGAGCCGAAGAAGAAAAACAGGCCAAAAAGTGAATGAAAAATTACTGTTTCGTGGGATTTTGCCTTGCTATTGGTTGTGCTGAAATAAAATAATGGACCAATAAAGAAAATAAAGCAACTGATTTCAGGAAAAAGAAATGCGACTACTCGACTGTTTTGAATTGCAATGGCATTTGAGAGTATAATCAGAACGCACAAACACAGTCCTAATGAGAGCCATAAAAAATTGCGTCCAGCTGAACTGCGTGCTTTTTCGCTGGTACTAGCGAAAACCATAAAAGTGAGTACGGCTATCGAGGTTAATTTAACCAGAGCATAGAGATAATCGTACATGATGCGCGTTTAATGCAAAATAATAATATTTTATGGAATAAGCCCTACCAAGCACCTATTTCCGAATCCATCCATGCCAAGCGCTGCTCGATATAGTTGCGAAGGAAGTTTACCTCGCTGATATGGTTGACGGTGTTTCCATTTTCCGTTTTCCAACGGTTGTAGTTGCGGTCGATCGCGCCAGTGGAGGACAGCCGGTATTCGGTATCATCGATCAGACCAAAAATCGCGGCGTCGCTGAGTGCGCCATTGCGGAGTTCGGTCCAGCGGGTTTTTACGGCTGAGGTAAAGAGCGGATCATCGAGGAATCGGTCCCACCAGAAGGGTAGCATCCAGGCGTCTTGTGCTACGTAGTCATTGTAATTACAAATCCAATCGTCCCATGGCACGCGCCCTTGGCGCCCGTAGCCGATGTTGAAATCCCAGAGGGGCCCGAAACGGAGCTTGCCATTGCGTGGTTTGTGGAGGAACGTGGAGATGCGGTAGGCGTCGATATTGCCGCCGAGCTCGTTCATGATGAAACCGTCCACGAAGCTTTCGAGGTCGATATAATCGA
>CAYNLA010000067.1:0-7258 GCA_964397915.1 uncultured Polaribacter sp. | reverse complement strand
ACGATACCTTCAACTTTGTTGATTTGGTAGACTTTGCTCCAGGCAAGCAGCTTACGCTAGAAGTAGTTCATGCCGATGGATCTTCAGATATGATCATGTTGAACCATACCTACAACGCTCAGCAGATTGAGTGGTTTAAGGCCGGTTCAGCATTGAACTTGATCAAAGCACAAAACGCTTAAGACGAAGCGGAATGCGAAACAAAAAAGCCCGGCGCGAAGCGCCGGGCTTTTTTTATATGCTTTAAAAAAATTGCCTAATTGCCGGGGAGTAAATATCCAACCTTTAACGTGAAGGAGAATGTAAGCGGGGTTCCGCTTTGTGGGCCAAGACCACCAATGAAACCATAATTGGTGACATTCCAAGTGTCCTTGGTAGTGAAGCCGTATCCAACACCTGCTGCGTAATCAACAACGAATATATCGGAGAAGACCAATTGATTTCCGAAATCAATCATTACCGTTCCTGCTGTAGCGCTTTCGCGTGAAGTAGGGTATTGGAAGGTGACGGGGTCTGGCGGGTGATCGTAGTCAATCCTGTCGTAGTTGAACATGTTCAACCAAAGATTTGGCTTCACGTAAGCACCACGTAAAATATGACCATAGCGCATTCTTGTCATGTAAAAATTCGGACTGCGCTTAAACTTGTAGCCCATATTTACACCGATGCCCATGGCATTTTCAGGATCGTTCCACCCATTTTGATTTTCAAATCCAGCACCTACGAAAATTAAGCCTGCTTCCCAACTCGTGCTTGGGTCAACGCTTTGCTCATAGGAGAGGAATGTATAATTCCCGCTCATGCCTGCGACATCAATTTTTAATGCTCTATTGCGTTGACCGGCATATACGCGCTCGTCGTCCATAATGGATTTACTCATGTCCATTACGCGACCGCTTTCAAAAATGAGTTTGCTTAGGTAATCGCGCTCGATACTGAACATGGTTGAGTTAATCGGGGCCCCATACTCACGATACTTCACGAAATCTGGAGTTACTTCAACGATGGTTACTTCGTCAATCGTTTTGTCCTTATAAATGATCATATCCTGCGCAAAGGCCTCAAGACCAATGAAGAAGAACAGAAGTAGAATGGCGATTTTTTTCATGTAGCTAAATTTTGGCTTATCTACTCAAAGATAATGCCGTTTCACATCGTAAATTGGTTTCCGTATGAAATTTACAAAAACACAACGAGGCTGGGCCATGTATGATTGGGCGAATTCTGTCTATTCATTGGTCATAAGCACAGTATTATTCCCCATTTATTATGAGGCCGTGACCAAAAATGAGACCAACGAAGTCTTGTTCTTGGGTCGATTATGGGAGAATACCGTGATCTATTCCTATGTCATTGCAGCCTCATTTCTGACAATCTCTGTCCTTTCACCATATTTAGCGGCCATGGCCGATCGCACAGGTAGAAGAAAAGTATTCATGCGAACTTTTATGACTATTGGAGCATTGAGTACAGCGAGTATGGGCTTTTTTAGCGAGCAAAATCCGTGGTTGGGTTTGTATTTAGCCTTCTTTGCAAGTGTAGGTTTCACGGGGTCCATAGTCTTTTACAACAGCTTTCTTCCGGTCATTGCTCCCGAAGAAATGCAGGACCGATTATCCGCGCGTGGGTTTTCGCTGGGCTATTTTGGAAGTGCACTATTGCTGATTTTATGTTTGGTACTGGTCCAAATGCCGGAAACGTTTGGTTTTAAAGATGCAGGCGTGGCTTCAAGAGCATCCTTTGTACTAACGGGAATATGGTGGTTAGGATTCGGGCTTCCTGCCATTGGCCGATTACCAAAAGACGAGGTTAAGGACTACTTTGAGGGTAAACTATTCTGGAAGAGTTGGCGCGAGCTGATTTTAGTCTTCAACGAGTTTAGAAGTATTAAGATGTTGCGTGTATTCTTGGGTGGTTTCTTCTGGTACAGCGTGGGTATGCAAACCATCATATTGCTTGCAGCAGTTTTTGGTTCGAAGGTTCTGGGCTTAGAATCGGCCCAACTCATCATGACCATTTTGATTATTCAGTTTGTTGCTATTGCTGGATCCTATGTATTTGCCAGACTTAGCGAGCGTACTTCAAATATTTACGCCATAAAAATTGGAGTCGCGATTTGGATGCTATTGTGCTTCGCGGCCTATTTTGTTCAAACGGCAGGGCAATTCTATGTTGTTGGAGGAGTTCTTGGCTTTGTAATGGGGGCTGTGCAAAGTTTGTCCCGCTCTACCTACAGCAAAATGCTTCCTGCGACAGAAGATCACACCACATACTTCAGTTTCTATGATGTGATGGAAAAATTAGCAACCACATTTGGGATGTTCAGTATTGGCTTGTTGGAAGCATTGACTGGAGACCTTCGGAACTCTGCCCTTGCCTTAACTGTGTTTTTTGCCTTGGGACTAATCCAAATGTTCAGGCTCCGTGCTTTCGAGAAGAAAGGCACCTCCCACGCGGATTAACGTATCACCAAAAAAGTCATCGATTTCGATTCCTTGGTAAAAGCCTTTTATTGCAATGTACCCGCTCGAAGGCCAAACTTGGACATCAGAAGAATCTCTTACAACAATTACCCCGCCCGGAAGTGTAATGCTTTTGGATTCAAAGCTTCCTATTAGGTCTCGAAGTTCAACGACATCTCCAACCTCATACGTACTCGCGGTGCGTGCAAATGTAGCTGCGTTGCCCTTATAGGAAGGTTTTAAGTCTACGGCTGCATCTGGTGTGCGGAAATACTGGTACAGTCCAAAAGAAACGGCCGCCACAAGGACGACCGTTGCTAGTAAATATATTTTCTTTTTCATGGGATTAGCGTAATGCCTGACCTATGTAATTACTCGGGGTAATTTGCTTTAGTTCAGTTTTAATTGGGTCATCTACCTCTAAGGTATCAATAAAATCTGCGATACTTTGAGCGGTGATTGCACTATTTGTTCTTGTCAATGCTTTCAACGCTTCATATGGTTTCGGATACCCTTCGCGACGAAGAATGTTTTGAATAGCTTCGGCAACTACAGCCCAGTTCGCCTCCAAATCTGAGGCAATCTTCGCTTCATTGACAAGCAGTTTGCTTAGCCCTTTTTTCATGCTGCTGATGGCAATTGTAAGGTGGCCAAATGGCACCCCAACATTACGCAAGGCTGTAGAATCCGTTAAATCGCGCTGCAGGCGTGAGATGGGGAGTTTACTCGCTAAATGCTCGAACAATGCATTGGCAATTCCTAGGTTTCCTTCCGCATTCTCAAAATCGATCGGGTTTACTTTATGAGGCATGGCTGAAGAACCCACTTCTCCTGCCTTGATTTTTTGTTTGAAGTAATCCATACTTACATACGTCCAGACGTCGCGGCAGAAATCGATAAAGATGTTGTCGATACGTTTCAATGCATCGAATTGTGCTGCGAGGTTGTCGTAATGCTCAATTTGAGTGGTTGGATAGCTGCGTTGAAGACCGAGGTGCTTGGCAACGAATTCATCACCCCATTGGTGCCAATCTTTTCCGGGGTAAGCGACCGTGTGCGCATTGAAATTGCCCGTTGCTCCACCAAACTTTGCGCTATGAGGAACCGCTTTAAGTTGTGCCAATTGGCCTCGTAAGCGTGCCGTGAAAACTTTGAATTCTTTTCCTAACGTGGTAGGTGAAGCAGGCTGTCCATGTGTTCTTGCAAGCAATGAAATGTTATCCCAAGCCGTTGCATGTTCATCAATGGCTCCAATGAGTTCTTCCAGTTGCGGATAAACAAGATTTTCAAGTGCTTCCTTTATGCTTAAGGGAACAGAGGTATTGTTGATGTCTTGCGACGTCAATCCAAAGTGTATGAATTCTTGGAATTTCGAAAGCCCCAAACCTTCAAAAGCCTCTTTGATGAAATACTCTACGGCTTTCACATCGTGGTTGGTTACCTTTTCGATGTCTTTGATTTTTTGAGCATCTGCGGTATCAAAATTTCTGTACAGATCACGCAGTGGCTCGAACGATGCAGGATCTACGTCTGCGAGCTGAGCAATATCGCTCTTGCACAATGCGATAAAGTATTCGATCTCTACGCGAACACGGTACTTAATCAAGGCAAATTCCGAGAAATATTGTGATAATGCTTCAGTTTTTGAAGCATAGCGTCCATCGACGGGTGTGATGGCATGTAAAGCAGTAGACATGTGAAAATCCGTTAAAGCGCAAAATTAACGGAGTTGGCCACGATTTCCTAATTCAATGACCTCAAGGTTTTCAATACGGCCTTTTTTCTGCGGATCCAATTGGTGGATTTCAAAACGAAGCATGGTTCTAACCTTGTGGAAGCCGTGCTGACCTGCTGCTCCAGGGTTCATGTGTAAGCACTGAATCTTAGGATCATTAATGACTTTTAAGATGTGGCTATGGCCACAAATAAAGATATCAGGCTGCTCTTTTTTAATGGTTTCACGAACACGCAGGTTATAATTCGGGGGATAACCTCCTATATGTGTCATCCAAATCTTCATTCCCCCTATTTTAAACTTTTGGTGTAAGGGAAATCGACGACGCATAATATGATCATCGATATTTCCATAAACACCCACGGTTTGTTTGGATGCTGCCTCCAATCGATCCATAGATTCATGTGCGCCCATATCGCCTGCATGCAAGACGACATCGACACCCGAAGCAAATTCCAATATGCGTTCATCCATATAACTATGGGTGTCCGATAGGAGTAGGATTTTAGTCTTTTTTGCGCTCACCAAGTTGTACCTTTGACCATCTTCACGATACTTCAAAAGTAATGCGCACAGTATTGAAACTCGCCTTTGATGGAACACCATTTTGCGGTTGGCAAGTACAGCCGAAGGACCGCTCTGTACAAGGTGAATTGAACGATGCCTTAACCAAGCTTTTGAAGCAAAATATAATGGTTACCGGAGCTGGACGCACCGATACTGGTGTTCACGCGAGCGAAATGTATGCGCACTTCGATTGGGATGCATCTTTAGTACCGTCCATGACTCATGATCATTTGGTCTACCGTCTTAACCGTTTTGTAGACCCCGCAATTCGTATTCATGAAGCCTTTGAAGTAGGCGAGGAGTGGCATGCCCGATTCTTAGCAATTTCGAGAAGCTATGAATACAAGATGTGTGGAACAGGCAGCCCTTTTATACGTCAATGGGCATGGATGGTTGAGGAGTTGCCAGATTTCGCGGCCATGAATAAAGCAGCGGAGCTTTTATTGACTGAACGGGATTTTGCATCGTTTTGCAAAAATGGTTCGGATAATAAAACAACCATTTGTGCTGTTCGTTCAGCGCAATGGACTCAGCACAATGATCATTGGGTCTTCGAAATAACTGCCGACCGATTTCTTCGAAACATGGTACGCGCCATTGTAGGAAGCCTCTACGAAGTTGGAAGAGGAAAATGGACCATAGCAGAATTTGAAGAGCGACTCCATGCTAGAAATCGAGGCGCGATGGGAACAAGCGCTCCCGCACATGGGTTATATTTATCATCCATTCAATACCCCCATTTTTAAATGTCTAACGTCGGCGGAAAAGCTTTTGATTTCAAACTATTTGTAAAAGTTCTAGGCTACGCAAAGCCGTACCGAGCACTTTTTATTTTTTCCGTAATACTGACCGTCGTATTGGGCGCCATTGGTACCGCTCGGCCTATCCTAACCCGCCAAGTCATTGACGATGCTATTTTGGGAGGAGATCCTGATATGCTATTCAACCTAATGCTTTGGTTGGTTGGGCTCTTGCTTTTCGAGAGCATAGGCTCTTTCGGTTTTATGTATGCTGCGAATTGGCTAGGGCAAAGCATTATTAAGGACATTCGCGTTGAACTTTATGAGAAGTTGCAAAACTTCAGGTTAAGTTTTTACGATAAGAGTCCAGTTGGACAACTTGTAACTCGCGTAGTCAGTGATATTGAAACCATAGCTCAGGTATTTTCGGAGGGAATATTGGTCATATTTGGAGACCTCTTCCGAATCGCAGTTATGCTCTTTGCTATGTTCTTCTTCTTCAACCCCATTTTGGTGTTGATCAGCTTGAGTGTTATTCCCGTCTTATTTATAGCAACGCGATGGTTTCAGCGTGGAATTAAAGGTGCCTTTCAATCCGTTCGAAATGAGGTGAGTAATTTGAACACCTTTGTCCAAGAGCATTTAGGGGGCATGGCCATTGTACAAGCCTTCGGCCGAGAGGAGCAGGAGATGGAAAAATTTGAAGCCATTAATGCGCGCCATCGAGATGCCAACATAAAAAGCATCTTTTATTATGCGCTATTCTTTCCAATTATTGAAGTACTAAGCGCGATATCAATTGGATTGGGTGTTTGGTATGGCGGAATGAATGCCGCGCAAGGCGGTAGTGTGACGGTTGGTGAACTCACGGCAATGATCATTTTTATTGGGATGCTTTTTCGTCCATTACGTCAATTGGCCGATCGATTTAACACCCTTCAAATGGGGATGGTAGCGTCTGAACGGGTATTGAAACTCTTGGACAGCAATCACGAGTTAGAACCAAGTGGTCATGTGAAGATTGCGCTAGAGGGTGCTATTGACATTGATGATCTTCACTTCCAATACATTGAAAACGAACTAATTCTCAAAGGCATTTCTTTTTCTGCGGCAAAGGGTGAAACGGTTGCGATAGTAGGAGCCACAGGTGCAGGGAAAAGCACCATCATTTCCGTTTTGATGGGATTTTACCCCTATCAAAAAGGTACGGTTACAATTGACGGTACCCCGTTAACTGAAATCGACATAAAACATTTAAGATCTCAAATGGCCCTGGTGCTTCAGGATGTGTTTTTATTCTCGGATACGGTGCGCTCCAACATTGTTATGGGGGCTTCTGATATTTCGGATGAAGCGATATGGGAAGCGGCTGAAGCGATAGGAATTAAGTCGTTTTTGGAAGAATTGCCTGATGGTTTGAATTATAATGTTCGTGAGCGTGGTGGTGTACTCTCGGCTGGCCAACGCCAACTACTAGCGTTCCTCAGAGCATATATTACGAATCCGAAGGTTCTTATTTTGGATGAAGCGACTTCGAGTATAGATAGCCACACAGAGGAATTGATCCAACAAGCTTTGCTCGCGCTGACAAAAGATCGAACTTCTATTATTATTGCGCACCGCTTATCTACTATTCAGCATGCTGATAAGATCATTGTATTGGATCAAGGAAAGATTGTAGAGGAAGGCAATCATTCCACCTTGCTAGGCAAAAAGGGAGCCTATTTCAATCTTTACGAAAAGCAGTTTTCAAC
>CAYNLA010000066.1:0-7801 GCA_964397915.1 uncultured Polaribacter sp. | reverse complement strand
TTTTCCCATACCCCAATTCCTCCTAAAACAAAGGCAAATAAATCCTTCTTGCCATCGCAATTGAAATCTCTAAATAGCCCCCAATATTCGACTTCTGGTAAGGTTTGAGCGTATTCGGGTGCTGCAATCCAAGTATTGTTTTCTGCTAAAAAGGTGATCCATCGGTTTCCTTGGCGATCGAAAACAGCTAAATCTTCAGTGCCGTCTAAATTCAAATCAACCTTCGACCATTGCGGAAGGTCGGCACCGCCCATAAAAGGATAAGTTACTGTATCTGCACCAGTTAAGACAGTAGGCCCTGCAGTCCAATCAAAATTCAACCGATTCGTAATTGGTTGTGCTGAAGTTGCAATCCCACATAGAAGTGCAGCTGCGAAAAAGGCAATTTTGGTCATCAGGTTATGCATAAGGCTAAGATAGTGTGTCCTCTTGACAAAAACTGTTAGGTTAGGCACTATGACTTACCTATATTTGCGCGTTATTGAAAAATAGAAATAATCCAATTTAGGATGCAGAACAAAGGATTAATTACTGCTTTCGCAATCGCTCTAGGACTGGCTTCACTCTACCAGCTTTCTTTTACATGGGTTGCGAACGGCGTAGAAAGTGACGCGGATGCATTTTCCGCAGGGGATGCCAATGTAAAAACGGCGTATTTGGACAGCATGATGGCGCAAGAAGTTTATCCGGTACTTGGATTTACTTATGCGGAAGTCAAGAAGAACGAAATGAACCTTGGTCTCGACCTCAAAGGAGGTATGAACGTGATCTTGGAAGTCAGCGTTAAAGACGTGCTGAAAGGACAAGTTGCCAATTCGCAAGACCCACTATTTGTGCAAGCGTTAGCAAATACAGATGCTGCACAGAGTGAAGGACAGAACAATTACCTCAACACTTTCTTTGCTGAGTTTGATGCATTGAGCGCAGAAACAGGTGGTGGTCGTGTATTGAGCGATGCCAGTTTGTTTGGAACGCCGGAAATGACGGAGAAAGTTGGATTCAACGCTTCAAATGAAGTCATTCAGGCTGAAATCCGCAGAGATGTGGAAGCGGCTATCGCGAACGTCTTCACAGTGTTGCGTGCTCGTATTGACCAGTTTGGTACGACACAGCCAAATATTCAACGCCTTGAGGGTACTGGACGTATCTTAGTTGAATTGCCGGGGGTTAAGGATCCAGCACGTGTTAAGAAACTACTTCAAAGTACAGCCGAACTTCAGTTTTGGAACATGTACGAGGGTTCAGAGGTGCTTCCTTTCTTGGTTGCTGCCAATGAAAAACTTCGTGACATCGTGGAGGCTGAAAAGCCAGCTGCTGCAGACGAAGAGCCAGCAATGGACTTGAATGATTTAAGTATCGAAGGCAGCAATGATAGTACTGCAACTGAAGTTGCCGATTCTACAGACGTGATGAATACAAACAATCCGTTGTTCGAAGTATTCCGTCCATGGGTTAGTGAAACAGGCATGCCTCTTGAAGGGCCACGCGTTGGTTACGCTTTGATTCGTGATACAGCGAAAGTGAATGCGCTATTAGGTCGTCCAGAGATTACTCAATTGTTGAATACAGAGTTGCGCGGTGCGAAATTCTTATGGAACAATAAGCCTGAGCCAGAATCTGATATCATCATGCTTTTGGCGATTAAAGGCAATCGCGATAACGAGCCAGAACTGGATGGTTCTGTCATCGTTGATGCTCGTCCAGATTTGGATGAATACAATAGAAACATTGTAACCATGGCCATGAATGGCTCGGGTGCACAGAAATGGCAACGTTTGACTGCAGATGCTGCAGCGCAGAACCCTAAGCGTTCAGTTGCAGTCGTACTCGATAACTACGTGTACTCTTACCCACAAGTTCAAAATGAAATTGCGGGCGGCCGTACTCAGATTACGGGTAACTTCTCCCAAGAAGAGTCTAAAGATTTAGCGAATATTTTACGTGCCGGTAAGCTCGATGCTCCAGCTCGTATTATCCAAGCAGATGTCGTAGGTCCTTCTTTGGGTAAAGAGGCCATTTCGGATTCGATTAATTCATTCGCAATTGCATTGTTGTTGGTGTTGATCTACATGTACTTCTACTACAGCGGTGCAGGTATGGTTGCTAACGTTGCACTTCTAGTGAACATGTTCTTCATCTTTGGTGTGTTGGCAAGTTTGCGTGCTGTGCTTACCCTTCCAGGTATGGCGGGTATCGTATTGACCATCGGTATGGCGGTTGATGCTAACGTAATTATTTTCGAGCGTATTCGTGAAGAGTTGCGTCTAGGTAAAGGGCTTCGTGCTGCTATCGTTGACGGTTACAAAAATTCAAACAGTGCCATCATCGATGCCAACGTTACGACATTGATCGTAGGTATCATATTGGCAGCATTCGGTACAGGTCCTATCCGTGGTTTCGCAACAACGCTGATCATTGGTATCCTTACCTCATTGTTCTCTGCATTGTTCATCTCTCGCATCATTTTTGAGCGTCGCCTGGACGGCAAAAAAGAGGTGAATTTCTCAACTAAGACTACTGCCAACTGGTACACAAATGTCAACTTTGACTTCTTGCGTAAGCGCAAAATCGCATATGGCGTAAGTGCTGTTGTTATTGCTATCGGTTTGTTCTCATTATTTACAAAAGGATTGAACCTTGGTGTAGATTTCGAGGGTGGTCGCTCGTTCCAAGTTCGTTTTGACCAGCCGGTAGAAGTAAGCGAGGTAGCAGCTTCATTGGGTGAGCAACTCGTTGATGCGGATGGCAATACGTACACACCTATCGTTAAGACTTTAGGTGAGTCGAATCAAGTTATTATAACAACCAACTACCGTATTGGAGAATCAGGTACTGCAGTTGATGAGGACATTGAGAACAAGTTGTATGCAGGTGTAAGCAGCTTCTTTACAGAAGAAATTGCACGTGAAGACTTCTTCACTGATGATACAGAAGAGGCCATTGGTCTTGTGGGCTCACGTGTAGTAGGTCCAACAATTGCTGATGACATCAAGACCGGTGCGGTATACAGCATCATCTTCTCTTTGATTGTTGTCTTCCTGTACATCTTGGGCCGATTCCGCAAATGGCAGTTCTCGTTGGGTGCTGTGGTTGCCTTGGTGCACGACGTATTGTTCGTACTGGGTCTCTTCTCCATTTTGGACGGTGTTTTGCCTTTCCAATTGGAAGTTGACCAAGCCTTTATCGCGGCTATTTTGACCGTAATTGGTTACTCGTTGAATGATACAGTGGTTGTATTTGACCGTATCCGTGAAAACATGGGGTCACGCAAAGGCAACTTCTTAGAAGGTGTAAACAAGTCATTGAATCAGACCTTGAGCCGTACGTTCAACACCTCTTTGACCACCTTCTTTGTACTTCTTGTAATCTTCCTGTTCGGTGGTGAAGTAATCCGCGGATTCATGTTTGCATTGCTATTGGGTGTGATTGTAGGTACCTACAGTTCACTCTTCATCGCTACGCCGGTGATGTTCGATGCTTCGAAGAAAGAGGACAAGTAAGTCCGAAAAATTTTAAAAGTCCAAAGCCCCGCTGCTCACGCAGCGGGGCTTTTTTAATGTACTTTTGTTCCATGGTTGCACCCTTCCTTTTACTCAATGTCAGTGGCGGCGAATTTATCATTATCGCCTTGATTTTTTTATTGCTTTTTGGACCCAACCAAATTCCGACCATGGCGCGTTCTGCCGCCAAGATTATCAAGCAAGTGCGTCACGCGACTAACGATATAAAGCGCGAAATTTTAGATGGCGCAGAGGATCAGGGTCTTACTGAGGTGAAGAAAACGGTTCAAGAAGGACGAGATGCGTTCAAGGAAGTAACCGATACGATCAAACGAGGAACAAAGTTGTGACCGCTCTTTGGCTCATCTTAGGATTTGCACTTCTCTTAATAGGAGGGGAGTTCTTGGTAAAAGGAAGCGTTGGACTCGCTTTAAGATTTCAGGTGAGCAAAGTAGTCATAGGTCTTACCCTCGTTGCATTTGCTACTAGTGCTCCAGAACTTATCGTTAGTGTGGTTGCAGCATTGCAGAACAAGAGCGATATCGCCTTGGGAAATGTCATCGGTTCAAACATTGCAAACATTGGTTTGATTCTAGGGCTTACAGCCCTTATTTTTAAAATGTCGGCCGTCCGATTGACCTATCAAAAAGATTGGATCTTTCTCTTAGTAGCGAATGCATTACTAGGCGTCTTTCTTTATATCGGTGAAATCAACCTTTTCAGTGGCTTGCTTTTCGTAGCAATGCTCATTGGGTACAATGTGATAAAGATTCGTGGTGCTAGGAAGAACCGTCAATCACACGTAGGTGAGGATATTGATGCAGTGGCTATGCCTATGTGGCAAGGAGCATTGTACCTTATCGCTGGTGCCATCGCGTTGCGCGTGGGTGCATTGTGGTTTGTTAGTGGTATTGCAGATGCAGCTTCCGTCTTGGGCTTAAGTGAACGATTCGTTTCAGTTACATTGGTTGCATTTGGAACCAGTGTTCCCGAACTGGCGGCAAGTATGGCAGCTGCAAGGAAAGGAGAATCGGACATCGCCATTGGGAATATTATTGGTTCTAATATTTTTAACATCCTCAGTGTACTTGGTTTTACGGCAATTATCCACCCGATAAAACTGAACGACCCGGCGTTATTCAATTATGATTTTTGGGTTAGCGTATTGCTTTCAATCCTTCTCATTCCTTTAATGATGGTGTTTACGAAAGACCGATTGGATCGGTTTGAGGGGGTGTTGCTGCTCCTTGTCTATATTGCATTCATATACACCCTGGTGATTTAGGGGTAGATATTCACAATGGTTAGTAATTTAATATTGCACCCCTAAAAAATTAGGGGTACTTTTGTAAAATTAAATTATTTGACACATGCCAACGGTTAGATTTCTAGCATTAGAAGAAACAATGGGGCGCAAGCCTAAGAACTTCGAAGCACCTGGAACTCGCGTTTCAGAATACTTCGGTGAACGCGTATTCAATAGAAAAGCAATGCGCGAGTACATGACCTCAGACGCCTATAAGGCGGTTATCGATGCAATGGACAACGGTACTAAGATCAGCCGTAATATGGCGGATCAAGTAGCATCAGGCATGAAGGCTTGGGCGTTGAACCTAGGAGCGACGCACTACACCCACTGGTTCCAACCGTTAACCGGTACTACTGCTGAAAAGCACGACTCTTTCTTCGAGCCAACCGGAAATGGTGAGGCGATGGAAAAATTCTCAGGAGGCATGTTAGTTCAGCAAGAGCCAGATGCATCATCTTTCCCGAATGGTGGGATCCGTAATACTTTCGAAGCTCGAGGATACACAGCATGGGATCCTACATCACCTGCATTTGTATTTGGTACTACGCTTTGTATTCCTACTGTGTTTGTTTCCTACACTGGGGAAGCATTGGATTACAAAACTCCATTATTACGTGCTTTACAAGCCGTTGACAATGCTGCTACAGCCGTTTGTAAATACTTTGACAAGAATGTGTCGAAGGTGACTGCAACATTAGGCTGGGAGCAAGAATATTTCTTGGTTGATGAAGCATATTTCAATGCTCGTCCAGACTTAGCCTTGGCAGGTCGTGCCTTGGTGGGACATGCGCCAGCGAAAGGGCAGCAGTTAGACGATCACTACTTTGGTTCTATTCCAGAGCGTGCAATCGAATTCATGAAAGAATTGGAATATGAAAGCCGTGTCCTAGGTATTCCAGTTAAAACACGTCACAACGAGGTGGCACCTGCGCAATACGAATTCGCACCTGTATTTGAGGAAGCTAACGTAGCTGTAGACCACAACTCTTTGTTCATGGACTTGATGGAGAAAGTTGCGCGTCGTCACAACTTCCGTGTATTGTTGCACGAAAAGCCATTCGCAAACATCAACGGTTCGGGTAAGCACAACAACTGGTCGTTGGCAACTGATACCGGAGTAAACCTATTGGCTCCAGGTTCTACACCAATGAGCAACTTGATGTTCTTGACGTTCTTTATCAATAGCATTAAGGCCGTTTATCGCCACGCAGATTTGATTCGCGCGTCGATCGGTTCAGCAGGGAACGAGCACCGTTTGGGCGCAAATGAAGCACCTCCAGCAATTATTTCAGTCTTTATTGGTCAGCAGTTGAGTGCTGTTTTGGATCAATTGGAAAACATTGAAGGTGGCAAAATGACGCCTGAAGAGAAGACTGACCTCAAATTAAACGTAGTAGGTAAAATTCCGGATGTATTACTAGACAATACAGACCGTAACCGTACTTCTCCGTTTGCCTTTACTGGAAATAAGTTTGAGTTACGTGCTGCAGGTTCAGCGTCTAACTGTGCACAGCCGATGACTGTATTGAATGCAGCTATGGCGGAACAATTGATCGAATTCAAAGCGGATGTTGACGCGCTGATTGACAAAGACGGTTTGAAGAAAGACGAAGCAATCTTTAGCGTGTTGAAGCGCTATATCACTGAAAGTAAAGCCATCCGCTTCGAAGGTGATGGATACGGTGATGCTTGGAAGGAAGAAGCTGCCCAGCGTGGTCTAAAGAATGAGCCTTCTACGCCACGTGCACTTGATGCGTACGTAAGTGAGCAGAGCCTTGATTTGTTCGAATCCATGGGCGTTATGTCGAAAAGAGAGGCAGAGGCACGCCATGATATCTTATTGGAATCATACTTCATGAGAATCCAGATTGAGAGCCGAGTTTTGGGTGATCTAGCGGGTAATCACATTGTGCCAACAGCGATCAAATACCAAAATACGCTTATCGACAACGTACAGCGCCTAAAAGAAATCATGGATGCTGAAACCTTCAATAGCGTTGCAAAAGAGCAATTGGAAATGATCAAAGACATCAGTGCTCGTATCTCTAAAATTCTAGCTTCAAAAGAAGCCATGATTCAAGAACGTAAAAAGGCAAATGCAATGGACGATGTTCGTGAAAAAGCCATTGCTTACTACGACAACGTGAAGCCTTATTTTGATATCATTCGATACGAAAGTGATAAGCTTGAGTTGATGATTGACGATGAACAATGGCCGTTGCCTAAGTTCCGTGAAATGCTATTCACTAGGTAATTTGCGTTTTTTTAAAATTCAATTGAGAGAAACCCCGCCGTCGCGGGGTTTCTTTTTTGTTTTTGACTATATTGGGGGACGCTTAAACACTAGAGAAACGTTTCCAATGCAAAAACGCATCTTACGTAACTGGACCTTTATCCTGGCTTGTTTACCTATCGCAGTCATCGCTCAAGATGCCGTGGTAGAAGAGGTTGAAATAGAACCGCATAAGCTTACAGTAAAGGCAGACGAATATTTTGACGCAAAAGAATACACTGTCGCATTAGAGGTGTATTCGAAAGCGTTGTCCAAAGAGAAATCAAGAGAAGAGAAGCAACGTATTGCCTTCAATATGGCGGAATGTTACCGCTTTACGGGAGAATGCAAGCGGGCATCGAGCTATTATCAACGGGCAGATAAAATGGGTTACGGTCCTACTGCTTTGTTGGGATATGCAGAAATGCTTCAGTGTGAAGGCGCTTATGAAGATGCCATAGTAGCCTACGAAGAATACAAAAAGTTAGTTCCTTCCGACGCACGTGCTGACAAGGGAATAGAATCTTGTCAAAAGGCTGCAAATTGGATTGTACAAGGATCACTATTTGCTTTAGATAATGCAAAGGACTTGAACTCTAAGAAATCAGATTACGCAATATCCTATGCCGGGAAGCGTGGCAAAGAAGATTTGACCTTAATGATTTCATCCATGCGCGATGATGCTACTGGACGTAAAGAAGACGGGTGGCTAGGTCAACG
>CAYNLA010000065.1:0-7895 GCA_964397915.1 uncultured Polaribacter sp. | reverse complement strand
CATGAATTGGAAAGTACTCTTGTTCGCCGTTTTAGGATTGGCGAGCTGCAACGCACAAACAAAAAAGAAGATGTCAGATCCGTATGCAATGGCACCCATTCCTGCACCTGAAGCAGGGCAAGAGGTAGCTGTATTGGCCTCAGGATGTTTCTGGGGGACCGAGTTTTACCTCCAAAAAGTTCCAGGCGTATTGGCCACCACCTGTGGGTATACGGGAGGCTTCGTAAAGAATCCATCGTACCGCGAAGTGTGTACCAAGCGTACGGGACACTATGAAGCAGTGCACGTAGTGTTTGATCCCGCGCAGGTCAGCTTTGAGGAATTGGCCCGTGTGTTTTTTGAAACACATGATCCTACCCAACGCGACGGTCAGGGACCAGATATAGGTCCGCAATACCGCAGCGCTGTGTTCTTCCAAAATGACGCACAGCGCGAGACAGCGCAAATGCTGAAGGACTTGTTGATTGCGAAAGGGTACGATGTAGCAACGGAGATTCTGCCAGCGGCAGATTTTTACTCGGCCGAGAATTACCATCAGGATTATTACGACAACAAAGGCGGAACGCCCTATTGTCATGCGCCACGAAAGTTGTTCTAGAAAAATTTTCACCCCATAAAAAAACCCGCGCCATCGGCGCGGGTTTTTTGTTGAGTTAACTTTTGTAGGGATTAGTTGGGAGCAACCAATTCGAAGTCTTCCATGAACTTGGTCGTGTAGACCCCTTTGCGGAAGTTTTCGTTCTTCAACAATTGTTGGTGGAACGGAATGGTTGTTTTGATGCCTTCGATAACGAATTCATCTAAAGCACGCTCTAGCTTATCAATTGCCTCCTCACGTGTACGTGCAGTAACGATAAGTTTAGCGATCATAGAATCATAGAAAGGAGGGATCACATAGCCACTGTAACAATGCGTGTCTAATCGGACACCGTGGCCTCCTGGAGCATGGAATGAAGTGATTCCACCTGGAGAGGGACGGAAGTCGTTAAACGCGTCCTCTGCATTAATACGAACCTCGATGCTGTGCATTTCAGGGAAGTAATTCTTACCAGAGATCGGCTCGCCTGCTGCTACCTTGATCTGCTCACGAATCAAATCGAATCCCACCACTTGTTCCGTGATTGGGTGTTCCACTTGGATACGTGTATTCATTTCCATGAAGTAGAAGTTGCGGTCCTTGTCAACCAAGAACTCAACCGTACCCGCTCCTTCGTAAGCAATGAATTCCGCTGCCTTAACAGCCGCTTCACCCATTTTCATGCGAAGTTCATCTGTCATGAATGGAGAGGGTGTTTCCTCAACCAATTTTTGGTGTCTACGTTGAACGGAACAATCACGCTCACTTAAGTGACATGCCTTTCCGTAGCTGTCGCCAATCACTTGAATCTCAATGTGACGAGGTTCAAGAATTAGCTTTTCCATGTACATGCCGTCGTTACCAAAAGCTGCGGCAGCTTCGCGACGCGCACTTTTCCAAGCACCTTCGAGTTGGCTTTCGTCCATGATTGCACGCATACCCTTACCACCACCACCGGCCGTGGCTTTCATCATTACAGGGTATCCGATAGCACGCGCAGTAGCCAAGGCATCTTCATAGCTTTCAAGAATGCCTTCAGAGCCAGGTACACAGGGTACTCCTGCCTCTTTCATGGTTTCTTTAGCCGTTGCCTTGTCGCCCATTTTTTCAATCTGCTCTGCCGTAGCACCAATAAACTTGATACCATGCTCAGCACAGATGCGAGAGAATTTGGAGTTTTCACTCAAGAATCCATATCCCGGGTGAATAGCGTCTGCGTTGGTGATTTCTGCTGCCGAAATGATATTGGGGATGCTCAAATAGCTTTCCGATGATGCAGCGGGACCAATACATACCGCTTCGTCAGCGAAGCGCACATGCAATGAATCCGCATCAGCTTTTGAGTATACTGCAACCGTTTTGATGCCCATTTCTTTGCATGTACGAATGACGCGAAGAGCAATCTCACCACGGTTAGCAATGAGTACTTTTTTAAACATAACCTTTGAGGTTTAGATTGTTACGATGGATCGACCAAGAAAAGAGGCTGATCGTATTCAATTGGTGTTTGATCATCGACCAAAACCTTTACAATCTTACCGCTCACTTCACTTTCAATCTCGTTGAAAAGTTTCATTGCCTCAACAATACATAATACATCACCAGGCTTGATGGTATCGCCAACCTTAACGAAAGGATCCACATCTGGACCTGCACTGCGGTAGAAGGTTCCGATCATTGGTGATTTTACAGTTATGTAGTTGCTAGTATCGTCTGCTGCTGGAGCTGCTGGAGCTGCCTCAGGTGCCGCTGCTGGAGCAGGAGCAGCAGGCATTGCTACTGGAGCTTGGGGAGCAACTGCCTGAATGTACGTAGGCTGTTCGCCGGCTTCTGAACCAGTTTTAATGTTGATCTTGAAGTCTTCTGTTTCGAGACTTACTTCTTGTGCGCCGCTTTTGGCCACAAACTTGATCAATGCTTGGATTTCTTTCAAGTCCATATCTGAGTGTATTAGCGTATGAAATTACGAGTTTTAATTAAATGGCCCACTTCACCCACATGGCACCCCATGTGAATCCGCCTCCAAAGGCGGCAAAAACCAAATTATCACCTTTTTTAAATTGATGACGGAAGTCCCACAAACATAATGGAATAGTAGCGGATGTGGTATTTCCATAACGTTGAATATTGATTAAGACTTTTTCCTCGGAAAGTCCCATTCTGCGGGCCGTCGCATCAATGATTCTTAAATTCGCTTGGTGCGGGACTAGGTAGGCTACATCATCCCCTGTCAAGCCATTTTTCTCTAGGATTTCTGCAGACGTATCGGCCATATTAGAAACAGCAAATCTGAAAACACTTTGCCCTTCTTGACGGATATAGTGTTGTTTTGCATCAACGGTTTCATGTGACGGGGGAAGAAATGAACCACCGGCATCCATTTTAAGGAAGTTTCTTCCTACAGCATCTGTACGAAGGATTTCGTCTTGTATGCCTAGATCGTCTTCATTTGGTTCCATTAGTGCAACTCCACAACCGTCCCCAAATAGGATACAAGTTGTGCGGTCTTCGTAATCCACGATAGAACTCATGACATCCGAACCTACGACCAAAACTTTTTTATACTTCTTGCTTTCAATAAACGCAGCAGCAGTGCTTACCGCATATAAGAAAGAGGAACAAGCTGCTTGAAGATCGTATGCATAAGCATGCTTTGCACCAATTTCCTGAGCAATGTAGGCGCTGGTAATGGCAACTGGCATATCTGGAGTTACAGAAGCGAGGATGACCATATCTACATCATCTACGCGTACTCCATACTCCTTTTTCATCGCCTCAACGGCTTTCAAGGCGAGGTAGGAGGCACCCATGCCTTCTTCAGGCTTAAGTATGCGGCGTTCTTTAATCCCCGTTCTTGAGGTGATCCATTCGTCGTTGGTCTCCACCATTGTTTCCAATTCGGTGTTTGTCAACACATATTCTGGAACATATCCGCCGATTGCGGTAATTGCTGCTTTCATAGCGTAAATCTTGAGGGGCTAAAATAGGCCCCATGTTTTTTTTAGCAGTCTTTAAAAAAGAAAAAGTAGCCTGTTCAAGGGCTACTTTTTTAACAATCAATATTTTATGAGAGGCTTAAGCCTTCTCCATTACTACTTTTCCTTTGTAGTAAAGTTTTCCTTCATGCCAGTGTGCACGGTGGTATAGGTGTGCTTCACCAGTTGTTGGGCAGATAGCCAATTGCTGATCAGCCGCTTTGTAATGCGTTCTACGCTTGTCTCTTCTCGTGCTTGACTGTCTGCGCTTAGGATGTGCCATGTTTCAATTAGTTATTTATTCAACAAGTCTTTTAATTGGTCCCACCGTGGGTCCGTATCATTTTCATTTTCGTCGTCGTTGTCTTCTAAGTAGTCTTCTAAACCGTTGCCAGCATTTGGACCGTATAGTTTGGTCGGTATGCTTAACACAACCAATTCATACACCATTTGTGCGATGTTAAATTGGTGTTCTCCATGCGGAAGAATTAATAGTTCGTCGTTTTCGTCATTGAATGATTCTCCAAACTTCACTTGAACATCAAAGCTGTTGTTCAACGTTTGCGTGAAGGGTTCGTCAGTCACATCACAGGGCGCTTGTATTGAACCTTCAAAAGAAAGTTCCAAGTCCATAACGAGCTCACTTTTAACCAGTTTCATGGTTACCTTTCCGCTTAGGCCGCGGTAGTCGTCGTACTCAAAAAGATCAAAGAACGAGTCATTCAATTCGTAGTCGAAGTTGTGTGGTCCGTTGGACAAGCCATTAAAGGCGATATCAAAGTCCTTCTTCTTCACTGCTTCAATTATCTCTGAATGAGCGTGCAAAGATATTCAAATTGTTGAAAACTTCTAATTCTTATCTTTTTGTTTTTTGAGAGGATTTGCGGTCATCTCATCGTAGCCCATTCTTGCTTGCACAGTTTCAATAGCAGTAAAGATGGCAGATAGGAATGAAGCGTGTTCCGCTGTGCCTTTGCCGGCTAAGTGCATTGCTGTACCGTGATCAGGAGAGGTCCTAACTATGTTGAGCCCAGCGGTAAAATTCGTACCGGTTCCCATGGCAATACTCTTGAACGGAACCAATACTTGATCGTGGTACATGCCTAGAACAGCGTCAAATTTTTGTTCATAACCCTGACCAAAAAATCCATCTGCTGGGAATGGACCTTTGATAGTGGCATCCATTTTTTGTGCAGCCGCTATAGCAGGTTGAATAACTTCTTGCTCTTCTTTTCCAATTGTACCCATTTCGCCAGCATGGGGGTTTAGCCCGAGAACAGCAATGGATGGTTTAATCTTGCCGAAGTCACGTTTCAAACTTCCCACAAGTAATTCCAATGACTTTTCAATTTTAGCTTGACTTAATGCATCAGAAACCTCACGTATAGGGATATGACCTGTAACGGTTGTTACTTTGAGGTGCTCAGCAGTCAAAATCATGAGTACATCATTGCCAAAGGCTTCTGCTAAATAGCCAGTGTGTCCACTAAAGCCAGAAACTGCTTCCGCGATATTGTGTTTGTTGATAGGGGCAGTAACAATGGCATCAATCTTACCCTCTTTTGCAGCAGCTATTGCAGCGTCGATACTTTTCAACGCATAGGATCCACTTACGTCGGTAGGCATCCCCAACTGCAATTCTACGTTATCGTCCCAAACAGAAACCAGGTTATTTTTCCCTTCTTTTATTTCGTCAATGGATTCGACAATATTGAAATTAAAATCCCTTTTATCTATGGCATTTCTATGGTAGGACGCGAGTTTTGAAGAAGCAAAAACCACTGGAGTACAGAGGTCGGTAATACGATCGTCTTCTAGCGATTTGATGATGACCTCCATACCAATGCCATTAAGATCGCCACAGGTAATCCCCAAAATGGGCTTTTTGAGAACGTCTCCCCCTTCCCAGGTTTGATCTTCACTTTCGAAGTCAAGACTATAGAGGTCCGATTGGAATTCAACTTGCTCCTTAACCTCTTCGGAAATTTCTGCGGCTTTCACATTTCGTGCTGGCTTATTTCCTCGATTTCGGTTTCGATTTCGACCTCCTTTATTTCTGTTTTCTGCATTGCCTTCAGCGCCCTCGACATTGCTGCTAGCCTTTGGCTTTGGGTCTAGGTTGGCACCTTCACTCCCCTCAGCATTTCCTTCGGCTCGAGGCTTTCGATTGCGATTTCGATTACGCCCACTGCGATTCCTTCTGCGGCCATCTCCTCCTGAATTGGGATTGTTCGCATTATTGTTGTTTGGAGTATTGTTTTGTGAATCGCTCATTTATGACGCTCTTTTGCTGATAAAATCAAAAAGTAATCGGACACCTACGCCAGTGCCTCCTTCAACGCGGTAACCAATTCTCTTTTTGAGGAAGGCTGGCCCCGCGATATCCAAGTGAATGTAGGGATAATCTGTGAAGTGCTCGAGGAATTTGCCTGCTGTAATTGCACCAGCCTCTGCTCCTCCGATATTTTTCATGTCGGCGATAGGGCTATTTAGCAACTCCTTGTATTCGTCCCAGAAAGGAAATTCTACAACGCGTTCATGCGTTGCAAAACCGCTTTCTTGAAGTGCATTCATTTCTGTTCTTGGGGCATTCCCCATGCCAACTATTGCATAATGACCAATGGCGCGAGCCGCTGCTCCTGTCAAGGTTGCCAAGTCAATAACGAGCTCTGGCTGGTAGCGCTTTGCATAGACCAAAGCATCGCTGAGAATTAATCGACCTTCGGCATCTGTGTTCATTACCTCTACGGTGGTGCCGTCAGAAATGGTGATGACATCACCCGGAGTTACTGCATTTCCTCCCGGACGGTTATCTGTTGCGGGCACCAATCCTATAACGTGTAAGGGAAGGTTTGCTTCCGCGACTGCGCTCATAGTTCCTAAAACTGCAGCAGCACCTCCCATATCACTCTTCATATCATCCATGAAGTTGGTAGGCTTCAGGCTTAAGCCACCGGTATCGTATACAACGCCTTTTCCTACTAAGACAAGCGGCTTTTCATTTACGGCGCCCTCAGGCTTGTGTTCCATAATGATGAAAACCGGAGGTTCCGTAGACCCGTAATTAACGGCCAATAGACCGCCCATCTTCAAACTTTCAATCTGCTTTTTCTCTAAAACTTCTACGGAGAAACCGTGACGCTTACCGGCTTCCTTCGCTTCTTTGGCGAGGTCCGTTGCAGTAAGGTCAATGACCGGGGTGTTGACCAGGTCGCGGGCAAAAATGGTCCCCATGGTTGCAACAGCCAAGGTTTCAACTTCAGACTGAACGCTTTCCTCCACGAATAATTGAACCAATGAGTTGCGTCGCTTGTGGTGGTCCGAGAAGTATTTCAAGAATTGGTAATTCCCCAAAATGGCTCCCTCGCTAATCTCCGCTGCATGCGCACCAAGAATGGCTACACGATCGGCAAAGATGCCATTGACCTTTAAACAAAGACTATTTCCCGCTTGGCGCATCTTTTCCGCCCGCGCGTTTGCGTCTAGGTCGTTTTTAACCTTATATATCCAGGTGGTTTGTGCGCCATTTTGAAGTTCTAACCATTTTTCGTCGTAACGTTCACCGAGGCTATGTACGCGCTCAAGTTGCGCTTCATTGAGATTTGCCGCTAAAGAAGTGACATCTGTATAAACAATAGCTAAAGGTCCGTTGTAATTAGGGGTGTATGTTGAGACTTTCATGAATGAAAATATTTAGCATCAAATGTACTATTTTAACCAACCACAAAACACCCCCCATGTTTACCGGAATTATTGAAAACCTTGCCAAAGTCGCAAAGCTTGAAAAAAGCGAGGGCAACCTTGAACTATATATGGAGTCAGAATTGGCTTCAGAAATGAAAATTGACCAGAGTGTAGCTCACAATGGCGTCTGCTTGACCGTAGTTGAGATTTTCGGTGACCGCACCTATCGCGTGACTGCTATTGATGAAACGCTGCAAAAAACGAATCTCAATGACCTGAAAGAAGGTGCTTTGGTCAATCTTGAGCGTTGCATGTCCATGGGTGACCGTTTCGATGGTCATATTGTACAAGGTCATGTAGATCAGGTTGGCGTTTGTGAAGCGGTTGAGGAACACGATGGCTCTTGGACGTATACCTTTAGTTACGACCCTACACAGGGAAATGTAACGGTAGAAAAAGGTTCCATTACAGTGAATGGCACCTCTTTAACCGTAGTTAATTCCCAAGAAGGTAGGTTCAGTGTAGCTATTATCCCATATACCTATGAACATACGGTATTCCACACCTTACAAGTCGGCCACCGTGTAAATCTTGAGTTTGACGTCATCGGAAAATATGTGGCGAGAATGTTGAAAGGCTATACGGCTTGAAAGCCATAA
>CAYNLA010000064.1:0-7952 GCA_964397915.1 uncultured Polaribacter sp. | reverse complement strand
CTAGGTGTTGCTTATGAAGTTGCGGACTTCCCCTTTGATGTTTTCTTTGAGTTTGCGCCCGGTATCGCGGTCATCCCAAAACCTGAGCTGGTAACGAACTTTGCCATTGGTGGCCGATTCTATTTCGACCTGAACAAAGCGCGTCAGGTTGTGGAGGAGCGCATCTAAAGCTAAATTTTAAGCACAAAAAAACCCCCGAGCCTGCGGCTCGGGGGTTTTTTATTCTACGCGCGCTGCGCTTATTTCGCCGCTGCAAATTTCTCAGCTACCGCATCCCAATTCACTACATTCCAAAATGCTGAAATGTAATCCGGACGACGGTTTTGGTAGTTCAAGTAGTATGCATGCTCCCACACATCTAATCCCATGATTGGGTAACCGCCACAGCCAACGCCTGGCATCAAAGGATTGTCTTGATTCGCCGATGAGCAAATTTCTAAGGTGCCATTGTTTACACACAACCATGCCCAGCCCGAGCCGAAGCGTGTTGCTGCGGCCTTAGCGAATTGCTCCTTCATTGCGTCTAAAGAACCAAAAGAAGCATCAATAGCAGCTGCTAGATCGCCTGTTGGAGCGCCGCCGCCATTAGGTCCCATAACTTCCCAGAACATGCAATGGTTGAAGTAACCACCACCGTTGTTGCGAACGGCAGGAACATCCGAATGCTCAGCACAAAGTGCTTCAATGCTCTTGCCTTCCATCTCTGTTCCAGCAATTGCAGCGTTCAAATTATTCGTATATCCTTGGTGGTGCTTTGAGTGGTGAATTTCCATGGTGCGCGCATCAATGTGCGGCTCCAATGCATCATATGCATAACTCAAACTTGGTAGTTCAAAAGCCATAATTATTGAGGTTAAGTTTATATTCTGGTATAAAGGTAAGGCAAAATTGAGCCAAAGGTTTTAACTTAACTTTATTCCCTTATCAAGGCTATCTATGAGCACCCCTTCAATTGCTAATCCCCTTCAAGCGACATCGGACTTTATTGTTCTCAATGCATCCGCAGGCTCTGGAAAAACCTATAGCCTTGTTCAACATGTTCTTCTCAATGCCCTTCGACCAGCGAATATGGTTGAGGCGTATCAAAAAGTTTTAGCCATAACATTTACAAATAATGCGGCGGACGAAATGAAGGCGCGGTTGTTAAAACAACTGCTCGAGTTCACGGAACTCAGCGATCCAAAAACGAGCGACTTTTTCAAACCCATCTGGGAAGCTTTAAAAATTGGACCCGAAGAACTTCAAAGACGTGCAAAAGGAACGGCACGTCATATGCTGCATAATTACAGTACCCTTCAAGTTGGGACCATTGACCAATTCACCTCCCGCTTGGTTCGCACGTTCACCAAGGATTTGCAGCTAACCGACAACTTTGAAATACGTTTGGACTTAGAGGCAATGGTTGCTGAGGCATTGGATCTTTTGTACAGTTCTCTCGACGAACAAATAGAACTGCGCCTTTCCCTGGTGGAGTTGATTCAAGAGCGAATGAATCGAGACAAGACTCATAACCCCGACCGTACACTGCGTAAAGAGGGGCTAAAGAGTTTCGATGAGAATACTTGGACCGAGTTGAAGAATCTACCGGAGCCAGAGCGCATGCTCGAAATATCACGAGAACTGGACCAGGAGTTAAGCAGGATCGTAGCAGAAGGTCGTCAATGGGCCGAACAATGCGTGTCGTTCATGCGAACCAATGGCATCACCCTTGACCAATTCACCTATAAAGACCAAGTTGAAAAGCACTTTCTCACCTTCTACCACAACCTAAGAAGGAACGATCTCGCTGCAGGTGCCAATGCATTTAAATCCCGCCTCAGAGAAGGGCCAGCCGAGGTTTGGGAAGCGCTTCGGGATCAAATGAAAGTATGGCAAGACGAAAACCAACGAAAATTGTTGATGTTGAAACAGGCGACTGCAAAGCTCCAACAATTGGCCGCAACACGAAGCCTGCTCGACCAGCTCAATACGCTTCAAGAATCGCAAAACACCATGCCGCTCGGGGCGTTCAACAAACTCATTTCTGAAGAGCTTCAAAAGGAACCTTCTGGATTCATTTATGCGCGGCTTGGAGAACGCTATTGGCACTTTTATATTGACGAGTTTCAGGACACCTCCACCATGCAGTTTCACAACCTGCACCCGTTGATTGAACATACCTTAACGAAGGATGAGCGCAAAAATAGTGCGCTGATTGTAGGGGATGCGAAGCAAAGTATTTACCGCTGGCGAGGTGGGCGCGCAGAACAATTCATGTCGCTGGTAGACGGAAGTAGCAACCTGAATAAATTTGGCGGAAAAGCGGGTGCGGAAGAAATGTACAGTCGTGAAACTGTACAACTGGATCGAAACTTCAGAACCTACCCGACCATCGTTAACTTCAATAACGCGTTCTTCCCTAAAGTGGCCCAACAGCTCCAGCTGGACAGCCACAAAACGGTATACTCACAAACCGGCGTAGGCCAGAAACCGCAGGTGGGAGAAGGGGATCAGGGAGAGGTTCGCGTGGATTTCTTGTTGCTCCCGGAAGGAGAGAAACACAGCAGTGAAAAACACTCGGACCATGTATTAGAGCAAACTCAAACACGAATTGAAGAGCTTTTAACCGAGGGCAACACCTACTCGGACATCGCTATTCTCGTGCGGAGCAATGCAAATGCTAAAAAATTGGCCAATTACCTAACTCAAAAAAACATTCCGGTCCTTAGCGCAGACAGTTTGGTTGTTGGGTCCTCGTTTGAAAGCAAACTATTGATTGCATGTGCTAAAATCCATTTGAACAATAACGATAGAGCGTCCCTTTTTGACGCTGCTTTTGCGCTTACCAAACTCGGAAAGTTGCCAAATGAATTGGAGGGGTTTGTTTTCCAGAAAAATAGCGTGGATCAAGGGTTGAGTTACCTTCAAAAGGTCTTTCCCGGCGCAAAAAAACTTGGATTTGTTCAGAACAGCCTCTACCACTTCGGAACCATGGTATTCGAGACCTTTGGACTCTTGGCTTCTTCTAACGCAATGGTCGATGCCACTTTAGATCTTTTGTATCAATTTCAAAGTATGGGGGGTGCGTTGTCCGATTTACCTGGCTGGTGGGAAGTTGAAAGTAAAAAGCGAAATGTTTCCATTGCGGAGGATATCGCTGCGGTAAAAATCACCACCATCCATAAATCGAAAGGACTTGAATACGAACATGTAATCATTCCGTACGGCATTGACTCGAACAACCGTGACTCAGAACATTGGATCCCTTTTGACCTTCACCCCGAACTCAAAAGAATGCCCGTTACTAAAACCAAGGCAACAGAAAATCTTTTTCCAAAAGACCAACTACAAGCCATCGAAAACGAAGAGCATTTTGATTGGATGAACATGATTTATGTTGCTATGACAAGACCCGTACGGGGATTGCACATTTTTGTAGATGGTGAAAAACCGGATGCCTTGGGCAAAGCATTAATGGAACATCTCGGTGTAGATGGAAACGCGGGGTCTCTAAAATATGGTCGACCGGTTCTGCCCGAAACTTCAAAGGCAGAAGTAAAAGAATCGGACCATGAAAAAATTAATCGCCCAATTAACACCCGCCAAAGTAATCTCTTGCTTGCGAACACCGCTCCAAAATCATGGTATGACGGCGAAATAGATCCAAGGCAGTGGGGAACGGCACTGCACCGTATCCTTCAATATCCTGTAGATCAACAAAACAAGGCTCTAAATCGACTCTACCGGAGTGGAAAATTCAGTGAAGAAGTACACCAGAGTGCAATCGATGTATTGACCAATCTCAGAGCGAATGAAAACCTTAAAGCCGTTGCTGAAAAGGGGGCCGTGGTTTTTATTGAACGAACCATCGCAAAAAAAGATGCCGTCCTACGGCCTGATTTAATCGTAAAATCTTCAGAAGGTGTACTTGTCGTTGATTACAAAACAGGTGCTGAGAAATCAAAAGATCAAGAACAAATCAGAAGTTACGTTTCTGCTCTTGGCAACGTTTTTGCAAAAATATCTGAATCAATTATTTACCTTTAAGTCATGAAACGTTTCCTAGCCCCAATCTTCGTTTTAGCAGCCGTTGTGTCCTGCACACACGATCCTATTAATCCTGATCCAAACCCTAATGGTTCAGGGTTATGCGACCCCGATACGGTTTACTTTGCTAATGAAGTTCTGCCGCTTTTTACTTCCAATTGTGCAGACGCCGGATGCCACGGCGATTCTAATCCTGCAGATGGTATTTCGTTAACGAATTACAATGACATCATGAAGGAAGTGAAAGCTGGAAATCCAAACAACAGCGAGGTATACGAAGTGCTTTTCGAAACGGGAAATGACCAAATGCCGCCTCCGCCTGCAGCACCTTTAGATAGTTTATCTAAATGGAAAATTTACACTTGGATCGCTCAAGGAGCCCTAAACAACTCTTGTAACGAATGTGATTCTAATTCCGTTACATTTAGTGCAAGTATTCTGCCAACTATTCAAGCGCAATGCCAGAGCTGCCACAATGCGGGAAATGCTTCTGGCGGTGTAAATCTCGATGGCCATGGAAATGTGGTAAATGCCGTAAACAACTCTGGACTAATGGCAGCCATCAATAGAATTAGCAAGCCTATGCCTCCTGCTGCATCGCTAAGCGATTGTGAACTGGCAAAATTTGATAAATGGATCGCCGATGGAATGCCAAACAATTAATGGGATGAAATACGTTGTCTTCCTCTTAGTGGTTTCATTGGGTACGTCAAGTTGCTATTTCGACAACTATGAAGACCTTTATGGCAACGTCAACGCCTGTGATACATCGGCGGTTACCTTCAGTCAAGACATAAAAATGCTCATTGGCCAAAACTGCGAGGGTTGCCACAATGGCGCTTCAGCAAGTGGCGGACTAAATCTAGCCGGGCACCAAAACATCTCAAATTCAGCTTTATCTGGGGCCATTATGGACCGAGTAACCCGAACCGCGGGTGATCCGCTACTGATGCCTCCTGGACAAGCACTATCAGAATGTGATCAAAGTAAACTACGCACCTGGATTAACGAAGGTGCGCCTAATAATTAAGCCATGAAAAAACTCTTAACAATGGCGCTTTTAGCGCTGACCACCTCAGCCTTTTCGCAACAATACTTGACTCGTGAAGCGACTCTTTCTTTCGATGCCGGTTCTCCTTTGGAAGATATTTATGCCGTTTCTGAAAGTGCATCGGCAGTCTACGACGCTGCCACGGGAAAGCTCGGAGTACAAGTCCTGATGACCTCTTTTCAGTTCAAGCGTGCACTAATGCAAGAGCATTTCAATGAAAATTATGCGGAGAGTGAAAAATTTCCAAAGGCTCAGTTCACGGGTGTTTTCCAAGGTGGCGAAGCCATAGGTCAACTCACCATCCACGGACAAACTAAAGACATAGCCGTTCCTTGTGAAATTTTAGAAGCAGATGGCTCACTCATTCTCAACGCTGAATTTCCAGTGAACATCGAAGAATTCGGAATCGCTATACCTGGTGCAGTAGCGGATAAAATTGCGAAAGATGCAAAGGTTCAAGTTAAAGCGACTTTGAAAAAACGAGCTTAATGCAGATTAAAAAAACTCTTTTTTCCGTTGTCTTATCGCTGCAGTTGATCACAGCTGTAGGACAAGAAGATGACCTCTTTTCCTTAATGGACATTCCAGAAACCACTGAGTTCACCTATGCTACCTTTAAGGGCACCCGTATTATCAACGCACAATCAAATGAGACACCTGGGGAAGGAGTGCTTCAATATGTCATATCGCATCGTTTTGGGAGCTTTTCGAATGACTACCTCTACAATTTCTTAGGATTAGACATCGCCCAAATCCGAATGCAATTAGATTACGGCGTCACAGACCGTCTTAACATAGGTATTGGACGTTCGTCTTTTAACAAAGTGGCGGATGGCTTTATCAAATACCGACTTCTGCGTCAAACCTCGGGTGCTGAAGAGTTTCCTTTCGGTCTAACCTTATACAGTAGTACAAACTATCGCGGCGCCCGTTATACTGATGGTGTTGATCACTTTTTGAGTGACCGATTATCTTTTCACCATCAAGCTATTTTCGCTCGGAAATTTGATGAATCTTTCAGCCTGCTGGTTGCACCTAGCGCCGTTCACTGGAACTTAGTTCCTGGACCAAACGATCCAAATACAACTTTCCATTTACAGATTGGAGGTCGATATAAAATCACCAACAGACTAGCACTAACCGGGGAATATAATTACGGTTCAAACTATGAATATAGCGATGGACAGCGATTTTATGCGCCATTTGCACTAGGCGTAGATTTGGAAACAGGAGGACATGTCTTTCAGTTCCATATTTCAAACACGAATGCAATGAGCGATCCGCTTTGGGTAGCGACGAACCCCTATAACCCGCTTGACGGGTCACTTTTCTTAGGATTCAATATTTCTCGTGTTTTTACGGTTTGGGACTAACAAAAAAGCCCCGTCCGAAGACGGGGCTAACCAAACCAATAAACCTAAGCTACTCTTAAGTGGGTACAAGTTACATTAACTTAATCCTAAAGTGGTGATAACTATCTGAAGTTTTTTTCAAAAAAAAAACGATTGTCTCAAACGAAACGTCGATTAATGCATTCGTAATAGTTGATTCTCAATACCATAAATGACGTTGTGTCGACGGGATAAGTATTTGCTTAACTCGCAACCGTATCTTTCTAAAATTAGAGGTCGCAAACGGGACACCTGAACATTTTGTTTAACTAAGGTCACTAGAACGTTGAACAACTTACTCGCGTTGCCAAATCACAAACAATTGTTTATCAGTGTTTTAAACTAATTTTTGAGGTGTAAAAAAAGTTTTAATTCGATTAAGTGTCAATTGTACACTAATTAAAAAGAATTCATATAATTGTAAGATAATCGTTAACACAATTTATTATGAATCAAAATCTACGTCGTGTTCTCTCCTCTGCGACCCTTTGGTGCTCAGTGTTGTTGCTTGGTTCTCAAGTAGCTTACGCTCAGAACGAAGGTTCTACAGATGAAGACGCAATGTCTCAAGCAGATATGATGTTTGAGCAATTGGAAGAAGTTGTAGTCATTGGTTATGGTTCACAGAAAAAGAAAGACCTAACAGGTTCTTCTGCCTCTGTTAGCTCCGAAGACTTCAACGGTGGTGTCGTTACCTCTCCTGAAATGTTGATCCAGGGTAAAGCCGCGGGTATTACAATTACTCCGACAAACGGTGAGCCTGGTGGTGGTGTAAGTGTTCGTGTTCGTGGAGGTACTTCTATCTCTTCTAGCAACGAGCCTCTTTACATTATTGATGGTATGCCCGTACAAAGCGGAAGCACACTTCCTGGTGGTGAAGGTGAGACCTCTGGTTCTCAGCGTAACCCTCTTTCTCGTTTGAATCCAAACGATATTGAGTCTATCACTGTATTGAAGGACGCATCTGCAACAGCTATCTACGGTGCTCGTGGTGCAAACGGTGTTGTATTAATTACAACTAAGAAAGGTGCTGCTGGCCGTATGTCTGTTGATTACAGCTACCAAGTAAGTGCTTCTTCTCTACCTAAGAAGTTGGACATGTTGAACGCTTCTGAATACAAGGCGGCAGTGGCTCGCTTTGGATTGGGTAACGTTCTAGGTTCTGCCGATACTGATTGGCAAGACGAAATGTTCCAAACTGGTATGGCTACTCAGCACAACTTGAGCTTGAACGGAGGTACTGAAGCTGGTTCATACCGCTTATCTATGGGTTACCTAGACCAAGATGGTATTGTTATCAACTCTGGAACCAACCGTTTCACTAGCCGTTTGAGCATGAACCAAAAAACGTTGAACGATAAATTGACTTTGTCGGCTAACGTAAACGTGTCTCAGCAAGACGACAACTTGACTCCTTACCAGCAAGTTGGTGGATACACTGGTGGTATCTTCACTAACATGTTGAAAATGAACCCTACGCTTCC
>CAYNLA010000063.1:2213-7997 GCA_964397915.1 uncultured Polaribacter sp. | reverse complement strand
GTGTTGTTAGGCGTTTCGGATTTCATAAAGTAAGTGTGTTTCTCGTTGTGTCAGTTGTGTATGCGCTTCAAAATATTGCGCAGTAGTGATTTTTTCGTTGCGTTTTAAGGCGGTTTCTAAATCGAACGCAAAGTCCGAATTTTCTACGATTAAAAGGTAGTCCCAATGTTTAACTGTAGGTAAAAGATGTTTTTCTGGAATACTTTGAAAAAGGCTCCAATCGTTTTCTTTTGGAAGCTGCGCACCAGCACTTAAATTCATAATCATACAAATGGGCTCCCCATTAGGGTCGGTACCATCAAAAACATTGTATTCCCAAACGGTTCCTTCGTCCCACTCATCAACAACCTCGGGCCTGCAAACCAGCCGCATACCATATTGCACGTTCATCCAATAAGCGAGCTCATAATCTTTCAACGGTGTGCGTATGCCCACCGTGGAAAAATTCATTTTCATTCGCTTGAGGGCGTCTATGTGCTGAACCTTAGCCATTGCTCGTGATTAGATGCTGATTATAGTAGTCTTTTGCTGCTGCCTCTTCTCCTTTTTTCTTGGAACTTCCCTCTCCTTTTGAGACCAATTCTTCCCCAACAAAGAGTCCCATTACAAAGGTTGCATTGTGTTGCTCTCCGCTTCGTTCTAATTCCTCGAATCGGAAACTCTTTTTGTGGCCCTGGAAATATTCAATAACCTCGCTCTTGTAGTTGTGTGTGGTTTCAAGAAGATCGTCGTCGGTTAAAAAAGGATCAACGATGGTGCGCATAACAAAGTATTGCGTGCGCTTCAATCCAAGGTCTATGTAACACGCTCCAACCAGGGCTTCAAGGGCATCGCCGTATATGCTTTCGCTATGGTTCCCTTTTAGATTGGCCACGAGAAGGTTGGGCAGGCCTAGATTATCGGCAACCCGATTAAGGTTGTTCCGCGAGACCATTTTACTGCGCATTTTGGTTAAATACCCTTCGTCTTCCTTTGGGAAACGATAAAACAACGCTTCTGCTACAACCAGGTCGATAACGGCGTCTCCTAAGTACTCTAGGCGCTCATTATTGCGCTCGCCTTTTTTCTTTCGAAAAGGATATGCGCTCGCATGGCGAAGAGCCAGTTTGTATAAAGAAAGATCCTTGGGCCAAAACCCTATAATTGTCCTTATGCTTTTTTTAAACTCGGACTGAAATAGAAAAGGGAACAGCTCTTGGGTTGAACGCATTTATTCAGCTTTCTTAAAGAGGACGGAAGCATTGTGACCTCCAAAACCGAAGGTGTTGCTCAATGCCGCACGAACCTCTCTCTCCTGAGCCGAATGGAAAGTAAAGTTCAATTTAGGATCTAGATTTTCATCGTCAGTAAAGTGGTTGATCGTTGGAGGGATTGTGTTGGTGTATACCGACATGATTGCCGCCATTGCCTCAACAGCACCCGCCGCACCTAAAAGGTGGCCGGTCATACTTTTAGTTGATGAAATATTGAGGTTGTATGCGTGTTCCCCAAAAACTTGTTGAATAGCCTTGGTTTCAGCAATATCACCGAGAGGCGTCGATGTTCCGTGAACATTCACGTAATCTACGTCCTCTGGCGTCATGCCCGCATCCTCGATAGCATTTGCCATTACGTTTCTTGCGCCCAAACCCTCGGGGTGTGGAGCCGTCAAGTGGTGTGCATCAGCGCTAAGGCCACCGCCCACCATTTCAGCATAAATCTTAGCGCCACGAGCAATTGCGTGTTCGTATTCTTCTAGGATTATACCTGCACCTCCCTCGCCCATAACGAATCCATCGCGGTCTGCATCAAAAGGACGCGAAGCCGTTTGAGGGTCGTCATTGCGAGTACTAAGCGCGTTCATAGCGTTAAAACCTCCCATACCTACAGGGTTAATAGCTGCTTCAGAACCTCCGGTTACAATCACATCAGCCTTGCCCAAACGGATCAAGTTGAAGGAGTCAATAAGCGCGTTGGTAGAAGAAGCACAGGCACTAACAGTTGTGTAGTTAGGGCCGCGTAAGCCGTGCAGCATCGAGATACGACCAGGCGTGATGTCCGAAATCATCATCGGAATCAAGAACGGGTTGAATCGAGGACTAAGGTTATTGTCTACGAATCCTTTTACTTGTTCGTAGAACGTGTCAATTCCTCCAATTCCAGAACCCCAAATAACGCCAATTCGGTCGAGGTTTTCTTTTTCAAAATCCAACCCGGAATCGGCAATGGCTTCATTAGCCACTACCACTCCGAATTGTGTAAATCGATCCATACGACGAGCCTCCTTACGGTCTAGCAGGTCGTTTGGGTTAAAGTCTTTGACCTCACACGCGAAGTGTGTTTTGAATAGGGAAGCATCAAAACGGGTAATAGGACCCGCTCCCGATGTTCCTGCAACGAGGTTTTTCCAAGTTTCTTCGGCTGTGTTGCCCACAGGAGTGAGCGCACCTAGCCCAGTAACAACTACGCGTTTAAGGCTCATAAAGAATAGACGTTTACTTATGCAGTAGCTTCCTCAATGTAGGAAATAGCTTGTCCTACAGTTGTGATGTTTTCTGCTTGGTCATCTGGGATTTGAATGTCGAATTCTTTTTCGAATTCCATAATCAACTCAACAGTGTCCAAAGAGTCGGCACCCAAGTCGTTAGTGAAGCTTGCTTCAGTGTTTACTTCGTTCTCGTCAACACCCAATTTGTCAACGATGATTGCGGTTACTTTAGCTGAAATGTCAGACATGATTAAAAAGGTTTATATAATCGGCACAAAGAAAATAAAAACTTCCCATATCCTAACCCCCAAGAATTAGATGGTAAATTTGCCCTCATAAGGTACAAAAAAGATGCTTAAAATCGCAGTACTTGCCTCAGGATCAGGAACTAATGCTCAAAGCTTAGCGGAGCATTTTACGGACTCGGCATGGGGTCGGGTAGAAATAATAGTTACGAACAATGCAAATGCAGGCGTAATCGAACGGGCTGAAAGACTGAATATTAGAACGATAATTTTCGACCCATCGACTGAAAGTAATGTGGTTTTAAAGGAGCTAGACGAAAAAATCGACATTGTTTTATTGGCGGGCTATTTAAAAATGATACCCGCATCTTGGACGCGCAGATTTCAAGGCCGCATGTTGAATATTCATCCTGCACTGTTGCCAAAATTTGGCGGAAAGGGGATGTATGGAAAGCATGTTCACCAAGCTGTTAGCGAGGCTGGTGAGACCGAAACAGGCATAACGATACACATGGTTAATGAACATTACGATGAAGGGGCCATTGTTGCGCAGTTCAAAACCGAAGTTGAACCTGGTGAGGATCCAGAATCAATCGAAGCAAAGGTGCGCGCATTGGAAGCAGAGTATTATGGCCCTGTGGTAGAGGCGTGGATTGAAAATTTATCATTGTCGCAATGAAAGTGACCATTTACACGGATGGAGCGGCCAGTGGCAACCCCGGGCCAGGCGGCTACGGTGTGGTTTTAGAGAGTTCCGCGGGTCACAGAAAAGAACTGAGCGGAGGGTTTAAGCGCACCACAAACAATAGAATGGAACTGTTGGCAGTGATCAAGGGATTGCAAGAGTTAAAGTCAACTGAGCATAGAGTTGAGGTGGTCAGCGATAGCAAGTACGTGGTAGACGCGATCAACAAAGGTTGGCTTCGCAATTGGGTCAAGAAAGGGTTCAAAGACAAGAAGAATCCAGACCTGTGGCGAAAGTTATTGCCACTACTGGATAAGTATCACCCTGTCTTTACGTGGGTTAAGGGACACAACAACCACCCGCAAAACGAGCGATGTGATGCCCTAGCGGTTGAAGCGAGTAAGTCGCCGAACTTGCCCAGCGACTTGGGTTACCAGGGTTAAAATTTTATGTACTCTTCGGGATTGATGGCGTAACCGTCGAACCAAAGTTCAAAATGAAGGTGTGGGCCTGTTGAGTTTTCACCACTGTTTCCAATGATCGCGATGGCCTCACCGCTACGCACAAAATCACCGACCGATTTTAGAATTGCACTATTGTGTTTATACGCACTGATGAGATTGCTTTCATGCTGAATCAATATAGTATGTCCATTTTCACTGGACCAATCCGAATAGATGACCGTGCCTTCGTAGCACGATTTTATTGGAGTGTTTTTTGGAGCAGCAATATCCACGGCATAGTGGCCGTTGCCCTGATTGAAAGAAGAGGTTAACATTCCATCAACGGGAGCGAAAAGTTGAGGAACATCCAATTCTGGAGCGTTTTGATCAAGTGCAAATTCATTTTCCTCTTCTACCCATTGTCTAAACGCACTATCTTCGGAACTAGGGTTTGATAGTATTACATCATCTATGGAGTCTGAACTGCTTTGAAGTTCCGTCAAAACAGAGTCAATAACCTCTCCGTTTAGGATTCGCTGAATTCCCGAAATGTATTTTTCGTTTGCACGCACAGAGGCTTCAAGACTATCTGCTTTCAGGGCTAAATCGATCGATTCACGACGCAATCGGGACGACGCATAGCCAGGAACGAGTTCTCGAAGAGGTGTAAAAGCGATGACAATGGTGGTAATTCCGATGGTAAACAGAACAGCGAATACACTAAACGTAAAAATGTTTAGCGGACTTAGTTTTAGGGTTAAAACCTCTTCAAACGTGTCGTCGTTGAGGATTACAAAGCGGAATTTGTTCCTCCAGCGTTGAACGCGTTTCTGTTTTTTTGAACTTTTTGCCATGATTGAGACAAATATCGGGCTTAGCATTTCTCCCGCGGCGTGAAATAAAATAATTTTAACGCGTTAATACACTCGATGGGTTTCCGATTTTACATATCCCTACTTTTTGCCGCTTTTGTTTTTGTTGGTTGTACGACCACCAAGGACCGATGGGTAAATAGAAAGTACCATGAAACCACAGCACATTACAACGCGTACTTCAATGGGCAGGAAGCGCTGATTGAAAGTTTAGAGCAGTTCGAAAAATCGGAAGAATACAATTTCGAAGAACTCCTCCCCTTGTATTACTGGCCCGATGAAAAGCAGGCACCCCAGCTTTTTGCGAAGATGGACCGCGCCCTTGAAAAAAGTGCTAAGGTGATCAAGAAACATAGCATGGTATTCCGCGGCGAGCAGAAAAACGATTACGTCTTTAAAGCCTACCTGCTTATTGCTAGAGCGAGATTCTATAAAAACGAATGGATTCAATGCATCGAGGCGACCACTTATATGGAGGATCAATTCCGTGGAATAGACAAGGCAGAGGATGAAGTTTTCTGGGCCCGATTGCTCGCGGCTCAAACCCACCTGCGCATGAACAATGCATTCCAAGCAGAGCAAATACTCGACGACATCTACACCAAAGCGCTGCCGAAAGCCATGCTTTTTGAGGCCCAAAAGACGATGGCACTCCTTCAGTTGAATAAAAAAAATTGGACCGATGCACAGAAATGGGTGGAATCAGCTGCCGAGTTGGCTCCGAATAAAAAGCAACGCGTACGCCTAACCTATCTAAATGCGCAACTGTATGCCTTGATGGGAATGGGTTATGAAAGCGCCTTGGCTTATGAAGCGGTCTTGGACCTGCATCCAAATGACTATGACATCACGTTTTCAGCACAGATCAAACGCGCGGAGAACTTTGATGTCTTCATGGAAGATATCGCGGTTATTGAGAAGGATTTGAATAAGATGCTGCGTGATGATAAAAACATCAATTACCGAGATCAGATCTATTACGTTTGGGCGTTGAAGCAATTGGACCTAGAGCATTTTCCAGAGGCAGAATCGCTATTGACCAATTCAATACGCACGTCGGTTGATAACCCGA
>CAYNLA010000063.1:0-2113 GCA_964397915.1 uncultured Polaribacter sp. | reverse complement strand
CCAGAGGCAGAATCGCTATTGACCAATTCAATACGCACGTCGGTTGATAACCCGAGGCAGAAGGGAAAGAGTTATTTAAAGCTTGCTGGAATCGCCTTTGATTTTCGCGATTTTGTTCCGGCACAGGCGTATTATGACAGTGCGTTGACGGTCTTGCCGGCTGGTTATAAAGGACTCGACACCCTGCAAAATCGCAAAATGGTCTTGGACGAACTAGTGCTTGCCATAAATACCATCGCACTCGAGGACAGCCTGCAGTCGATGTATGGCATGACAAACGCTGAATTGCGTGAGAAGTTTGAGTCGTTCATAGAAGCCAAAAAGAAACGAGAGGAGGAGGCAGCAAGAAGGGCTGCGCTGGCCGAAATGCGCGCAGAACAAAACGCCCTTTTGGCGAACTCGGGTCCCCAAGCCATTGGCGGAGGGGAATGGTACTTTTACAATGCTTCAGTGCGAACAAGCGGCCTCGCCTCGTTCAAAAAAACCTGGGGTGAGCGGCCATTGGAAGACCATTGGCGAACCAAGGAAAAACCAAGTCAAGGTTTCGGCGACGGTGTTAATTTAGCTGAGGTTAGCGAGGCAGGCGATAGTGTTGATGTTGCCTTACCGTCCAATGACAATTCAGTAGAATACTACCTGTCTAGAGTATTGCGTAGCGATGAAGACCTCAAGCAGAGCCTGGCCCGTGAAGCGTCGGCTAAGGCGGAACTAGGCTTTATTTACAAGGATGGTTTGAACGATTTAGTAGCTGCTGATTTGGCCTGGCTGGACTACCTAAAAGAGTTTGAGAGCTACGCACAGCTTACTCCGAAAGTATTGTACGGCATTTACTTACTACGCGGGGAGCAAGAAAAACGTGACGACCAAGAATCTGTTCGGGCCAAGGTTTTAAAGGAATATCCGAACAGTCCTTATGCTGCCTTATTGCGAGGAGAATTGCGTGGTCCAGACGTTCCTGTTGAAGAGCAGCAGGCCTATGATATAGCCTATGCGGCCTTTGATGCGGGAAACGTGAAGACCGCTCAAAAGAAATTGGATCAATTCAATGCGCAATATCCCAAAACAGCACTTCGCCCAAAAGCGCAAATGCTTCAGGCATTCATTTATGGCGCTGAGGAAAAAGAGGCTGAGGTTGTAGCGGCTTTAAAGAGTGTTGTGAAAGATTATGCGGACAGTGAAGAGGCAACAGCGGCGGCTCAAATTCTAGCGTTGTTGTTGGATGAAAACAAGGGAAACACAGAGGACTTCAAGGGTTCTGGAGATCAAAAAGTTCAGAAGATAGATTTCCCCGATCAGCCAAACGCTCCACACAAGTTCGTTTTAGCCATACCTGCGGAGAATTCAAACATTAATGACCTCAGAAACGCGCTGGCCGACTTTAACAAAGAGCACTTTAAGTTCGACAACTTAAGAATCCAGAACATCTTCTACGATCAATCAACGCAACTAGTTATTATTAGTGGCCTGAGAACCAAGGAGAAAGCACAGGTTTATTTAAATACTTTTAGTACTTTAGGCGGCCACTTAGAGCAGTACTATCCTGCAGCTGTTAGTGAGGCGTTTTATATCAATAACCCTAACTTCGGCAAAGTGTATAGGGATAAGGTCTTAAAGGAATACTTACAATACTTCAAAGCATTATGATTTCATCAGCAAAAAAATATCCAGAGCAAGCCCAAGCGTCAAACAGAATCCTAATGGGAACCAGCATCGAAGGTGATTTGCATTCTGACGGTGATGTACGCATCGACGGTAAGGTTAAGGGTACAGTCAAAATAACAGGTAAGCTTGTTGTTGGTGAACACGGTGTAGTAGAGGGTGAAGTAGAGTGTAAAAATGCCGCTGTTGCCGGAACGGTTGAAGGCACCTTCAAAATTGCACAGACGCTAAGCATTGCTCAATCGGGCAAAGTGAGTGGTCAGATCCACACCGAGAAACTCTCTGTGGAACCCGGTGCCGAACTAAACGGTTCGGTTACAATGGGTACAGCTGTGATGCGCAAAGTCTCAAAAGAAGAGGACAACAACGCCAAGACGGCCTAATCAATTTTCATGGCGGACAATAAGTTCTTACGCTTCAGTTCTTTGGGCGTACAAATGGCTGTACTTATCTA
>CAYNLA010000062.1:0-8045 GCA_964397915.1 uncultured Polaribacter sp. | reverse complement strand
TGTAGGTGGCGATGCGATTGCTCCTTTAGAAGTGGAATTCAAACGCGACGAGCGTATCATGCGCTTTTTGACAGTTAGAATGGACAAATATGGTATCGAGTACGCTGCGAAGCGTCGTGCCAAAGCAAACGCATAAAAGACTAGACTATGGCAACTAAAGGAAAGGGCGATGTGCGTTACTTGCAGCCCATCAACGTAGATAGCGGCAACCAGAAGAAATACTGTCGTTTCAAAAAGTCAGGTATTAAGTACATCGATTACAAGGATCCAGATTACTTGTTGCGTTTTGTAAACCCACAAGGAAAAATCTTACCTCGTCGTTTGACCGGTACTTCATTGAAATACCAAAGAAAATTGGCCACTGCAATCAAGCGTTCACGCCACATTGCATTGATGCCTTACGTAGCAGATAACCTAAAATAATAGAGTACCATGGAAATCATTCTAAAGAAAGACGTAGAGAACCTAGGTTTTGCGGATGACGTGGTCACTGTAAAAGATGGTTACGGACGCAACTTCCTAATCCCACAAGGATTCGGTGTGTTGGCTACAGCAAGCGCAAAGAAAGTATTGGCTGAAAACTTGCGTCAACGTGCGCACAAAGAAGCTCAAGCGATCGCTGATGCAAAAGCAACTGCAGAGAAATTGGCAGCTGTTGAGTTGAAGCTTAGCGCTAAATTGGGTCAGGGCAACAAATTGTTCGGTTCAATCAACAACGCAAACGTTGCTGATGAATTGGCAAAATCAGGTGTTGCTTTGGACAAAAAGTTCATCTCCATCACTGGTGGTACAATCAAGGCTGTAGGTCACTACAATGCGAGCGTACGTCTACACCGTGAAGTAGTTGTGAACTTCGAATTTGATGTAGTTGCTGAAGCATAAGCTTTACGCATTCATTTAACGATAAGAAAGCCATTCTTCGGAATGGCTTTTTTTATGCCTAATTTCACCGTTATGAAAGAGCACGAAAATAAGATTGTCAGCCAATTTGCGAGTTACGGCATTATTGCCGGTGTGGTTCTAGGTGTGCTAACGGACAACCTAGGCTTTTGGATACCTATGGGCCTGGTCTTTGGAGCAGCTACAGGCTATGCCAAAATGGAAAAGAAGAAAGACGGTTTGGAGTAATCTTATTCATAGCGCAACGCCTCCACAGGATCGAGATCTGCCGCTTTTTTTGCTGGGTACCAGCCCGCCAATAGACCAACGCCAACGGACATCACAAATGCCACGATGATCCATGTCCATGGTATGAAGAAGTGGCCACCGATTTGTTTCGCGACAACATTACCAATGACAATCCCAAAAAGGATTCCGGTCCAACCGCCCAGCTGGGTTATAATAATCGCTTCGGTTAAAAATTGCTGAGTGATGCTGCGCTTAGTTGCACCAATGGCTTTTCGAGTACCAATCTCACGAGTACGCTCTGTAACGCTAACAAGCATGATGTTCATCAAGGCTATTGAAGCGCCTAATAGAGTGATAATGCCTATAATGAACGCCACCTTGGTGACCATGCTTAAGTTTTCGATAAGACTTTTCGCTACGCTATCACTTCGGACGATACTAAAGTTATCGCGCTCCTTCGGGGACAGTTTCCGTACGCTTCGCATGATTGCATTCGCCCTCCCTTCGACGGCTTCAAGTTGTTGTGCACTCGGAGCAGTAATACTTATAACGTAAGGCTGCGAATTGGACGGGATTGCTGCCCGGGCAGTGGTCAGGGGAACCCAGGCACCACGATCTCCAGAGAACATCCCGCTACTGCCTTTTTCAGCTAAAATCCCGACAACCGTATATGGCTTTCCGTTGATACGAATGATTTTTCCAGATGCGGGCTGGTCGCCGAAAAGGCTTTGTTTCGTCTCAGCGCCGAGGATCGCATAGTAAGAGCCTCTGAATACATCGTCCGATGAAAAATTCCGTCCCTCGCTGAGATCAAAACCACCTGTTTTAAGGTAGTTTTCATCAACCGCCATGATCATCTGATTGGGATTTGTGCTGGTGTTTTCGAAGGTAAGTTTGGCCGTTCCCCATGCAGGATAGGAGATACTGACTGGACTGTTTTGCAAGTCAAAACGCTTTTTGAAGAGTTGCGCTTCGCGATATGAAATGGTTGGATTACGACGCCTGTCCGCACCATCGATGAAAAAACCACCTGCGTCATGGCGCACCGTGATGGTATTAGCGCCCAAATTCGTAAAGTTCGTTTCTAATGTTTGCTTTAGTGCATCAGTAGCGCTCAGGATTCCCACCAACGCCATAATGCCAAAGGATATAATCAAGGACGTAAGTACGGTACGAAGGGGTGAAGCTTTAATAGCATTCCAGCCTAAAGAGGCGGTTTCAATGTATTTGCGGTGCTTCATGTAGCGTTGTAGGGTCTAAGCCAAATTTAGCAATTACTTTTACGCTATGGCGGTAACGGAGCAACATACCTTGGGATTTTTCGCGGGCGGATATAAAAATGTCGCCAAATGGAAAGGTATAGACCTTGGCGCCTACCGCCATTTACTAAAATCGCCGAGATTTAAGAGTGTATTGGTGGGTTGGGATGCAGCCGATTGGACCATCGCAAAACCCCTCCAACAGAAAGGCGTCTTGCCCAATCTGACCCAATTAATGAGCGGTGGAATACATGCGCCCATTGCCTCTATGGACCCGCCTATTTCTCCTATGCTGTGGACGAGCATTGCAACGTCTCGTTGGCCTGTTGATCATGGAATACATGGATTTACGGAATGGCAGGACGGTCAGATTCGAGCGGTCCGAGGCACGAGCATAAAAGTTCCAACACTATGGGACATTCTAGAGTGGAATAACATTCCTGCTTCAACCGTTGCGTGGTGGCCATCACACCCCGCTCAACCTTCCGCTTTAGGGGGAGTTCGCGTTTCAAATCTAGCCTTAAGTGAAGATGAGAATTGGTTGGCGGATGGGATAGTTCCCGAACCGCTCCAAGGGCTTTTTGCGAAGCTTAGAGTCCGTGCTGAGGAATTGTCCCCAAGTGTTTTAGCCGCGTTTTTTCCTAAAATGGATGTGGATTCAAAGGATGATGTAGTTCGAAGTGTACTGAAAATTACAGTTCATGCGATCAACACCCACATTGCAGCCACACTGGCGATGGATGCGTCACAAGGTGGACACATTAGCATTTATTTTGATGCATTAGATCATTACAAGCATTTGGCGATGAAATACCATCCGCCAAAATTAGAAGGGATAGCTACGGCCGATTTTTATAAGTACCAACACATCGTAGAGGCCGCTTATCGGATGCATGATTTATTTCTCGGGAAGTACATCGATGATCAGCCCAGCGCCAATACGATCGTATTGAGTGACCATGGTTTTAGAAGCGGAGACGAACGCTGGATTCAGTTGCCCGATCATGCGGGTGCCCCCGCGCTCGAACATCAGTTTTATGGAATGTTCGTCGCTTCAGGTCCAAATGTTCCAAAATTGAAGAAGGTCTCTGGATTGACTTTGTTAGACATAGCGCCGATTGTCTTAGCGCTTCACGGTTTACAAGCTATACCTGAGATGAATGGCAGGCTTCCCCTTCAATGGGATGGCCATTCCTTGCAAGAGGCGGTTCGTGTGAATCAAGGAGCTCCAAGCACAGTAGCACTAAAGTCGCCAGCACCAATGTTGGAGGAGGAATTGCTCGATGCCTTGGTGAAGCTGGGATATCTGGCAGAGCGAGATGTAGCGCAGGGCGGAGCGCGGATGTGGGAAAACACATATTATCTCGCCCGGAGCTTACGGGCGCAAGGGCGCCCGCAGGCAGCTTGGCAAGCGTTGCAAACCTTAGAGCTCAGTGAAGACAGTCCTTCACGCTATATTTTGCTGGCGCTATCGCTTTTGGCCGATTCGAAGCAATTTGAGGAGTTGGCGACCATGCTGCATTGGATTAGCGGAGATGAATTGGGACAAGTCAAAGTCTACTACGAGACGTTAGTTGCCATTTCCCGGGGAGCGCATTGGTCCTTACCAAAACGTATTGAAGGAACCCGTTCGGTAGAACTGATCGTGCTTTGGGGCCGATTATTAGCGAAATCGGACCAGTGGAATGCATTAGAAATGTTGCTGCAGGGAGCGGAGAAGGAAACGGTTGAATTACTAAATCTAAAGTTTCGATTGCATGTGGCGCGTCAACAGTGGCCGCAGGCAATGGAGGCTGGATTGAAAAGTACAGAGCTAAGATTCCATCAGCCAAAGATTCACGCGGCAATGGTCCATGTGTTCAAGGCTCAAAACATGCATGCTGAAAGCAGTGTTGCGCAGTCGTTGTACGCTCAATTCACACAAAAGGATAAGTCAACGCCAATTTTTTTAGTTACTGGCCCGCCGAGAAGCGGTACCTCGCTTGCTATGCAGTTGTTGGAAGCTGCCGGAGTGATGGCTGTGACTGATGGAAATAGGGCAGCTGATGTGCACAACGCAGCCGGATATTTTGAGCACGATGCAGTGAAGAATTGGACCCTAGAAGAATCTTGGTTGGCCAATCAGGGAGGTAAAGCCTTGAAGGTGGTTTTTCCATTATTGCGACAAGCTCCATTGCCAATAGGTCCCAAAATTATCATAGTGATGCATCGCGAGTTGAGCGCCCTATTGCAAAGTCAAAGAAAAATGGCCAATGCCGAGAATGCCCCATTGCAATGGGATGAACATGGACGTTGGAAGGAGGAATACGACCGGCACGAGCGCTGGGCCAAGATGGACCCGGATGCCGTGTTAATAAACTTGAGTTATGAAGAAATATTGGCTTCTGTTGCCGAAGGATGCATTCGTCCAGCCTTGACGGAAGCCCTAACCGAGCTTTCTAAACATTGTGTTAATTCAGTGGATATTTCCCTTTTGAAAGCCGTGGTAAAGCCCCGTTTAAGAAGGTTTTAAGCCTATATTTGCCCCCATGGATAAAAACAACAATACCCCCTTAGCAAAATACTTGGCTTCCGCCGCCGCTGTATTAGGCACTACCGCTGCACAAGCGCAGTACATCTATACAGATGTTGACGATACGACAATCGTCAACGGAATTTATGAATTGGATTTAGACGGGGACACTATTGTTGATTTTACCATCGAGCATATTCTAGGTGGCGGACAGCTAGGAAACGTGAATGCAATATTGTTGCATCCAGGAGATAGTATCGAAGGAAACCTAGCCATGGGTAGTGTTGCCAATGGGTTCGCTTATGTTGAGCGCGTCGTTCCTGGAACCACCATCGATGCCATGGCGCAATTCCAAGGAATCAACAGCTCTACTGGGGTAGGATACATGGCGTTCCGTGTCGACGGTCAAGCCTATCCGAATTCCAACTGGGCAGGTCCCTTAACAGATGGATACTTGGGACTTCGTATCATGAAGGACGATACAGCTTGTTATGGCTGGGCGCGTATTGATGTTCAAGACAGTGCTAAAAGCTTCACCATCAAGGATTGGAGTTTCAATCCAACCAAGGATAGCGCACATACTGCAGCCTTTGAGTTGTTAGACATTATGCAAACGGTGCTGTCAAATTTAGACATTCGTAATGGGGATGGAACGCTTGAAATCTTCACGGGTCAGGCGTTGCGTTCGGAGATCTTTAATGCTGCAGGTCAAAAGATGTCAGAAATGGATCCAAGATCAACCCACCGATACACCACCACTGGCTGGAGCACAGGTATGTATGTGATCAAAATCAGCGGAGAGAATTGGTTCCACAATGTTAAGGTGTGGATTCCTTAATTCTTAAAAACAGACCTTTTATATTTCTGTTTTAGTGATAATTACGGCTTTGAATTAGTGATTCCGTAATCATTGCTTTATTCTATTGATTCTTAGCGAAATCCTTTTGGCTAGGAGGCCAATTATGTGGTATTTTCGTGCTCGCAAATTAAGTTAACTCTGTTACTATGACGTTCGATATCGATATGATTCGCAAAGTGTACGAGCGCTACCCTGAGCGTATTGCAGCTGCTCGCAAGGCAGTGGGTAAGCCACTTACACTCTCTGAGAAAATTTTATACGCCCACCTTTGGGACGGTGCTGCCGACCAGGCTTTTCAACGTGGTGCTAGCTATGTAGATTTCGCGCCGGACCGTGTGGCCATGCAGGATGCAACAGCACAAATGGCCTTGTTGCAATTCATGCAAGCAGGAAAAGATAAAGTAGCGGTTCCTTCCACTGCACATGCCGATCACTTGATTCAAGCAAGAATTGGCGCAGATAAAGATTTGCAAGAAGGAATTAATAAGAACAATGAAGTATTCAACTTCCTTTCATCAGTTTGTAATAAATACGGCATCGGCTTTTGGAAGCCAGGTGCAGGTATTATTCACCAGGTAGTCCTTGAGAACTACGCTTTCCCAGGCGGTATGATGATTGGTACAGATTCTCATACAGTAAACGCTGGGGGTCTTGGTATGGTCGCTATCGGTGTCGGTGGTGCTGATGCTGTAGATGTTATGGCGGGTATGGCTTGGGAATTGAAATTCCCAAAACTTATTGGTGTAAAACTAACTGGTCGTTTGAACGGTTGGACTGCGCCTAAAGATGTCATCTTGAAAGTTGCAGGAATCCTCACGGTAAAAGGTGGTACAGGTTGTATCGTCGAGTACTTCGGTGAGGGTGCAGAGAGCTTGAGTGCTACAGGTAAAGGAACCATCTGTAACATGGGTGCTGAGATCGGTGCAACGACTTCAACATTCGGTTACGACGACAGCATGCGTCGCTATCTAGCGGCTACGGGTCGTCAAGATGTAGTAGATGCTGCCGATGCAGTAGCTGAGCACTTGACCGGTGATGCTGAGGTATATGCAAACCCTGAGCAGTACTTTGACCAAGTGATTGAAATCAACTTGGATGAATTGACTCCACACCTAAACGGTCCGTTTACTCCAGATCTTGCTACTCCAGTAGCAGAGATGAAGGAGAAGGCTGCAGCGAACGATTGGCCAACAGATATCGAGTGGGCATTGATCGGTTCATGTACAAACTCTTCCTATGAAGATTTGACACGTGCCGCTTCTATCGTTGCTGATGCCGTTGAAAAAGGAATCCAACCTAAAGCAATCTTGGGTATCAACCCAGGTTCTGAGCAGGTACGTTATACTGCCGAGCGAGATGGTTTGATCGATACGTTCAACAAACTAGAGGGAACGAGAATCTTTACGAATGCTTGTGGTCCATGTATTGGACAGTGGGCACGTGAAGGCGCTGAGAAGCAAGAGAAAAACTCCATCGTTCACTCATTCAACAGAAACTTTGCGAAGCGTGCAGACGGCAACCCGAACACTCACGCCTTCGTTACGTCACCAGAAATGGTTGCGGCGATTGCAATCTCTGGAAAGCTTGACTTTAACCCAATTACCGATACGTTGATCAACGCAAATGGTGAAGAAGTGAAATTGGCAGAGCCAACGGGTCAAGAATTGCCATCAGCTGGTTTTGCAGTGGAGGATAACGGTTACCAAGCTCCTGCTGAGGACGGTTCAGGTGTAGAAGTAGTAGTGAGCCCAGATTCACAGCGTCTACAATTGTTGAGCCCATTCGCGGCTTGGGATGGTAATAACATTACAGGTGCCAAGTTGCTTATCAAAGCTTTCGGCAAGTGTACAACGGATCACATCTCTATGGCAGGTCCATGGTTGCGTTACCGTGGTCACCTTGATAATATCTCAAACAACTGTTTGATTGGTGCGGTAAACGCTTACACCCAAGAAACCAACGCCGTAACGAACCAACTTGACGGTTCAGTAGATGAGGTACCAAACGTAGCTCGTGCATACAAAGCTGCTGGTGTTCCTTCTATCGTTGTGGGTGATCACAACTACGGTGAAGGTTCTTCACGTGAGCATGCGGCAATGGAGCCACGTCACCTAGGCGTTCGCGCGGTGATTGTGAAGTCATTCGCTCGTATCCACGAAACGAACTTGAAGAAGCAAGGGATGTTGGGTCTGACCTTCGCTAATGAAGCAGATTACGATTTGATCCAAGTAGACGATACCTTCAACTTTGTTGATTTGGTAGACTTTGCTCCAGGCAAGCAGCTTAC
>CAYNLA010000061.1:0-8378 GCA_964397915.1 uncultured Polaribacter sp. | reverse complement strand
TAGGGCCAGAATCTATCATGATATCGATCTTGAAATCCTCCATCGCACTGTAGAGATATTCCTCAATTACAGGCGATAAACGATGAATCTCATCAATAAAAAGGACATCATTAGGCTGAAGTCCTGTCAAGAGCCCCGCCAAATCCGACGGCTTGTCCAAAACCGGACCTGAAGTAATCTTAATCCCAACACCCAATTCATTAGCGATGATGTGACTTAAGGTTGTTTTACCCAACCCTGGAGGGCCATGCAGGAGGACATGGTCCATTGCTTCATCACGCATCTTGGCGGCCTCAACAAAAATTTTGAGGTTCTCCAATACCGCGGCTTGGCCCGTAAAGTCATCAAAACTTAGGGGACGCAACTTGCGCTCTATTTCGCGCTCGGTGTTTGAAAATTGAGATCCGGTCGGATCGAGATGCTCGTTCATAGTACTACAAAATAGCACAAAAAATCCCCTTGCCGAACGGCAAGGGGATCTGAGTTTTACAAAGCTTTTCCTTAGTGACCGCTTTCCTCGCCTTCTGCGAGCGGAACGTTCTGAGGAATGAAATCTTCTTCGGCCCCTGGCTTAGAGTAATCGTAAGCCCAACGGTGAACCACTGGGATTGCTCCTGGCCAGTTTCCGTGCAAATGCTCTACTGGAGTAGTCCACTCAAGAGAGTTTCCTTTCCAAGGGTTTTGAGATGCCTTAGGTCCTCTCCAAATGCTGTAGAAGAAGTTGAAGATGAAGATCAACTGAGCGATACCACCAATGATGGCAAAGTAGGTGATCAAGACATTGATATCTGCAAGGTTATCGAACATTGGGAACGCCGTGTTGCTGTAGTAGCGACGTGGAAGACCCGCCATACCTAAGAAGTGCATTGGGAAGAACACACCATATGCAGTGATGAAAGTCAACCAGAAGTGTGCATACCCCATGGACTTATTCATCATACGACCGTACATCTTAGGGAACCAGTGGTAAACTCCTGCGAACATTCCAAAGATGGCGCTAAGTCCCATTACAATGTGGAAGTGGGCTACTACGAAGTAGGTATCGTGTACGTTGATATCTAGTGCGCTATCCCCGAGGATAACCCCTGTCAAACCACCCGTAACGAACGTACTTACCAAACCGATAGAGAACATCATCGCTGGCGTATACTGGATATTACCTTTCCAAAGTGTGGTGATGTAGTTAAACGCTTTCACCGCCGATGGGATCGCAATCAACAATGTTGTGAACGTAAATACCGAACCTAAGAATGGGTTCATACCTGTAACGAACATGTGGTGACCCCATACAATGAAGCTCAAGAAGGCAATGGCCAAAATTGAACCCACCATCGCGCGGTAACCGAAGATTGGCTTACGAGAATTGGTCGCAATAACTTCAGACGAAATACCCAATGCAGGCAATAGGATGATATATACCTCAGGGTGTCCTAGGAACCAGAACAAGTGCTGGTACAATACTGGAGAACCACCGCTGTAGCTTAACACCTCACCACCCATGAAAATATCACTTAGGTAGAATGACGTGCCCAACAATCGGTCAAACATCAAAAGAAGTGCAGCACTCAAAAGTACTGGGAATGATAACACACCTAATACAGCGGTTACGAAGAACGCCCAAATGGTCAATGGTAGACGCGTCATGCTCATACCTTTGGTACGCATGTTCAATACCGTTACGATGTAGTTCAATGAACCTAATAGTGACGAAACAATGAACAAGGTCATTGAGATCAACCACAAGGTCATACCTGCTCCAGAACCTGGCATCGCCTGTGGCAATGCTGATAGTGGTGGATAAACCGTCCAACCCGCTGCTGCAGGTCCTGATTCAACGAACAATGACACGACCATGATTACAGAACTCGTAAAGAAGAACCAGTACGACAATGCGTTCATGAAACCTGAAGCCATATCACGTGCACCAATCTGCAATGGAATAAGTAAGTTCGAGAATGTACCCGATAGACCTGCTGTCAATACAAAGAATACCATGATGGTACCGTGGATGGTTACCAATGCTAGGTAAATATTTGGATCCATTACACCATCCGGTGCCCATTTCCCTAAGAAGAACTCAAGGATTGGGAAGCTTTGCTCAGGATAAGCAAGCTCTAAACGGAAAAGCATAGACATCATTACACCGATGATCCCCATGATCATACCTGTAATCAAGAATTGCTTACCAATCATTTTGTGGTCCATCGTGAAGATGTACTTCGTAAAGAAGTTCTCTTTGTGGTGGTGCTCCATCAAATGGTCTTGAAAGTGATGATTTTCTGTCGAATTGGTTGACATAGTACTCCTTATTAAGTCTTAATTACAAAGTCTCAGCGACGGTTTTCTGTTCCTTAAGCCATGCATCGAATTCATCTTGTGTTTCGACGATGATGTCCATCTGCATGTTGTAGTGCGCAGCACCACAAATCTTATTACATAGTAGCACGTAATTAAAGTCCCACACATCCTCACCTTTTGCGGTACGGATTGCATTTACTTCTTCAACGTGATTCTTAACTTTTTTGTTCTGACGAATTTCAGCTGTTGTGATCGAAGGTGTGAACTGGAAATTCGTGATGGCACCTGGCACACAGTTCATCTGTGCACGGAAATGCGGGAAGTAAGCAGAGTGGATAACATCCTGCGAGCGGAACTGGAACAATACTGGCTTACCCACAGGCAAGTGCAATTCCTTAGTTACAATGTCATCAGCGGATGCTGCATCCTTCGTATCCACACCCACAATGTTTGCTCCTTCAATATCATATACAGAAGCGAAGCCAAGTGCATTATCACCACCGCTGTAACGCGCCGTCCAATTGAACTGCTGTGCATATAGTTCGATAACGATAGGCTCTTCATCATTTTCTGGCATCATCAATGTGCTCCACACATTCAAACCCCAGATGATCAAAACCGCTAATGCCAACGCTGGTACACCCGTCCAGAACAACTCCAATTTGTTGTTGTGCGCGAAGTGAACCGCTTTAGTTCCTTTCTTACCACGGTACTTGTATGCGAAGTAAAAAAGAATAGGCTGTACGATGAAGAACACAATGTTGATGATCAACATACTTAGGTTCCACAATCCGTCAATCTCTGAACCGTGCTCAGAAGATGGCTCAGGTAGGGTATGGTAACCCCAAACAATGTACATTACTACAACACTGATTACGAATCCCATACCAACAAGCAACATCAATCGACCTTGCGTATCGTTATCCTTTTCGCTTACCTCATTATCCTTACCTCCTTGGATTTCAGAAGAAACTTCTGAAATGCGCATTACTTGCACCAAGGTTAGAATGGCAAGAACTACTAAAACGATGATTGAAACTGTATTCATTCTTTAGTCTCTTTTTCTAGTTTATTGTTGGAAGTGCTTCGATTCCGTAATCATTGGGTGATTCTTGTGCAACAATGGTGCTGCCGCTAGGTTGCGGAACATTACGTAAATGAACAAACCTGCAAAGAATAGTATTGGCCCCAACTCTAGTAAACCAAACCCATATTGGTCACCAACAGTGCCTGGCATAATCATTACGTAGTGATCCATGTAGTGACCTACCAAAACAAATACTGCTGCCATCACTAGGGTTCCAGGAACACGTTTCGCTGGACGGCTTAGAATAGCCAATACAGGGAAGATAAAGTTCAATGAAAGCATAGTGAAGAAAGGCACTTTGTACTGATCCCAACGTTGCATGTAGTATGTTACCTCTTCTGGAATGTTCGCATACCAGATAAGTACAAACTGCGAGAACCATAGGTACGTCCAGAACACAGAGAATGCGAACATGAATTTACCTAAATCGTGGATGTGGTTATCATTCACCCACTCCAACAAGCCTTTTGACTTCAAGTACAAGGTGACGAGAATGATCGCTGCAAAAGAGCTCACGAACATACCCGCGAAGGTGTACCATCCAAATAGTGTAGAGAACCAGTGTGTGTCAATGCTCATGATCAAATCCCAAGCAGAAGTAGATGATGTTACCGCGTAGAATACAGTGAAAATGGCTCCTACTTTACGGTTCTTGTTCCACATTGCGACACCATCGCCTGAATCAGACAACAACGAATTCTTACGCAACATTCTCGCTGCCCAAACCCATCCGGTGATATAAATTAAAACACGTACAATGAAGAAGACAGGACTGAGGAAGCCGCGCTTACCTGCAATGATTTCATCATAATTCTCATGGCCTTCAACATTAATACCTTCCACCATCCAGTGGAACATATGGTGTACATGGCCAAGACCTAAAAGAGTGATCACTAGAATCACCAAAAGAGGAATAATGATCGTGAAAGCCTGTGCTTCCATCAAACGCAATAGACCTGCCGACCAACCAGCTTGAGCAATATACTGAATACCCAAGAAGAACAATTGTCCCAATCCTAGTCCTAAGAAGAATATAGCTGCCACATAAAGTGCACTCCATGGACGGTTTTGTTGTTGGTGATGAAGGTGCTCAGCGTGTGCATCGTGTGCTGCATGAGCATCATGTGCTTCTTCACCGTGCGCTTCGTGAGACGCATGCTCATCTGCATGTGCATCATGTGCTTCTTCACCGTGTGCTTCGTGAGACGCATGCGCATCATGCGCTTCTTCAGCATGTGTGTCGTGACCCGCATCGGCATGCATTTCTGTTGCATGAGCATCGTGTCCGTGATCTGCCTCGTGAGAAGATGATCCATTCAAGGCAAATCCGATGATCCAAAGGATGGCTCCTACCACAGTAAGACCGATTGCCAGTTGTTTTGCTTTAGTTGTAAACTCGAACATTCTCTTCAGCGATTTTATTCTTGATCTTCTCTAAGTTTCACAACGTAACGAACAATTTTCCAACGTTCGTCATACGTTAATTGTGATGCATGTGATCCCATGATTCCTTTACCGTGCATGATTACATGGTACATTGAACCAGGTGTGATATCACGATCTTTGTAAGCAGGTACACCTAAGATTTTCTCTTGTTGCACCAAATTTCCGTTACCATCACCTTTTTCACCGTGACAGTTCACACAAAATGTGGTGTACAATTCTTTGCCTTCGCTCAATGCGTCCTCAGTCATGAATGCCTCAGGCATCATTAAACCCGCCTTCGCTGCATCGTAGCCTTCATTTGTATTTGCATACTCATAAGGATGATATCCTCTAGCTACGGTGCCCTCAACAGGAAGCTGAGCGCTCAAGCCATTTGCGAACTGGTAGGCCGGTTCGTATGTTTCCAAAGAAGGACTCGTGTACATGTCGTCCATGTACGTGTAGCCTGGGGTCGATTTATCGAGGTTACAGCTCGCCATCATAGCGCCTGCTGCCAATAGTAAGAGTGTAGATAAACGCTTCATGCTTAGGCTTCGATTTTTGAGATTTCTAATGCACCCAATTCCTGTAGCTTCTTGTTTAATTCAGCTTCATCGCCTTCCAATTCTACTTCCATCAAGAAGTGATCATCGGTTGTACGTGGATCTGGGTTCTGTGCTTTAGCCCCTGGGTAAAGTCCATTAACTGCGAAGTACGACCAACACATCAAGTGTGCTGCGAAGAATACAGTCAACTCGAACATTACAGGAACGAACGATGGCATGTTTAGGAACCACATCGAATTTGGCTTACCGCCAATATTTTGTGGCCAATCCATAATCATGGTATAGTAAGTCAACCAAGAAGCGAAAAACAAACCAGTCAAACCGTAGAAAAATGCTGCGGTACTAAGACGGGTTCTTTTTAGCCCCATCGCTTCATCCAACCCGTGGATAGGGAATGGAGAATATACTTCACTAACGTGAAATCCGTTAGCACGTAGGTCCTTTACAGCGCTCAATACGATATCATCGTCATTGAATAGCGCGCGAACGATTGGATTATGTTTAGTGTGCCCCATGTTCGTCGTGGTGTTTTTTGAAGTTTTCGCCTGAAGACTTCAAGATGGTTTTCAATTCCGCTTGAGCGATCACTGGGAACGTTCTTGCGTATAGGAGGAACAATACAAAGAAGAAACCGATGGTTCCAATGTAGATACCGATATCAACGAATGTTGGTGAGAACATTGACCATGATGATGGCAAGTAATCTCTGTGGATAGAAGTAACGATAATCACGAAACGCTCGAACCACATACCGATGTTAACTACGATTGAAATCACGAAGGTGAAAATCAAGTTTGTACGCAACTTTTTAGACCACATAAACTGTGGAGAGAATACGTTACAAGTCATCATAGACCAGTATGCCCACCAGTAAGGCCCCGTTGCTCTATTCAAGAAGGCATATTGCTCGTATTCAACACCTGAGTACCATGCAATGAAAAGCTCAGTGATGTACGCAACACCTACGATCGATCCCGTAACCATGATTACGATGTTCATCATTTCGATGTGCTCGATGTTGATGTAATCTTCCATCTTGAAGATCTTACGTACGATCAAAAGAAGTGTTTGTACCATAGCAAATCCAGAGAAGATCGCACCCGCAACGAAATACGGCGGGAAGATGGTGGTATGCCATCCTGGGATTACCGATGTTGCAAAGTCAAAGGATACAATGGTGTGAACAGAGAGTACAAGTGGAGTAGCAAGACCTGCAAGTACCAAAGAAACCTCTTCGAAACGTTGCCAATGCTTTGCTTTACCCCCCCATCCGAACGAAAGGAGTTTGTAGATGTGCTTCTGTACTGGGTTGATTGCGCGGTCGCGAATCATCGCGAAATCAGGAATCAAACCTACGTACCAGAATACCGTACTTACTGTTAGGTAGGTAGAGATCGCAAATACGTCCCAAAGAAGTGGTGAGTTGAAGTTTACCCAAAGTGAACCAAACTGGTTTGGAATTGGCATAACCCAATAAGCCATCCAAATACGACCCATGTGGATCAACGGGAAAAGACCCGCCTGGATTACCGAGAAGATGGTCATGGCTTCTGCGGAACGGTTGATGGCCATTCTCCACTTCTGACGGAAGAGAAGAAGTACGGCTGAAATCAATGTTCCCGCGTGACCAATACCTACCCACCAAACGAAGTTGGTGATATCCCAGGCCCAATCAACGGTCTTGTTCAAACCCCAAACACCGATACCAGTTCCGATAGTGTATAGGATGTTTCCTACACCCCACAAGAACATCACAAAGGCGATGGAGAAGGCAATCCACCAAGCGCGGGGTGCCTTAGATTCTACAGGTTTCGCAATATCGTTGGTGATGTCGGAGTACGACTTGTCTCCAAGGATAAGCGGATTTCTAACAGGCGATTCGTAATGCATGTCGCTTTCTTATTTATTAGGCCTTCTTGTTTCTAACTTTAGTCTGGTAGAAGATGCTTGGCTGAGTTCCAACTTCCTCCAAAAGGTGGTAAGCACGATTCTCTTGCTTGAGATGACTTACTCTACTATCTGGGTTGTTGACATCACCGAAGACAATGGCTCCAGAACCACAAGCTTGCGCACAAGCAGTAGTGAATTCACCATCTGTCAACATTCTACCATCCTTCTTCGCTTCTAGTTTACCCAATTGGATACGCTGAATACACAAAGAACATTTCTCAATTACACCGCGTGCACGAACAGTCACATCAGGATTCAATACCATACGGCCGTAATCATCTTGTGCTGGGTTCACATCCGTGAACTTCTCGTTTGCCTGGTAGTTGAACCAGTTGAAACGACGCACTTTGTATGGACAGTTGTTTGCACAGTAACGAGTACCAATACATCTGTTGTAAGCCATGTGATTCAATCCTTCACGAGAGTGAACGGTTGCACCTACAGGACAAACTGTCTCACATGGAGCGTGATTACAGTGCTGACACATTACGGGTTGGAAAACTACAGAAGGGCTCTCTGATGGAACCTCCATCTTGGCATATTTTTCTATAGCTCCGACGCCTTCCTCTTTTGCTACCTCCTTAGTCATATCTGAAGAGTAGTAGCGATCGATACGCAACCAGTGCATATCGCGGTGACGACGAACTTCATCTTTACCTACAACAGGCACGTTGTTTTCCAATGAACAAGCAACCACACAAGCACCACAACCTGTACATGAGTTCAAGTCAATAGACATGTTCCACATGTGTGACGTCTCGTGATCGTGATCGTCCCAAAGGTTCGCTTCAAAGGCACTTAGTGGACCTTTGTGTGTTTCAAACGTTGGCGTTTCATTCCACTCAGCAGCGTTGCCATTTAGGAAAGTAGGGAGATTGATTTCGTTTACAATCTTGCGGCCCATCATCGTATGTGCCAACTGCACTGATGCGAAACCGTGCTCTACTTCTGTAGCAACTACTTCTGCTTTAGCGTAAGTAGCGGTTGTAGCAAGCAATGCATTTGCATTCACACCTACTCCATTACCGACCTTACCAACAGATTCGCGTCCA
>CAYNLA010000060.1:0-8422 GCA_964397915.1 uncultured Polaribacter sp. | reverse complement strand
ATACGTTCATTTCTTCGTTCAAGTTGTAGTTCGCACCACCTTTAACGTATCCACCAGTCAATGGAGCCCAATCAGAAACAGGGTTCGTTGGTTGGTCAAAGTAGTCGATACGACGGTAGTTCTGCTGAGACCAACCTGCTTGCATTACTGCAGTCAATTTGTCTTGATCGTTGTATTCAATCATACCGTTCAAACCAGCCCATTGTACGCGACCGATGTTGTAGTAGTCCATTTTAGGACCCGCCAAACCAGTGTTTGCAAATGGATTTGCATCGATTGTTGTTTCGATGATTTGACCGTTAGAGTTTTTGTTACCAGTAGAGTAGTAACCGTCAAGACCCATCAAGTGGTTCAAGGCACGGTAGTGGTAACCCGTGTAATCACGTAGATCGATACCAGCGCTCATTTTAAAGTTACCAGTAGTGTACTCCAAGTTAGAAATCACACCGTACCAGTTGTGAGAGTTCATAGAAGCGCGACGAACAATAACCGCACGGTTAACATTGCTATCACGGAAACCATTTGAACCAATTCTCATACCAGAGAAGGCTGAGATATCACCAGTGTATCCTGAAGTTGAAGCTTGGTTTTCAGCAACCAATGCATCGAAATCGATGAATCCGTCTGCATCACGTGCACCGCGTGCACCAGCACCACCGTTAGCAACGTCCAAGTGCTCGTACAAATCTTTCTGGTAAGGATGGATGTCCAAAGTAGAGTTGCGGAAGTTGTTTCCACGAGGACCTGTACCACCACCACGACCAGCAGAACCGTATACAGAAGTAGCCAGTTTAAGATCAGAGTTGATGTCCCAATCCCAGTTCAATGTTGCCAAAGGCTTGTTGTAGAAGTTACGACGCATAGAGAACTCTTGCTTCTCACCGTCGATAGTCATCATACCACCGTTAGAATTCCAACGTGGATCAATCACACCGTCGTTCAAAGTCATACCACCGTTACCGAAATAGTCGTAATCACGTAAGCTTACCCACGCATCGCGTTGGTGGTGCCATTGTCCTGCTCCTAAGAAAGAGAAGTTCAAGCTGTGGTTAGAACCTTTAGGATCGTATGCGATAGCCGCGAAGTATGTGTATCCTTCACCTTGCGTGTTGTACACGTACCCGTTACCCATCCAACGGCTCAACAAGAATGAAGAAGCCCATCCTTTGTCGTTACGTCCAGTGTTGTAAGAAACACCTGTTTTGATGTAACCGTCGTTACCAACACCAGCTGTTACTGTACCGCCTTCTTTGTTTTCAGCAACTTTTGTGAAGATACTTACAGTACCCCCCACAGAAGGAACAGCCAAACGAGACGCACCAAGACCGCGCTGAATCTGGATACCAGAAGCAACATCTGTTAGACCTTGCCAGTTTGACCAGTACACCCAACCGTTCTCCATGTCGTTTACAGGCTGACCATTGATCAAGAAAGAAGTATTTCTCTGGTCAAAACCACGCAATGAGATACGTGAATCACCGTAACCACCACCTTGCTTGGTTGCGTAAACACCTGGAGTGTTGTTCATAATCTCTGGGAATTCCATGTTCCCCACTTTCAAAGAAATGTCAGATGGTGAAATGGTAGATACCGCTACAGGTGTCTCGCGAACCTTTGCAATATCAATCACATCTGACGTCACCGTGATCTCGTCCAACATGTTGAACAAGGAATCTGCAGAAGCAGAAGCGTCTTGTGCATAGATGTTCATTGAAGCGAACAAAGCACCAGCAATTAGTAAAGCCTTTTTCATGTTTTGTTTGTGAAATGGTTATTCAGTTGTTAAAAATATAACCTCTTAACAAGGCTTTAACAGGGTTTGTGTTACGAAAACCTAAAGTTTTATTAACTACTTATAAACAAAAAGGCGCTGATTAACAGCGCCTTATGCAAACTAAGTATACATTTTGTTGATTATGCAGTGGCTGCTGCAATGGCTTCCTTAATCTTAATTTCAACTTCGTCCGCCATTTCTGGATTGTCAATGAAGAGTTGTTTGACCGTATCACGACCTTGACCGAGGCGCGTCTCCCCATAACTAAACCATGATCCACTCTTGGTTAGGATGTTGTGTTCTACGCCCAAATCAATAATCTCCCCTGCCTTAGAGATTCCTTGACCATACATGATATCAAACTCGGCAGTACGGAACGGTGGAGCAACTTTATTCTTAACCACTTTCACACGTGTACGGTTACCCATTACTTGGTCGCCGTCCTTAATTTGAGTAGATCTGCGGATGTCTAGACGTACAGAACTATAGAATTTCAGAGCATTACCACCCGTCGTAGTTTCTGGGTTACCGAACATTACCCCAATCTTCTCACGAAGCTGGTTAATGAAAATACAAGTAGAATTCGTTTTACTAATGGTTCCCGTTAGTTTACGGAGCGCTTGAGACATCAATCGTGCCTGAAGACCTACGCGAGCATCTCCCATTTCACCTTCGATTTCAGCCTTTGGTGTAAGTGCTGCTACCGAATCAATGATCAATATATCTACTGCACCTGAACGAACTAGGTTATCCGCAATTTCAAGCGCTTGTTCACCATTATCGGGTTGTGAGATGATCAGTTCATCGGTGTTTACCCCTAATTTTTCCGCATAGAATCTATCAAAGGCATGTTCAGCATCAACAAAGGCTGCAATGCCTCCTCGACGCTGGCATTCCGCAATTGCGTGTAAGGTCAATGTTGTTTTACCTGAACTTTCTGGTCCATAGATTTCGATAACACGACCCGTAGGGTACCCACCAACCCCGAGCGCAACATCAAGGCTAAGCGATCCTGTTGGGATGGCATCTACCTCTACTACTGGGGCATCCCCCATTTTCATTACTGTTCCTTTGCCGTATGCTTTGTCCATACGGTCCATTGTGAGTTTGAGTGCCTTCAGTTTGGCTTCTTTGTCTGCGCTCATAATCTTAGAATGCTAAAAATATTAGAATTATACAAATGTAGGACTTCCTTTGAATTGGCCAAGCCCTTTCTAATAAATTATGATGAAAAGTTGAAAATTAATAGAGTGACAGCACCTGAGCTACCGCCTCTTTTGTTTTCACCTTACCAATAAAATGCTCAATCTTACCCGCTTCATCTATGACATATGTATGACGGAGTATACCGTCAAATTCACGACCCATAAACTTCTTAGGACCCCAAGCTTCATAAGCTTCGATGATGGTCTTTTCCTCATCAGCGATAAGGTTATAGCTCAACTCTTGTTTGGTGGCAAAATTCAGCTGGCGCTTGACTGAATCGGCGCTTACACCAACTACTTCAAACCCCTTTGCGACTAAATCCGCATAGTGATCTCTAAAATCACAAGCCTCCACAGTACATCCCGGTGTAGATGCTTTTGGATAGAAGAACAATATGATTTTCTTGCCTCTAAACTGTTCTGAATGGATTGTTTCTCCGTGCTGATTCACACCTGAAAAAGCGGGTGCGGCGCTGCCAATTTCTAAAGCCATGGTCAATAAGTTTTATTTCTCAACACCTCGAAGTTAGCTTTGTTTCCAACGAACAAATGGTTGTTTGTAATTTTTAGTTTTGCACACGATGACAAAAACGGAAAAAATAGCGTTCACCCTTCAGACCTTAGAAGCCCTTTACCCAGAGACGCCAGTGCCTCTGGACCATAAGGATCCCTTCACTTTATTGGTTGCAGTAGTTTTAAGCGCCCAATGCACTGATGAAAGAGTGAATAAAATCACACCAAAACTCTTTGCCGTTGCAGACAATCCATACGACATGGCGAAACTGACCGTCGAAGAAATCGCCGCCATCATCCGACCTTGCGGCTTAGTTCCAATGAAGAGCAAAGGCATTCATGCGTTCAGCAAAACCATTGTAGAAAAATACAACGGGCAAGTGCCCGCGAGTTTCGAGGCACTCGAAGCAATGCCGAGCGTTGGACACAAAACGGCAAGTGTGGTCATGAGTCAAGCCTTTGGCGTGCCAGCCTTTCCTGTAGATACTCATATTCACCGGTTGATGTACCGATGGGGGTTTACTAACGGCAAAAGCGTCGAGCAGACCGAGCGTGATGCGAAGCGCCTCTTCCCGCGTGAACTTTGGAATAAACTTCATTTGCAAATCATCTTTTATGGCAGAGAATTCAGTCCTGCACGTGGCTGGGATTTAGAAAAGGACATCATTACAAATACCATTGGTCGCAAGTCAGAAATTTCGAAATGGCACAAAGAACAATCGGACCGATTGAAAAAGAAATCCACTCGAAAAAGCTCATAGCGAATTGCTACTTTTACACTCTTAAAAATCATTACACCCAAATCACACCATCTCTATGGGACGCGCATTTGAATTTAGAAAAGAACGCAAGTTCAAACGCTGGGCGGGCATGGCAAAGACCTTCTCCCGAATCAGCAAGGATATCATCATGGCAGTTAAAGAGGGCGGAGACAATCCTGAATCGAACTACCGTCTGCGAATGCTTTTGCAAAACGCAAAGGCGGCTAACATGCCAAAGGACAACGTTGAACGCGCCATCAAAAAGGCGATGTCCAAAGACCAAAGCGACTACAAAACCATTATTTACGAGGGATATGGACCACACGGAATCGCCGTTTTAGTTGAAACAGCTACCGACAACAATACCCGCACTGTCGCAAATGTTCGCTCCTACTTCAATAAATGTGACGGTTCATTGGGTACCTCTGGTTCAGTGGAATTCATGTTTGAGCACAAGTGTCATGTAAAAATTGCAGCCGGCGACCTCGATGTCGAGGAGCTCGAGTTTGAAATGATCGACCATGGTGCAGAAGATGTATTCAAGGATACAGAAGAAAAAGACGGAGAAGAAACTGAAGTCATCATGGTTTATGGTCAATTTGCCGATTACGGCAATATCACCAAAGGCCTTGAAGCACTGGGGCATGAAATCATTGAATCCGGCTTTGAATACATTCCGACAACAACAAAAGAGTGCAACGACGAACAAACCAAAGATTTGGAGAAACTCATCGAAAAACTTGAGGAGGATGATGATGTACAAAACGTGTACACCACCATGCGTTAATCCAAAATCAATGCATAAAAAAAAGGCGCCCGATGGGCGCCTTTTTTGTTAAACTACTTTTTTCAATTTTCGCAAGGACGAACTCTCAATCTGCGATCTAGCGTAATCTTTACTGATGTTCAATTCCTTGTATTCTGCACCTGGCGCATCGAACATATAGTCGTTCAAGATTGCCTCACAAACACTGCGCAACCCGCGCGCACCTAGCTTATATTCCAAAGCCACATCAACAATGTAATCGAATACATCTGAATCAAAAGACAAGTTGATACCGTCCATGTGGAACAAGTGCTGGTATTGTTTGATCAATGCATTCTTCGGCAAAGTCAAAATAGCCTTCAGGGCTTCTCGATCTAATGGCGACATGTAGGTCACAATAGGCATCCGACCGATGAGCTCAGGAATCAAACCAAATGACTTGAGGTCCGATGGGGTGATGTAACTCAATAAGTCTTCGTCCTCGATGTGATCACGAACCTCCTTAGAATAACCTAAGGTAGATGAGTTTAAACGACCACTAATTTTCTTTTCGATACCTACGAATGCACCACCAGCGATGAACAATATGTTCTTCGTATCTACCTCAATGTATTTCTGATCCGGATGCTTACGACCTCCTTGTGGCGGCACATTTACTTTTGAGCCTTCGAGTAATTTCAAAAGCCCTTGCTGAACTCCTTCGCCACTCACATCTCGCGTAATGGATGGATTATCTCCCTTGCGGGCAATCTTGTCAATCTCGTCAATAAAGACGATACCAACTTCAGCTTTGGTCAAGTCATAATCCGCTGCTTGAAGTAACCGGGTCAAGATACTTTCAACATCCTCTCCCACGTATCCGGCTTCTGTAAGTACGGTAGCATCAACTATGGTGAAAGGAACATTTAGCAGTTTTGCTATGGTACGTGCCAGCAAAGTCTTTCCTGTTCCCGTGTTTCCAACAAGAACAATATTGCTTTTATCGATCTCGGGAGCATCCTTAACCGGAACCGTACCAATACGCTTGTAATGGTTATATACGGCTACACTGAGCGTACGCTTGGCACTTTCTTGACCAATGATGTATTCGTCAAGATGTGACTTGATTTGAGAAGGTGTGTAATTAAACTCTGGCTTCCCCGCCACCTCCAATGGACTGGTCTGAGGTCGTTCACCCAATTCCGCATGAAGGATGCCTCCTGCTTGGTCCACACATTTATCACAAATGTGCGAATCCATGCCAGCGATCATCATTTCTACTTCATCCTTGCTTCTTCCGCAGAATGAACAATGTATTACGGAATTGTTTTCGCTCATTACTTGGGTTGATTCTTACCTAAAAGGATTTCGTCTACCATACCATATGCCTTCGCCTCTTCCGCGGTCATCCAGTAGTCGCGATCGCTATCTGCTTCTACTTTATCAAAAGGTTGACCACTGTGGTGGGCAATAATACTGTAGAGCTCTTTCTTTAGTTTTAAGATCTCTTGTAATGTGATCTCCATGTCCGAAGCTTGACCTTGAGCGCCACCCATTGGTTGGTGGATCATCACACGGCTGTGCTTAAGAGCAGAGCGTTTGCCTGCGGTACCCGCACACATTAATACAGCGCCCATAGAGGCTGCCATACCGGTACAGATGGTAGCAACATCCGGATTAACCACTTGCATGGTATCATAAATTCCCAGACCGGCGTACACAGAACCGCCCGGAGAATTAATGTAAATCTGAATGTCTTTTTTCGCATCCGCACTTTCTAAGAAAAGCAATTGTGCTTGAACAATATTCGCAACCTGATCATTGATTCCTGTACCCAAGAAAATGATGCGGTCCATCATCAAACGTGAGAACACGTCCATTTGGGCCACGTTCATTTGACGTTCTTCAATGATATATGGCGTCAATGAAGCATCTACGTATTGATCAACGTACATGCTCTGGATACCTACGTGCTTGGTCGCGTATTTCTTGAACTCTTTACCGAAATCCATTCGAATGCTGTTTTTTAAGATTAGTCGATTGTATTAGGCTTTCGCCGTTACCAATTTAATGAATTCATCATAGGTAACTTCCTTCTCCTCAACCTTAAAGTTTTCTTTGTAGTAGCTCAACAACTTGGCGTTGTATACTTGGTCATTCAAACGACGTGCTTCCTCTTCGTTCTTCAACGCGTTTTCAGCAATGCCTTTCAGCATTTCATCGTCCATTACTTGTTGACCGTATTGCTGGAACTGCGCTTTAACAAGACCTACAGTGTGGTCAACCAATTCTTCTTGGCTTACACTGATTTCACCCATTTGGATGACTTTGTTCTCGATCAATTGGTAACGCAAACCTTTTTCAGTTTTTTCCCAATCCGCTTCAACTTCCTCAGCAGTCAATGGCTTTTCACCTGAAGTCTGCATCCATTTTTTCAAGAATGCAACTGGCAAATCGAACTTAGTCTTGTCAAGCAAGTACTCCGCTACGTTGTTCATGAAGTACTGGTCGGCTTCATTGGTGTACATGTTTTCAGCCTCTTCCTTCATGCGCTCACGCATCTCTTTTTCAGAAGTAACTGCACCTTCGCCGTATACTTTATCGAAGAACTCTTGGTTCAACTCTGCAGGCTCCATACGAGTCACGTTAGTCAACTTGAACTCGAACAATCCTGTTGATGCTTCTAGTTGTGCGTCAGTTGCACCCAACAATCCAGCAACATTGTATTCTTTAGCAAAAGACTTCGCAGCCTCTAAGGTCATGGTATTGCCCATACCAAGCTTGCAAAGTTCACCTTGTGCTTTTTTCGTTTTTAGGTTGCTGCCCATGAATTGTGCTTCTTCTTTCACAATTCCTTCAGCAACTGCATTTCCGTCTTTATCAACCTCGGTAATAGACCCGTGGAACATATCTTCCGCTTCTGGGCTCTCTGGAGTAACCATCTTTCCGTAACGTGAACGAATATCCTCCATGTAGGTATCCAAAACCTTTTTATCAGCTGCAACCTTTACACCTTTGACCTTGTTCTTTTTAGTGATGCTCACCTCGAACTCTGGGCTCAGACCGATCTCAAACTGGAATTCGTAAGTTCCAGGAGTATCAAAGTCAATGGTTTCCTGCTCAATTGGAAGCGGGTTTCCGAGAATATTGAGTTTCTCTTTTGTGATGTAGTCGTAGATACCGTCTTGCAAAATCTTATTGATCTCGTCAATGAGGACCGATTTTCCGTACTGCTTTTTGATCAAACCCATAGGCACCTTTCCTGGACGGAATCCTGGAATATTGGCACGCTTGCGGTAATTCTGCAACACATTATCTACCTTTTGCTGGTAGTCTTCCGGTGTGATTTCTAGAGTCACCAAAAGGTTCAGTGCATCTACTTCTTTCTTGCTAATGTTCATCTGTGTACAATTAAATTTTGCAA
>CAYNLA010000059.1:0-8730 GCA_964397915.1 uncultured Polaribacter sp. | reverse complement strand
TGCAGACTGATTATTTGGCCGGGAGCTATCCTTGGGGGACAGCCTATTTTGAAGCACGTATTGCCAATTTCGTTGGGGCAGTGCGAATCATCAATGCATTGGAAGGATTGGCGCCTTTTACTTATTATGCCTATGGCAGCACACCTCGCTCAGATCGATGGGTGCAGGTCAGTGCGCGCTGGACCTTGTTTAACTAGGTCTTCTGCGGCGGTTTCTTCGCTGCAGGGAAAAGAATGTTGTTTAGAATTAATCGATAGCCTGGGCTGTTGGGGTGGTTGTTAAGATCCGTTGCTGGGTCACCTACCCGGTGCTGGTAGTCTTCCGGATCGTGCCCGCCGTAGAACGTCCAAAATCCTTTTCCATAACTGCCGTGAATGTATCGAGCGGCACCATCGACTACATTTTTACCTAATATAGTGGTACTTGGTTTAATGGTTTTTGGGCGGTAGGCGGTGGTTTGTCCGTAGAATCCGCGAACAAGGTCAGTGTGGTTTTGTACTAGAATAGTCGGTACCACGTCATACTTCGCACTGAAATCGAATAGCTCGAAGAAGTCTTGCTGTTCTTTCATGCTGCGAACCCGTTGTTCGGTAACATCAATGTTAGAGTATTCGTAACGCAAAGGGTTGGTGAACAGCTCGAAATTATCGAAGGCGAAGGTGGCCGAGTAATTCAGATTAAGAGCAGCGCCAGGGGCCATAGGGTCGCCGTCAAACATGTGCTCACAAATGTCGGTATGTCTTGCGGCAAGTGCGATGTCATAACTATCAGTCGCGCTACACATGGCGAAAAGGAAGCCTCCGTTCTCAACATATTCGGAGATGGTTTTTGCCACATCCGATTTTTGCGTGCTCACTTTCGAATAACCCATTTCACGCGCCGCTGCTTCGAAGGATGCTTTCTGATTGATGTACCAAGCTGCATCGCGATAAGAACCATAGAACTTACCATATTGACCCGTGAAATCTTCGTGGTGTAGATGCAGCCATTGGAACTCAGAGAGACTGCCGCCAAGGACTTCTTTGTCATAAATTGTGGTAAACGGAATTTCGGCATAGTCCAGAACCATAGTTACTGCATCGTCCCAAGGTTGGGCTCCTGGAGGTGAATAGACCGCAATACTTGGGACTTTTTGTAAGGCAATTGTATTTGTGTTCTCGGCAGGGCTCAGGAGTGATTCCATAATTGAAAACAGTGATCCTTCAGATAGGCTTTCGTATGATACACCGCGTCGGATGGCTTCTCGAATTAAATTTTGATCCCCATCGGTAATCGAAAACGCCCCGCCCCGGTAATTGAGAAGCCAATGACAATCGTAACCTTGCTCAATCGCTGAATACATTAACCCATATGCCTTGAGATGATCACGTTGGCTGCTCATATCCATAGGAATGAGTAATTGGGCCTGCAAAAGTTGTGCAGAGAGAAAAAAGCTAATTACGAGGATACTAGACTTGAGCGAATTCATCACCCATTAGAATGGAACATCTCCAGCATCTGGAGTTGGTAGATCTGAATAGCTAGAGCCGCTGTCCATAGTGCTAGGGCCACCAAAACCGCTGGAATCATTCATCTTGCTTTCAAGAATCATGGTTGAACCCTCTTCCTTGTTCGCGAATTTTGCTAATTCACCAATGAATCGGAGTCGGACATTATCCAAGGAACCGTTACGGTGTTTGGCGATGATGATTTCCGCTTCATTCTCACAAGGAGACCCGTCTTCCCATTCCTCGATTTGATAGTATTGTGGACGGTAAATGAAACTTACGATATCAGCATCCTGCTCAATTGCACCCGATTCACGAAGATCCGAGAGTTGCGGACGCTTTGATGTTGAACGGGTCTCAACAGCACGTGATAACTGAGAGAGTGCGATAACTGGAACGTTAAGCTCTTTGGCTATGGATTTTAGCGATCGAGAGATGGTTGAGATTTCTTGCTCGCGGTTACCCTGGCCTTTTGAACCTCCGACGGTCATCAATTGCAGGTAGTCGATAATAATAATGTCGAGTCCTTTGGTTGAAGCGAGTCGACGCACTTTTGCACGAAGGTCGAAAACACTTAGTGCTGGAGTATCATCAATGAAGAGCTCCGCTTTTTCAAGTTCGTTGACCCCTGAGGTGAGGTTTTTCCATTCGTAGTCGGTCAACTCACCTTTACGGAGCTTCTCAGAATTCAAACCAGTTTCCGAAGAGATCATACGGGTGATCAACTGAACGGAAGACATTTCAAGTGAGAATACCGCAACACGCTTACCGTGGTCTACGGCCATGTTGCGTGCCATTGAAAGCACGAATGCTGTTTTACCCATACCTGGACGGGCAGCAAGGATGATTAAATCTGAAGGTTGCCATCCAGAAGTTAATCGGTCGAGGTTGGAGAAACCAGTAGCTATTCCCGATAACCCTTCCTGCTTGCTGATATGTTCTATTCGGTCAATGGCTTGACGGATGAGTTGCTCAGCACTTTCATAATTGCGCTTCAAGTTTCCTTGGGCGACTTCGAATAACTTCTGTTCCGATGAATCGAGGAGTTCGAGGACATCTGTGGTTTCATCAAAGGCACTTTCAATGATTTCGCTAGAAATTCGAACCAACTCTCGCTGGATGTGCTTTTGAAGAATAATGCGTGCGTGGTACTCGATGTGCGCAGCGGAGCTGACTTTTTGGCTCAATTGAGCTAAATACACCTCGCCACCAGCTTGCTTCATTTCACCGGACTTCCTTAATTCAGATGCTACGGTCAATATATCTACCGGTTGATTTTCACCGAAAAGATTAACGACAGCTTTGAAAATCAACTTGTGTTGCTCCTTGTAAAAAGCATCCGAGTGGAGAATGTCCACAATTTTAGAAAGTGCATTTTTATCAATGAGCAAAGCACCCAATACGGCTTCCTCTAAATCTAGCGCCTGAGGAGGAACGCGTCCACTTGCGGTGAGATTCACAAGGTTGCCTGCAGGCTTACCTGAGTTTGGTTGATTTGCTCTTTGTTCTGCCATTCTTCTAAATTACTCTTCGTAAACACCCATCGCAAAGAATTTCTCCATGCGTGCCTCAACTAAAGCTTCAGGGCTAAGTTTTGATAGGGCTTTGGTATGCTTAACGATCTCACGTTTCACAATCTCGAACATTGCATCCGGGTTAGCGTGTGCGCCACCGAGTGGTTCTTTGATAATGCCGTCGATGAGACCATTTTTCTTCATGTCCTTTGCAGTAAGTTTGAGCACTTCTGCAGCGGTTTCTTTGTAATCCCAACTTCTCCATAGAATCGAGGAGCAGCTTTCTGGTGAGATGACGCTGTACCAAGTATTCTCGAGCATCAAAACTTTATCGCCAACCCCGATGCCAATGGCTCCACCTGAGGCGCCCTCGCCGATGATTATGCAAATTACTGGGACTTTCAGGCGCGCCATCTCCATGATGTTTTTCGCGATTGCCTCTCCTTGTCCACGCTCCTCGGCTTCTAATCCTGGGAACGCACCTGGTGTGTCGATAAGGGTTACAATCGGACGGCCAAATTTCTCTGCTTGCTTCATTAGTCGCAATGCTTTGCGGTAGCCTTCTGGATTGGCCATACCGAAGTTGCGGTATTGACGCATTTTAGTGTTGACACCTTTTTGCTGACCGATGAACATATAGCTTTGACCCTCGATGGTTCCCCAGCCGCCGACCATGGCTTTATCGTCTTTGACACCGCGGTCGCCGTGCATTTCTATAAAATCACCTTGCGTTAAAGCGTTGATATAGGCCATGGTGTAAGGGCGTTGAGGATGGCGTGAAAGTTGCACGCGCTCCCAAGCGCTTAGGTTCGTGTAGATTTCCTTCTTTGTGTCGTCGAGTTTTTTCTGAATATCAGCAATGGTTTTCGCCATGTCTACACCTGTCTCATCTGCGAGTTCAAGTGCCTTAGTTAGCTGAATTTCAAGCTCTTCAATGGGTTTTTCAAATGAAAGGTAGTCCATAATTACATTCTGAATGAGTCCTGCAAAATACAAAGTCCTTAGGAGAGGGACTTCCTTTTTTGCGCCTTTATTATTCCATTTGCGATGACGGTGCCTAAAATGACAATCACGCCAAAGTAAAAGGTGGGGGTCATGTTTTCTTGAGCACCAAAAAGCAATGCGGCCAATCCAATGCCATAAACGGGTTCGAGGTTAATGGCGAGCATTACGCTGAATGGACTCATGCGTTTAAGCAGTTCAACGCTTTGAATAAATGGGTATGCTGTGCAGAGCAATGCTAAAATGGCAAGGTATATCCAATCATTCGTGGTGATCATCCAAAGGCTCATGGGATTATGACTGCCGAAGAGCAAGTCGTACAAGCCGACGCCAATAAAAGCGAAGCCCAATTCCCAAAAGGTAACTTGAACAGGCAAAGGATAGCGGGCTACGAGTTGTTTGTTAAGGATGCTGAAGGAAGCACTGAGGGAAGCACTGATCAGTGCGATGAGTACACCGAGCTGATAATTGGTAATGCGAAGGCCCATGAATTCGTAGATTTTCATGGAGGCGGCATCGGGTGTTTCATAGAAGATTACAACCACACCAAAAACTACAATTGCACCCAGGATAAGCTCGAGAATGTCGATTTTCCCCTTGTCCAAAATGGGTCTGAGTAGGGCGGACCACAAGGCTCCGGTCGATATTCCGGCAAGTGTAAGACTGATATTGGCAATCTTGATGGCGCCAAAGAAAGTGATCCAGTGGGTGGCGATTAAAATTCCACAGAGTGCCATGAATCCAATTTCACGCCATGAGGCTTTAAAAGGACGCTTTTTCCAAACCATAAAGGCTGCAATGGCAATGGTGGTTAAGGCGGTACGATTGAAAACAAGCGAAACCGCATCAACACTGATGTAGCGGCCCAATATGGCGGTGAATCCCCATATGAAGACAATAAAATGCAGGTTCAATTGATCCCGTAGATGTGAGCCTTTCTCGAAGTTCATTTTGAATTATTTCGGAGCAACAATGTAGCGCCAAATTGCAATACCGGCGAACAAAAGATTCGGGATCCAAACGGCGAATTCAGCGGGCTGAATGGTGAGCCAGAGTAGGATTTTCCCAAGCGAGCCGTCAGCACTTAATATCCCCGTAGTGGCGAAGGTTTCAGAGATTTGCATCATGAAGATGTAAATGGCACTAATAATTAGCCCAATAGCGACATTGATGCCAAGCCCTCCGCGGCGTTTTTGGCTGGCCAATGCGACGGCAAGTAGTACGAAAACGTATGCGCTAATAGGATAGGAGGTGCGTCGCTGCATTTCCATTTGGTAAGACGCGATATTTTCATTGCCCGTTATTTCTTCTTGTGCAATGAATTTGCTGAGTTCGCGGCTGTTCATCGTGGCGATGGAGTTCAGCTTTGGAGCGATTTGCTCTGAAGTGAAGGCCAAGGCCGTATCAAGTCGACGTCCCGAGAGGATGTGCTCTTGACCAAGCTCGTCAACGGTTCTCAAACGATAGTTGTCTAGGCGCCATTTGTCGGTGGCGGTATCTAATCGGACAAAATCTCCGCTAAGTTTTGATACCAATTTATGGTCTTCGAAAACTTCATAGGTCATTTGATAGCCGCTGTGGCGGGTGCCCGAGAAGGTTTCAAAATAGACATAATGCCCGGGTAGAACTTGGCGGTGTACTTTTTGGTTGATGGGTCGATTGACCCCAGTAACATACTTCTCCTCGAAGGCAATGCGCTTAATATTGGTTTGTGGTACGACCAAGTGGTTAAGGGCAAGGCTAGCCAAGCAGATAAGGGTAGCGCCGATCCAATAGGGACGCAGCATACGTCTAAAACTTGTGCCGGAGGTAAGTATGGCGACAATTTCAGAATTGGCCGTGATGCGTGACGTGAACCAAATGGTCGAAATGAATAGGATCAGGGCACTGAAGAGATTGCCGTAGAAGGCAATGAAATTGAGGTAGTAATCGAAAACGATTTCATGAAACTTGGCTCCGTTTTGGAAATCGTCCAATTTTTCACTGATGTCGAAAACTATGGCAATGGCCAAGATCAGTACCATAGTAAGCACGAAGCTGCCCAAGAATTTGCGCAATATGTACCAATCTAGTTTTCTCACTTTATTAAAGACGCGTTTCCAATTTTGGAATCATTTGGTTCTTCCAACTTGCAAAGTCTCCCGCGATTATATGTTCCCGGGCTTGTTCGACAAGCCAGAGGTAAAATCGAATGTTGTGCATGGAGGCAATTTGTGCTCCTAGTGATTCTTTACTGTGGATTAAATGGCGAACGTAGGCCAAGGTGTATTGAGAATCCACAAAGCTCGTTCCGTTCGGGTCCAATGGTTCATGGACATTTTCCCATTTCTTGTTGCGAAGGTTAATGATTCCTTCGCTGGTGAATATTTGACCATTTCGGCCGTTTCTCGTGGGCATGACACAATCGAACATATCTACTCCCAACGAAATGTTTTCCAAAATATTGGCTGGCGTACCAACGCCCATCAAATACCTCGGCTTATCAGCGGGAAGGATTCGGCAGGCTCCAGCGGCATGTTTGTACATTTCTTCGGCAGGTTCGCCAACGCTTAGGCCACCAATGGCATTTCCTTCAGCCCCTTTGCTCGCTATGTATTCCGCACTTTGATCACGCAGATCCTCATAAGTGGAACCCTGTACAATAGGGAAAAGGCTCTGGTGGTAACCGTATAGAGGTTCTACTTGGTTCAACCGGTCGAAGCAGCGGTCCAGCCATCGGTGCGTCATGTGCATGCTGTCTTTTGCGTACTCATAGGTCGATGGATAAGGAGGGCATTCGTCGAAGGCCATAATGATATCCGCGCCAATTTCACGCTGAATGTCCATCACGCGTTCCGGACTGAATAAGTGCTTTGTGCCGTCGATGTGACTGGCAAAAGTGGCACCTTCTTCGGTGATTTTTCTTTGATTGGCCAGGCTATATACTTGGTATCCTCCGCTGTCGGTAAGTATAGGACGATCCCATCCGTTGAACTTGTGGAGTCCTCCGGCTGCTTTAAGTATTTCTGTTCCCGGGCGTAAAAAAAGATGATAGGTGTTGCCCAAGATGATTTGAGCCTTGGTATCCTCCTTTAAATCCTTGGTGTGGACGCCTTTGACGGTACCCGCCGTGCCCACCGGCATGAAGATGGGGGTTTGGATGGTTCCGTGATCGGTCTGTAAGGTTCCAGCGCGAGCAGAACTTTTAGAATCGGTATGTACTAAGGTGAATTTCATGTAGCGCAAAAGTACGGCACCCGCGCTATCTTTGCTCAATGCAAACAGTAGAACTCATCTATGGTCATTTTCCTGAATTGACGGAAAAGCAACGCGAGCAATTCGCGGCGCTCTTTGACCTCTATTCCGATTGGAATGCAAAGATCAACGTGATCTCCCGCAAAGACATGGAAAGCTTTTATGAAAAGCACGTACTTCATTCTTTGGGAATTGCCAAAGTGTACAGCTTTAAGCCCCGACAAAAAGTTTTGGATGTCGGAACGGGTGGAGGATTTCCAGGCATTCCATTGGCCATTCTCTTTCCGGAGACACAATTCCATTTGGTGGATTCAATTGGAAAGAAAATTAAGGTGGTAGAAGCGGTTGCGGAAGCCCTTGGCTTGGATAATGTTCAAGCATCGCATGGACGTGCAGAACAATTTAAAGGTCCTTATGATTTTGTGGTGAGTCGCGCCGTAACGCATATGCAGCGATTTGTACCTTGGATAAAGGGAAAAATAGCTTCGAAGAATTTAGATCCAGATCGCGTGAATGGTCTTTTGTATTTGAAAGGGGGCGATTTGGCAGAAGAATTAGGCCCGCTCAAGGCGAGGATTTCAGCGCTCTCGAGACATTTTGAAGGGGAGTTCTTTGACACAAAGAAGGTAGTTTACCTGCCAAAAAGTGAAATCAATAGCTTCAATGGATAATTAAAAAGGCGCCCAGAGGGCGCCTTTTTAATGTGTTCCAAAAAATTTTTCGGCTTACCCGAGGAATGGGTAACGGTAATCTGTTGGAGGTACCAAAGTTTCTTTGATGGTACGGGCATTGACCCAACGCAATAAGTTCAGGTAAGAACCCGCTTTGTCGTTGGTTCCGGAACCACGTGCACCACCGAAAGGCTGCTGACCTACAACGGCACCCGTTGGTTTGTCATTGATGTAGAAGTTACCGGCTGCATTTTCCAATACGTTGATGGCTTCGATTGCCTTATAACGGTCCGCTGAGAAGATGGAACCTGTTAAGGCGTATTCCGAGGTGCTATCTACCAGTTGAAGCATGCTGTCCCAATCGGCATCTGCATATACATAGATGGTCAACACAGGTCCAAAGATTTCTTCTACCATGGTGCGGAAATGTGGATTTGTCGTAACCACAACCGTAGGCTCGATAAAGTATCCTTTGCTCTTGTCGTATCCACCACCAGCGATGATTTCAGCATCATTTTGCTCCTTTACGTACTCGATGTACGAAGCAATCTTATCGAAGGCTTTCTCGTCGATCACGGCATTGATGAAGTTGCCCATATCCTCTGGGGTTCCCATCTTAAAGGTGGCAAGGTCGGCTAGGAGTTCTTCTTTAACGGCAGGCCACATGCTTTCTGGAATGTAGGCACGTGAGGCTGCTGAACATTTCTGTCCTTGGAATTCGAAGGCTCCGCGGCTTAGGGCAGTGCTCACTTCTTTGCTCTTGGCAGAAGGGTGTGCTACAACGAAATCCTTGCCACCAGTTTCCCCAACGATACGTGGGTA
>CAYNLA010000058.1:0-8761 GCA_964397915.1 uncultured Polaribacter sp. | reverse complement strand
CCAAAGAAGTATTGCGCCAGTCGAAACGTATTGGCATGTGCTTCAACTATGGTTTTTATCTCTGGACTATATCCGCCGCCCATGACAGCGACGACGGGTATGTCGGCTTCTTTACAATGTTTGAAAACCATTTCGTCCCTACGCTTGCACCCATTCAGACTTAACCCCATTCGCCCGAGTTTATCATCTTTTAGGACATCTACACCGCTTTGAAAAAAGACAAATTGGGGTTGAAGTGAAGTGAATAATTGGTCCAAGGCATCTTCCAATAAGGCAAGGTATTCATCATCGCCCGTGAAGTCGTCCAGCGCAATATCCCAATCGGAGGTCTCCTTATGGTACGGGTAGTTCTTCGCTCCGTGCATCGAAAAAGTATAAATGCGATCGTCGCCGTGAGCCAATACAGCCGTTCCGTTTCCTTGATGAACATCTAGATCAACGACGAGTATGCGATCGAGGCCGTGGAAATCAATCAAGTGATGTGCCCCAATTACAATGTCGTTAAGAATACAAAAACCTTCGCCTCGATCGTAATAGGCATGATGTGTGCCGCCTGCAATATTTAACCCTGCGCTGCCGTTGACCAATGCGTGCACCGCTAAATCTACGGTGCCTTGACAGATCGTGCGTTCACGGTCAATAAGTTGCTGAGACAAAGGAAAGCCAATCTTGCGCTGCGCCTTGCCGGGTAAAGTGAGGTCTTTGAGTTGTTTCCAATAATCCGAGCAATGCGTACGGAGAATTCGCGCTTCTGGTAAAAGTTGGGGTGCGAAAATTTGATCTTTGCCTAGGGTACCCTCGTAAATCAGTTGCTCTGGGAGCAAACTGTACTTCGCCATTGGAAAACGGTGGCCTTCCGGAAGGTCGTGTTGGTAAATAGGTGCCCAAGCAACTTTGATCATATTACTGCCTCAACACAGCCCCGGCACGTTTGTTCAGCTGATCAACAATGCGCGCAATGGTCTTGTCAACTGCCTGGTCGTTTAGGGTTTTGTTGGCGTCCTGGAAGATCATGCCAATGGCATAGCTCTTTTTATCCCCCGGTAGTTTATCCCCTTCATACACATCAAACAAAAAGCTATGACGAAGCAGTCCTTTTCCTGTTTGAGAAATGATTTGCTCCAAATTAGCGAAGGTTTCATTACGATCAACTAAGAGTGCAAGGTCTCTTCTCACGGAAGGGAATTTCGGAAGAGATTCGAACAATTGGACACCATTTGAAAGAATGGCAGCCATACAGCGACTCCAATCTAAACTTGCATGAACTGCACTTCCTTTAATTTCGAAATGCTTCAAAACTTTCGGGTGAACGGTTCCAAGGGTGCCAATAGTATTCTTCCCCATTTTAATCTCAACGAACTCTGCATAAAGCGAATGAGCTGAAGTTTTAAAGTCAAAAGACAATCCCATGCGAAGCAATAGTGACTCTAGAAGCCCCTTCATCCAGAAATAGTCATTTGCCTGTGCCTGGGTATTCCATTGGTCTTCACCGTAATTTCCGGCAGCGAACAAGTCCAGGTTACTGTTTTCAAAATAGCCATTTGCGCCTTGGCCATAGGTTTTACCGCGTTCGAACAATCGTAGGTTGGGTTGTTGACGCTTCTGATTAAAGCTAATTGCCTGTAAACCTCCAAATAGCAGATTTGCACGCATGACATTCAGATCCATACTCAATGGATTGAGCATTTCTACCAGCTGTGAGCGCACTTCGGGTTGTAAAACTTCGTAATCTTCTCCTTTGGCTAGGCTATTGTTCATGATTTCGAAGAAACCATTTCCTGTCAATTGACTTAAAACGCTTTTTTCAAGCTTCTCAGGGCGTGGATCATGCTGGGCAACACTAATGCGCATTTGAGCAGGCACTTCCACTTTATTAAAGCCATAGATGCGAAGAATTTCTTCCGCAATATCTACATCTCGCGTTACATCGACACGGTAAGTAGGCACGGCTACATTCCAAGTATCCCCGTTCATTGCGATGATTTTGAAGTCGAGTTGTTTCAAAATCAAATCGACAGTCTCCGTGCTCAATTGGAGACCTATGAGTTGCATCACTTTAGAAAAACTGAAGCTAACCTCCAGCCAAGGAAACTCGGAAGCACCAACTAAATCAACAGTGCTAACCTGCGCATCAGCATGCTCGATGAGCAGGGCAATGGCATAAGCGTGCGCTTGTGCCGTTGCATTGGGGTCAACTCCACGTTCGTATCGGTAACTTGCATCCGAGTTGATGCCGTGACGTTTGGCTGTTTTTCGCACGCGGACTGCATCGAAATAAGCGCCTTCTAAATAAACATTCTTCGTTTGGTCAGAAACACCGCTTGTTTTGCCTCCCAAGACGCCGGCGATACACATTGGGCCGTTCGCATCAGCGATGACCATGTCTGAAGTGTTGAGTTCGCGCTCAACATCGTCAAGAGTAATGAGCTTTTCGCCCGATTTTGCTTGGCGAACTACAACTGTATTTCCTTGAATTTTATCCGCATCGAAAGCGTGAAGGGGGTGGCCGTAGGTGTGCATCACGTAATTCGTGATGTCTACGACGTTATTTTTTGGAGTCAGACCAATTGCGACAAGGCTATTCTTTAGCCATTCAGGACTTTCTTTAACCGTGATGTTAGTTAGAAAGGCGCCATAATACGCTGGGCAACCTTCGTCTTCTACATTAAGACGAATGGGGTTTGATGTATTTGAATTGAAGGTAGCTGCTGGAATGTTTAGGGCGGGGGCACTTTCACCGGCAGTAATGAGTGCTGCGCGTAGGTCCCTCGCCACACCGATGTGGCCCATTGCATCTGTACGGTTGGGGGTCAGTCCAATTTCAAAAACGAAATCGGATTCCATATCGAAGACTTCAGCGCAGGGAGTTCCTGCTGCCCAAGAATCATCCAAGACTAAGATGCCGTCATGACTTTGGCCCAAACCAAGTTCATCTTCAGCACAGATCATTCCCATGCTTTCTTCGCCTCGAATCTTCCCTTTTTTCAATTTGAGCTCTTCGCCTTTTGGGTACAACGTAGTGCCCACCAATGCAACAGGTACCGTTTGTCCGGATGCAACATTTGGTGCGCCACAAACAATTTGTAGGGGTTCTTCGCCACCGACATCTACCGTGGTTACTTTAAGCCTATCGGCATTTGGGTGCTGTTCGCAGGTAATCACCTTGCCAACAACTACACCGCGAAGTCCGCCCTTAATGGATTCAACTTCGTCTACACCTTCGACCTCAAGGCCAGTGTCAGTAAGGATTTCAGCCACTCGTTCAGGGCTTAGGTCAACCTCTAAATAACGTTTTAACCAACGGTAAGAAATCTTCATGCGAGCTCAATTCGAATAAGTTTCAAAGGTACACTTTGCGGAGCAATCCCAAAGAGCCCAACGGCTCTTTTAAAAGGCGTTAAAAAGCAAAGCGCCATAAATGCCAAAACGAAGGAATCGGACCAGAGTGATCCCTACAAAATACTTGAAAGGGTATTTATTCATTCCGCTTAACTGACAAACGATTGGATAGGGGAGCGGAGTTAATGCGGCGAGTACAATTAATAGTCCTCCGAACCTTCGCAATTGCTCCATAGTTTGGGCATTGCGCTGTAAGATTGTTTCACGAACGACCTTTCGTGTTGCCCAGAATCGTCCAATGAAATACGATACAATTCCTGCACTGTACGATAGTGTTGCGAGCAGGGTAAGCATCCATCGGGGCTTGAGGGTCTCATCGGCCCAAACAATTAAGAGTTCAGGCGTAATAAATCCAAAGGAGACTTCTGAAAAAAAGAAAAGTCCCATCAAGCCCGCAGGTGAGAGCGCCTTGGTTACCCATGCCATGGCGGCATCGATGTTTATAATGTAATTGTCGACTACGTAGAAAAGGCCAAGAATAATGACGATTGAGGCGAGGAGCTTGATGATGTTGGAACGCAAGAATTCATAACCTCCCGTTCGTTGGAGAAGCAGGTGGTACGATTTTAGGTATTTAGGGATGCGTTGTGGCATAGGTTTATGAGATCCGGTTCCAGCCCCATTGGTTTTTATAGAGCGCCACCCAGTGTTCCTTGATGGTTCTGTGTTTTTCTTGGTTCAATTGCGGGTCTTCGCGCAATAACTGTTCCACTATGTGGCGCGTCCATGCCAATAATTGACCATCGCCGGTAAGGGAAGCTAACTTAAACGGCAATTGGCCACTCTGTCGTGTTCCCATCATATCGCCAGGGCCTCTCAATTGCATATCTACTTCGGCGATTTCAAAGCCATCTTGGGTTCGCACCATTGTCTCCAGCCTCGTTTTAGCATCTTCCGTAAGTTTAAAGGAAGAGACTAATATGCAAAAGCTTTCTTCCGAGCCTCTTCCCACGCGTCCACGCAGCTGGTGCAATTGGCTGAGCCCAAATCGCTCTGCATTCTCAATGACCATAATACTGGCATTGGGAACATTTACGCCTACTTCTATAACTGTCGTGGCAACGAGAATGTTCGCCTTGCCCTTTGCAAAACGTTGCATTTCACCGTCTTTCTCGTCTGCACTCATTCGTCCATGGACCACTGCAATCTCGTATTGTGGACGAGGAAAGTCCCGCAAGAGTTGTTCGTAGCCATCCTGTAGGTTTTTCAGCTCCAGTGTATCGCTTTCCTCGATGAGGGGGAATACAACATAAACTTGGCGGCCTTTAGCAATTTCTCGTTGCATAAACCCATTGAGCTTGAGCCGATTCTTATCGTACATGTGATGGGTCTTGATTGGCTTGCGGCCTGGTGGGAGCTCATCAATGGTGCTTACGTCCAAATCTCCGTAAACGCTCATGGCAAGCGTTCTAGGAATGGGCGTGGCTGTCATTACCAAGACATGTGGGGGATGTTCGTTTTTCTTCCAGAGTTTGGCGCGTTGAGCTACTCCAAATCGATGCTGTTCGTCAATCACAGCAAGACCTAGATTGGCAAACTTCACAGTGGGTTCAATCAAGGCGTGGGTGCCAATTAATATAGACAAACTACCGTCCGCAAGACTTTGATGTATGGCGGCGCGTTCTGCGGCAGAAGTGCTTCCGGTCAGTAATGCGATGCTTATACCTGCGGGCCCACACAATTCACTCAATCCTTCGAAATGTTGATTGGCTAAAATTTCAGTGGGAGCCATAAGCGCTGCTTGATATCCATTGTCGATGGCCAGAAGCATGGCAAGTAAGGCAACAATGGTCTTTCCACTGCCCACGTCGCCTTGAACGAGTCGATTCATCTGGGCCCCTGTGCGAACATCGGCTCGTATTTCCTTAACTACCCGTTTTTGAGCTCCAGTGAGTTCAAAGGGGAGGTGGTTTTCATAGAAGTTTAAAAAGGTCGGTCCTACCGCTCCGAAAGCATAGCCTTTTATCCCTGTTTTTTGCTGAAGTCTGTTTCTGATCTGTGTAAGCTGGAGAAAGAAAAACTCGTCAAATTTGATCCGTTTTTTCGCTGCTTCAAGATGGTCTGGACTCTTTGGGAAGTGGATCCACTGAAGTGCTTGATGGAGCGGAATAAGTCCGTTCTGTTGCAAGAATGCAGCACTGAGGGGATCCTTGATGTTGGGCAGTTCTAATCTCAATACTTCATGAATAATTTTCCCTAATCCCTTCGAGTGCAGTCCTTTTTTTGTCAGTTTATCGGTCGTAGGGTATACGGGCTCCAGGGCAGAATCTTGTTGGGTATTTGGGGCATAAATTTCCGGGTGAGGCATGCTTTTCTTTCCCTTGAAATCATTGACTTTACCATAAATGATCAACGGAGTATTTGCTTTGAGTGAGCGACCAATCCACTTGGCTCCCTTGAACCACACCAATTCCAAAGTTCCCGTGTTGTCTTTGAAATAAGCAACCAATCGGCTTTGCCTCCCGGTGCCAACCGTTTCCCAGTTGCTGATCAGCCCTTTGATTTGGACCTCCCCATGGTGAGCATTGAGTTGCGAGACGGTTAAAAACTTAGTCTTATCCACATACCTGAACGGGTAATGTTCAAGCATTTGCCTCATTGTGCGAATGCCCAATTCCTCCGCTAATGCCGCGGCGCGGTCCGGTCCAACTCCGGGTGCATATACAATAGGGCTATCGGTTGTGCTCATCACTGTAAAAGTAAGTATCTTTTCACCGTCGTTTATGCAGAACCAAAGCGCAAATATTTACAGGTTACTCACCATAATCACTGATGTTGCTCTCATCTTGGGCCTCTTCGCCTTGGTTGGGTGGTGGCGATTTGAAGACCTGAGAATCTCCAATCCGGAGTACTACAATTACTATCTGCAGTTGTGGGTGCTTACCGGAGTGAGCTGGATTGCCGTGGGCAGATGGTCCGGAAGCTTTACCTATACCGCTGGTTTGGAGCAGCGAAACGTGACTGCGCAGCTTTTACAAGCAGCCTTGGCTCAATTTGCCATTCTCGCAATCATTGTCGTTGGGCTCAAAGGATATTACTACAGCCGATTATTCTTGGTTGCCTTTTTTGCCGCTTTTTACACACTTGCCTGGATTTCCCGATTACTTTTTGTCAACTACCTCCGTCGTCAAATGGCCGCGGGGAAGTGGCAACGCAAATTTTACCTTGTAGGCGAACACAGTACGTCCAGCGCATTTTTGACATTGGTTGAGGCGCGACCTGAATTGGGCTGGTCTTGCGCAGGGAAGCACAAGGAGGAATTGCCAAAGGAATCGGGTCCGATTGAGGAGGTCATCTGCGCGGCTTCACCGGCGTCAAATACATTCAAATCGGCAGAGCTTTGGGCCGAGCAACGAGGAATACGTTTCCGCTATTTACCCGACATGGGGCCAGACTATGCAGGGCAAATGAACATGAGCACGCTTGAGGGAATTCCTATATTTTCTCAAAGAAAGGAGCCCCTTTTACTGTGGTCTAATGTGCTTTTAAAACGACTGTTCGATATTGTTTTTGCACTTCTGGCGATTGTCCTTTTGCTCTCTTGGATTTTTCCTTTGAGCGCGTTGTTATTATTGATCAGCGGTATTTCGCCTTTGTTTATTCAAGAGCGTGTCGGACTTTCCGGTAAACCATTCAAGGTGGTCAAGTTCAGAACAATGAAACCCTCATCGGGAACATCGAATGCGCTTCAGCGTTGGATGCGGAAAATGGGGTGGGATGAGTTGCCCCAACTTTGGAATGTTCTAATGGGACACATGTCTTTGGTTGGCCCGCGCCCTCATACCGTTGAAGATGTGGATGTATATAGTGCGTTAGTAAAAAATTACAGAATTCGTCATTGGGCGAAGCCCGGAATGACTGGATTGGCGCAAAGTCGCGGCTTGCGTGGTGGCGGCCCGGGTGCAGACGAAGCACTTTTGAAAGAGCGCATTCGCGCCGATGTCTATTACATTGAAAATTGGTCCTTATTGTTGGACATTAGAATCATACTAGAAACTTTGGTGAGAACGATTTTCTATCCTTCAAGCCTTCACAAAAAATCGGTTTAGTTCATGAAATACCCTGACCTGTTGGAGCGTTTTCAGCGCTACGTTCAGATAGACACGCAAAGTGATCCGCACAGTCCAACCGTGCCTTCTACGGAGAAACAAAAAGATTTGGGCCGCGTCCTGGTCGAAGAATTGCTTGCGATGGGAGTGCGTGATGCACATATGGACGAGAAAGGCTATGTCTACGCAACAGTGCCGGCTTCAAAAGGACACGAGCATGCTCCGGCCATATGCTTCTGTTCCCACATGGATACCTCGCCAGAATACAGTGGTGCAGGCGTAGTACCTACCTTACATCACAACTATGACGGCGGCGACATTGTCTTGCCAAAAGGAAATATTGTCATTGGGCCCAAGGCTTTCGGTCCCTTAAAAGAGATGGAAGGACACACCATTATCACTTCCGACGGTTCAACCTTATTGGGCGCTGACAACAAAGCGGGAGTGGCAGAAATCATGACTGCAGCCGCATATTTAATGAAGAATCCCGAGCTCCCTCATGCGACGTTGAAGCTATTGTTTACTCCGGATGAGGAAATAGGCCGCGGAGCAGATCACGTTGATATTGAGAAGTTAGGTGCGGCTTGGGGCTACACCATGGACGGTGCAACAAAAGGCTCCATCGAGGATGAAACCTTCTCGGCAGATGGAGCAACCGTTATTTTCCGAGGTGCAAATACCCATCCGGGATATGCGCATAAAAAGATGGCCAATGCCCTCAAGGCGGCGGGTGTGTTTTTGAGCTTACTGCCGCGCCAAGAGTGGGCGCCTGAATCTACCAAAGGTGAGGCTGGGTTTGTGCATCCATATGAAATAAAAGGTGGAGTAGAAGAGGTCCGAATTACGATGATCTTACGCAGCTTCGATTCGCAAGAATTGGAGGAATATGCCGAGATTTTGAATGCACTTGCGAAGCAAGCCACGAAGGCGGTCAAGCGCACGAGCTATGAAATTGAGATTAGTGAGCAGTACCGAAACATGAAAGAAATCCTCGATCAAAATCCGCAGGTTGTCGCACTCGCGGAGAAAGCCATAGATGCTTGCGGTCTTCCAGTGCGTAAAGCAAAAATCAGAGGAGGTACAGATGGATCAAAACTCAGCTTTATGGGCCTTCCTTGTCCCAACATCTTTGCTGGGGAGCATGCCTTCCATAGTCCTTATGAATTTGTGAGTCTACAAGATATGGAGAGCGCCACTGATGTTATTGTGAAGCTGCTCGAATTGGTAGCTACTGAAGCATAAAAAAAGCCGCCCAGTGGGCGGCTTTTTTATGGTGCTAAAAATTTTTCTCAGCCTCGTGCTGCATAGGCTTG
>CAYNLA010000057.1:6168-9158 GCA_964397915.1 uncultured Polaribacter sp. | reverse complement strand
ACACCCCATTCCGTTACACCTGAAATAACCCCCATAAAGCTCTCGCCCACGTGCTTTTCGAGGAATACGGCCTGCATGTATTTGATGGATGCGCGTTCGGCATCAGCAGCTGCCTTCTCTCGCTCACTGCTGTGCTCGCAAAGCGATTCATACTCAACATAGTTCGGCGATTTTCCGCCGTCGAGGTAGTGCTGCAATAATCGGTGAACCATCACGTCCGGATACCTGCGGATGGGCGAGGTAAAGTGCGTATAGTAATCAAAGGCCAATCCGTAGTGGCCAATGTTCTGCGTCGTATACTTCGCCTTGCTCATCGTACGAATGGTCAAGGTTTCAATCATATTTGCCTCCGGTGTATTCCTAACGTCCGACAGCATCTTATTCAAGCTTCTCGTAATGGCGGTTTTGCTGTTGAGGCGTACTTCATGCCCGAATTGACGCACAAAATTGCTCAAATCTTGAAGCTTCGTTGGATCCGGATCGTCATGAATACGGTAAACGAACGTATCGCCTGTGGGCTGTCCGCTCTTGGCCTTCCCAATAAACTCTGCCACTGAACGATTGGCCAACAGCATGAATTCTTCAATCAAATGGTTGGCGTCGCGGCTCACCTTAAAGTATACGCCCGTAGGTTCGTTGTTTTCGTCCAAGTGGAATTTCACCTCCTTCTTGTCAAAGCTCAACGCGCCTTTTCCCATTCGCGCAGCACGAAGTTTTTTCGCCATACCGTCGAGGGTGCGAATGGCCTCGTAGAAATCAGCCTTCTTCCCTTCAGGATGATTGTCCTCGATAATCTGCTGTGCCTCTTCGTAGGCAAATCGGCGGTCACTATGGATCGCAGTACGGCCAAACCAGCGGTTGTGAACTGTACCTTCTTCGTCCATTTCAAAGACGGCGCTAAACGTGTATTTATCCTCGTTAGGGCGCAGTGAACAGGCTCCATTCGACAGTACTTCAGGAAGCATTGGAACGACACGATCAACTAAATACACACTTGTTGCGCGCTCTACAGCTTCATCCTCCAAAATAGAGTTGGGCTTGACGTAGTGACTCACATCGGCAATGTGAACTCCCACTTCCCAATGACCATTTTCCAATTTTTGTAAGGATAAGGCATCGTCAAAATCTTTGGCATCTGCCGGATCAATGGTAAAGGTTGGGACGTTTCTAAAATCGCGCCTGTTCTTTTTGATCTCCTCTTCGTCGATACTCAAGTTCAAACTTTCAGCAGCTTCTTCAACGTCCTCAGGGAACTTGAACGGCAAACCAAATTCGGCTAGAACCGCGTGAATTTCGGTGTTGTGGTCACCTGCATCCCCCAATACTTCGACGATCTCACCAAAAGGAGAGCTCGCATTATCTGGCCAATCAATGATTCGAGCAACCGCTTTTTGTCCGTGTTTCACACCAGCCAATTTCTCTTGAGGAATAAAAATATCCACCAGCATCTTGCGGCTCGAAGGCACGAGGAATCCAAAGGTTTTGCCCATTTCAACCGTTCCTACAAACTCCATGCGCTTGCGCTGAACGATCTCGATGATTTCGCCCTCCAATTTTTTTCCGCCGCGACGTGCGTAAAGACTCACTTTAACGGTATCGCCGTCTAATGCGTGATTGAGATTCGCCGAACGAATTAGGATGTCCGATTCCGTATCCGGGCTTACCACATATGCGTTGCCGTTACCCGCCATATCCACTACACCTGTAGTGAACACTGCATTGTATTTCAGCTTGTATTTTCCACGGTCCACCATCAAAATGGTGCCGTTGCGTTCCATATCAGACAGTGCCATTTCCAACTTTGCTTTGACCATCGCGGGCTTATAGCCTAACTGCGAAGCAAGTTGTTTGTAGTTGAATTTTCGAGTCGGATATTTACGAAAGACACCCTCTAGTGCCTGGGCATAGGCCTTGATATCTATGCTTGTCGAGCGCTTATTGGCTCGCTTATTGTGCTTTCTTGCCATATATTGAAGTAAAGATACATTTTATCCAACGCCTGAAGCTGTTTTTCCTAATTGGACCCAAAACTTCAAAATTATTTAAACCCAAGGCAACCCTTCGGTATCGAACAGTCGTCTTAGTAAGTAGAAGCATAACCCATGGAGCATTTACTGGGCCCCTGCAGGGCTGGTAATAGAAAAGCACAAAAAGCCCTGTACGACTTGATGTCACCGGTGTTGCTGGGGATATGCTTACGTTATTTGAAACGGGAAGAAGCTGAGGAAGCATTGAGTAATGCCTTTATCAAAATCCTAACGCGTCTTGATAAATACGATGGCTTAGGGTCTTTTGAAGGCTGGATGAAACGAATTACGGTTCGTGAATGCCTAACCTACATCAGATTAAAAAAAGATTTGGACCAAACCGATTGGGAAGGCGACCTCCCGGCGGCCAATTCTTTCAGTTCTGAAGCAGACCATTTGATGGCGCTCATACAAACCCTGCCCCCAGGGTATCGAGCCGTGTTTAACCTTTTTGCGATTGAAGGGTTCAACCACAATGAAATCGCCGAAATGTTAGCCATCTCCCCGGGAACAAGTAAAAGCCAGCTTAGCAAGGCACGAAAACTATTACAAGAACGATTGAACAATGAATAAGCTCGATCAACATTTTAAAACCACGTTAGAAGGCCATACTGCTACGCCTTCATCTAACGTATGGGAAAAAGTGAACATCGGTCTTTCGGAAAAGCCAGCGCGTTCACCGTGGCGGATCATTCGCAACCTAGCGCCCTATGCTGCCGTAGCCTCGGTCGTTCTAGCTATTGCCCTGTTCTATCCCTCAACGCGCACTATTGAAGTATCGCCTGGCCAAAACATTGCGCTCCCCGAAATGCCAACTCCAATAAAAGTGATCCAACCCACCGAAAATGTACCTGTGGATTTAGACCTCGCGGCTTCAGACTTTCCGGCTCCTACCCCTAGCCCAAAAAAGATCCGTCGCGAGGTTGAATCTGTCCTGGAACTTCCTTTGCACTCCCCAAAACA
>CAYNLA010000057.1:4528-6068 GCA_964397915.1 uncultured Polaribacter sp. | reverse complement strand
GCAACCCTAACCCCTTAATTCTATATCTATGAAATCTAGAAAACTGCTTGTATTAATCGCCATCGCTTACACCATGTTGGGTTTGCGCTTGAACGGAATGAACAACACTTTCTTTCCTACGGATACCAACGAGGTCGGTGGTGTACGAGAAGAAGCCTCACTGGTTGAGGCCGTTGCAGATATGGTCGCCAAGAGCACAGCAGAAGCGACTAAACTCAGTGCTGAAATCGCCGAAATAAATGCCCGTGCTGCCGCAGGTGAAATCACCGAAGACCAGGCAGAGAAGGAAATCGAAGCTGCCGAAGCCGCTTTCGAAGCCCGCATGGAAGTACTTAGCGAGAGTATGGAAGAGTGGGGCGAAAGCTTTGGGGAGCGCATGGAAAAATGGGGTGAAAACTTTGGCAAACGCCTTGAAGAAGATCTTGAAGACCTCGACGATTTAGACATTGATATCGATATCGCCGAGTTGGAAGAAGTTGAAAAGCCGAAGCCCGCCTCTACGAAGAAAAGCTTCGATTATTTTGAGTTGCAAGTCGGAACCACTTACTTGGTTGACAACAACCAAAACATCAGCACCATTGGAAAAGAAATTAATCCTTTTAAAAGCAATACTCTTGGGGTTTCTTTTGGTAAAAAACACAAGGTGTTCGGTCCGGCCAGCCCACTTGTATACCAAATAGGTATTGGTGTAAGAAGTGAATCTTTTCAGTTTAATGATGGACTAACTTTAGCAAAAGTGCAGACCCCTGCAGGAGTGGAGACACAACTAGTTACTCCCACCGGTTTTAATCAAATCAATCGCAGCACTTGGACCATTTCCTATATCGAAGCGGCCAACATGCTACATATCGATCTCAGCCCTCGAGGAAAAGTTGATAAACACATTGATCTAGGTGTGGGTTTTTATTTGGGAGCACGAGCAACGAGCATGACCTCAGTTTTCGGCACGGACCTGGAGAACGAACCCCTTACTTTGCAAGCCGGATCAAACATGAATACCGCTTTTACCCGATACGGTTGGCAAGCACAACTAGGCTATAAAACCTTTAAGATTACTGGTCGCTTGGATGCTTCAAATCTATTTCAGGCAGATGCCTATCCCGAGGACACGCACATCGCTTCTTTGGCTATTGGCTGGTGTTGGTAAACTTATTCGCTGCTTCACGCAATAAGGCAAGGTCTTTGCGTCCCTAAATCATACCTTTATTATTCAATAAACTTTCCCATTTATGAAACGCCTATTTCTTTACTCGGCCTTTGCCCTAAGTACTATGATGACCGCTCAAGAGGTTGTAGAATCCCCAGCAGATGATACCGCTTTCACAGAAGCAGAAGCCGAGGTTTTTGAAGAAACTACCCTCACAAATAATCATCAGGCCTTAATCATGGGTTCTTTCGAAATAGGCACTGTTATGGGAGAACTTGGCGCTGGTAATCTTACCGCCGAGGAAGCTCAAGCAAAGATAGATTCTACTATCTCCGCGCTATATCTAGCTTCCGCCTCATATTTTGAAAACTACGTGGCACCAGTGCCTGAGGC
>CAYNLA010000057.1:0-4428 GCA_964397915.1 uncultured Polaribacter sp. | reverse complement strand
AAAAAATACCGTGTTGGCGGTGTGAAATCTCCTGTCCAGGCGCAATGGGCGATGGGACTCCACAGTGCGACTTTTGCGCTAAGTGATGGTGTTACCATGACCAAAGACCCGATCTATGGAACTACCACCGGGCTGGTTTCCATTCAACAAATGAACAGTGTTCGCCAAAACAACTGGAGCATTACCTCCTTTGAAATACCCTTAATGGTTCACCTTGACCTAAGTCCGAAAGGAACGTTTAATGAAGGCCTTAATGTGGGTCTCGGGGTCAGTGGACGCTGGTCTTGGATAGGACAAGCTTCTTATGCTGGTCGAGACCTTAACAACGGCTATTTCACCCAAGTTTCTCAAGGAAACTACAACCTTCGTCCGTTGAACTATGGTCTTCTCGCACAGGTTGGGTACAAAAAACTGAAAGCTACAGGGCGTCTAGAGCGTATGCCGTTATTCAAAGACGGTGCCTATGGTGAAGAGGTTTTCCTTGGGTCTATTGCCCTCGGCTTCTCGCTAAACTAAGCCCGCTTAATGATCCGCCGCCTAGCCCTTTTATTGTTCCTTCCTGCCGCCCTCTGGAGTCAGGAGCTCAATCCTCTTCGTGAACTCGAAGTGCCTTATGCTGATGGTAGAGTGCTGATCGATGGTTTACTTTCAGCAAACGAGTATGCCGACGCTTTACCCTTTGAGCTCTTCAATGAAATGGACCCGGATCCCAATGGAACGCCGCCTGTTTTAGCTAAGGCCTATGTTTACCGAACGGAAGAAGCGCTAATCATAGGTTTTGATTGCCCTCTGGTAGATATCGATCATTTAAGAGCAAATATTCAGCCGCGCGACAATGCGTGGGGCGATGATTTTATCGGAATCACCATGGACCTGTATGGAGACATGCGAAATACCATTTTTATCGCAGCCAATGCCCACGGTGTGCAAATCGACTTGCGCAATAACAATCCGACCATAGAAGACGAAAGTCAATACGACGTAGGGTATAACATCACCTACGATACCAAAACTCACATTGGAGAAAAGGGCTGGACCATGGAAATGCGCATTCCGTTCAGTTCATTACAGTTTGAGAACAAGCCCGTTCAAAAGTGGCGCGTGGGTTTCTTCCGTGAATACTATGTAGGACCGCAGGTGCACCGAGCCATCAGCATGAATCGCAACTTTGACAATCCTTGTTTTGATTGCCAATTCAATGATTTTCTCATCCTCGAAAACATCAAGGGCGGCACACGGCGTGACCTCTTGCCGTATGTATTGGGAGGACTTCCTGTCGAAAACGGGGGCTTTGGATCGCCAACAGGGAGAATTGGACTCTCCGCTTTCTATGGTATTAACTCACAGAATTCCATCGAAGCTGCCATCAACCCTGACTTCAGCACCGTGGAAAGTGACGCCGCGCAGGTAAGCGTAAATTCCGCAACGAGCTTATTCTACCCGGAGCGCCGACCGTTCTTCAACGAAGGGGCAGACCTCACGGCCACCACCATGAACTACTTTTATTCGCGCACCATTGCGAACCCGTCAGGAATGGTCAAATATCTTGGTCAAGGCTCGAAACTCCGCACTTACGGGCTCGCGGGATACGACCGCTCTAGCCCCTACCTCGTGCCCGGGGAAAACCGCGATATTTTAGGAACGGCTGGACAAAGCTTTGCCTCCGTAGTCCGACTATCTCGACCTCGAAAAAACGGAGCCAATCTCGGCTACCTCAGCACGAACAGAATCTATATGGACGGTGGCTCTGGTCACCTTAACGCCCTCACAGTTCGCGAAAACCTGAGCGACAGCTGGCGATTGACCGGCGAATACGCTTGGTCGTACACCGCCGAGCCGGAAACGGATTGGGTCACAGATGGCGCCACCTTTGGAACGTATACCGCGGCTACGGATGGAGAGACGTTCCATGGTTTTTCACATGCCACCGGATTACAACGCACCAGCCTGCACTGGGTTTCCGATATCTATTACACCCACGTAGGCGAAACCTTCCGGGCGGATATGGGCTTTTTGCCACTGAACAACAGAAACGAGTTGGGCTTTAGGCAACGCTACATCAACAGACTCAACGGAAAACGGGTTAAGTTCTACCAAATCACCCCTGGGGGGCGAGCCAACTTCACGCCCGATGGTCGTTGGAAACAGCAGCAGCTCACCCTGGATTGGAATGCGCAATTTGCCGGCAACTTCATGCTTGGCGGTGGGGCCACCCATGGCCTCATGGAAGAGTTTGAAGGCGCTGTACTCGAGAACATGTCGACTATTACGCAATGGTCCAGCTGGAATCCTACACAAACCTTTAAACTGAATCTTTATGCCAACGTTGGAGAATTCGTGGCATACAATGCGGCCACTCCGCGAATTGGCAACGGACTGAATACCGGAATGGAAATGAACCTACAGCTATTTGGGAATTTCCAAGCGAATTTCACCGGAAATTACAGCTCACTGTGGGAGCGTGACGGCAGCGGCATGATTTACGAAGGTTGGATTTGGCGCAGCGTACTCCGCTACAACCCCAATAGGTTTGTTCAGGCCCGATTAATTACACAGTGGAACCAATTCTCCGGCGACTACCTCTTCCAGCCGCTCCTGCAATACCAGCCTGGTCCCTTCACCATTTACTACATAGGAAGTAGCACCTATGCAGCCCCTAATCAGGGCTACACAGGCACACAAATCTTTGCGAAGGCACAGCTTACGCTCCGACCTTAATCTTGGACTTCATTCGCCTTGTCACGGATGCTTTGCGCTAAAGCCAAGGCTGTATATAGGTTTGCAACACCACCAGATTCTGAAAGCTTAGAGAAATGAACCTTCTTCTTTTTCTTTCCTGGCATCACAACCTTTTCATCGTATTTCACGCTTGATAGTACAATGACATCTTTGACTTGGGATGCGCTTAATTCTGGATACATCCCGCGAATCAAGGTGGCCATTCCCGCCACTACCGGTGCGGCCATCGAAGTACCGCTGTTGCTTTGGTATCTACTCTGAGGCACTGTAGAATAGATCTCATACCCTGGGGCAAAAACATCCACTTGCACCCCGTAGTTAGAGAACGGCGCAGCCAATTTTTCATAGTCCCCGTAACGTGAAGCGCCCACCTCTATCCAGTGATCGTATCGGGTATCCGCAGCTTCATTCCAACCGTTGGGGTAGTTCTTGTATTTATCGACACTGTGGCCATCGTTACCCGCAGCATGTACCAACAAAACATCGTGCTCTGCCGCGTATTGAATGGCCGACTCAACTTCAGCGTCCATATGACCGACATCCTTGCCAAAGCTCATATTGACCACCTTCGCGCCGTTATCAACTGCATATCGAATGGCATTCGCTACGTCCTTATCCCGCTCATCGCCGTTCGGGACAACACGCAAGGTCATGATGCGCGCATTGTTTGCCACGCCATCCATACCGATGCCGTTGTTGCGTTTCGCTCCAATAATACCGGCCACGTGAGTACCGTGCGAAGCATCCGGTCCATATACTCGGTTATCCCCATAGTAAGGATTGTCGTTGCTCTCAGGATCGTCACCCACCATTTCGCGCGGACTGAACTCTGGATTCAGGTGGTACTCTAATTGATCATTAAAGTGCGTAAAACCTCCTGTAATTTCTTCCTCGATTTGCCATTGCTCCATACCGTCTTCAAGCATGCGAACAGTGGCCATGGCTACGAGCTTGTCTGTAAAGCCTGCCTCTTCAAGCTCTTTGTACGCTTCCACACATTCCTTGGTCAATACCCCTTCGCAATGTGCTTCAATAGCGCGGTAGCCGTCATTGAGTTTGCGCATAAAGCCAATGCTCTTCTCTGCAGATTTTCGGTCCTTCTTCAAGCGCTTTTGATACTTCTTGAGTTGCTTGTTTTCGGCTCCGCTGAGGTCCGATTTCGCCAATAATCGGTTCATGTCACGAACAAATTCCATTTGTTCAGGTCCAATTTCGCCGCCTGGTCCACTTAAAAAACTCCACCCATTAATATCGTCGACGTATCCATTTCCGTCGTTATCAATACCGTCATCAGGGATCTCACCTTTGTTTACCCACAACACCTCCTTAAGGTCTTCATGGGTGATGTCCGTACCGCCATCAATGACTGCCACGGTTACGGTTTGAATGATTTTATACGGGACCAATTCCTTGTACGCGCGTTCTGAACTTATCCCGTTAATGCGGTCTGCATCTGGGCATTTATGGAACCATGTTTGTTCTACGGATAATGAATCTTGTGCGTGAAGCTGTAATAGGGGTAATGCCGCTGTAACCAGCAGGGCGGCTAGGTTTAGTTTCATGATTTTAGAATTAAGGAATTTCAAGATACATGAATTTAGGTTTTGAAGAATCTGTTCGGGCCATTTTTGTCCCCGACTAGGATTGCGAGGCTCTCGCCTCGCGGACCTGGGCGTCGGTAGGTATTGT
>CAYNLA010000056.1:0-9225 GCA_964397915.1 uncultured Polaribacter sp. | reverse complement strand
TCCCTAACAACTCGTCACCGTCCATAGTGAAACCACCGTTTGGTACTTCAACACCAACTACAGCAACAGAAGTATCTCCTTCGTCCAACGTGTATTCAATCTGTACTGTTGAAGTAGAGGTTGGTCCACCTGCTACACCATGTGAAGTGCTACCTGCGTAGTCCATTGTTTTCGCCGTTGGCTGAACTGTTGATGGAAGTGCAGCAAAGTAAGCAGCTGGGTATTGTACACCAGAGAATGGTGCAGAGAAACCATCAGCACCTTTAAAGATGGTGAAGCGAATCTTATCAGCGTCGTTATCTGAGTTGTAGATTTCGTAACCACCCACTACGAAAAGTGAGTCAATTGTTACTTGATCGCCATCTTCGAACTCACCGTCGCCCCAACCGTAGTAGTTGAAGTCGTACAATGCACCAACAGCGTGGTTGTAAGATGCAGATGCACTACCGTCGCTATAAACGATCGTGGTGGTTGAATCTGGAGTAGTAGTAATTGCACCCAATACCATGTCTGAACTGTAGTATTGGTACAAGAAATCGGTGTAGTCGTACAATTCGTCTACAGCACCACCTCTTTTCAAGATGATGTCTTCGATTTTTTCTTTGGCAGCTGAGGAGACAGGAAGTTCGGCTTGCATCAAACGCGCATTAGCAGCGTCTTGTGCCATAGCATTGAAACCTAGTGCCACTGCAGCAAGGAGTAGAACTTTTTTCATAAAACTTAATTAAGTAGAGTTAAAGTGCCAACAAGATAAGTAAAGGAAACGATTATTTAAAGTTTCCTTACCATCATAATTCCGTCCCGTACGCTTAAAATAACTTGCTCCACGCGAGGGTCGTTCGCCACATATTCATTCAAGGCAATAATGGCTTTGGTGTCCTTATCGTTTGAATTTGGTCCGCCAATGACTTTTCCCGACCATAAGATATTGTCGATGAGTATGATAGCTCCTCTGGGCATCAGGGGTATGAGGACCTCGTAGTAGGCCTGAAGTCCCTCTTTGTCGGCATCTAAGAAGATGAGATCCCAAGGCTTATTGAGTGTTGGAAGTAATTCGCTGGCAGGGCCAATGTGAAGGTGCATTTGCGCAGATTTTGGGTGATGGGCCCAATACTTTTTGATGATGGTCTCCAGCTCTTCGTTAATTTCAACTGCGTGGAACTCTCCGTCGGTGCTTAAGCCTTCTACTAAAAAGTGTGAAGCATACCCTGTATATGTGCCCACTTCCAAGATGTATTTTGGCTGCATCATGGCAGAGAACATCTTTAAAATTTGACCTTGAACGTGCCCGCTGAGCATTCGTGGCATTAATACTTTGAGCCAAGTTTCACGTTCTAATTCATCAAGATAATCAGGTGCTTTTGAAGTGTGCTTTGCGATGTATTCATGTAAGTCGTCGCTGAGAAACTCCATGTTTTATGCCTTTTTATAGATGAGTTCATAGGCCATCTCAGCGTCCAAATAAGTATTGGCAGCTTCAAGCAAATCGGTGGTGTTGATGGCGTTAATTTTCTTTGCAACAGTATCGAAGCTATTTACGCGACCAAAATAAAGAAGGGCGCGCGCAGCGCCAATGGAGGCATTAAGTCCATTCTCTTCACCTAATGCCATTTGTCCTATGAATTGATTTTTTGCCTTGCTCAATTGAAGCGTACCTAGTGGTCGTTCCATGAGTTTTTTAACCTCTTTTGCGGCTAAATCGGCTGCGCGGCTGGTCTGTGTAGGATCACAACCTAGATAGATGCCTAGCATGCCCACATCACTGTATAGGTTCAGGAAGCTTTCGATGTTATATGCGATACCGTGCTTTTCACGGATGTTTAATCCTAGTCGGCTGTTCATAGCGGGTCCCCCCAATATGTTATTCAGCAGTAAAAGCGCACGACGGTGTTCATGATGTATTCCGGGTGTTCGCCAGCCAATCATATAATGATCTTGGAACTGAGCTACACTTTCTACTTTTCGCTCAGGTTGGAACGGAGCACTGAAGGTGGCATTCCAATTGTTTTCAGACAGCCTTACATTCCCGAAGAATTCATTGACCATGGCTTCTACGCGAGAAAGGCTCATTGGACCGGCTACAGAGACCGCTATACGATCAGCCGTGTACGTTCTGCCCTGAAATTCCAAAATGTCTTCACGACCAAGTCCATCAACACTTTGCGGTGTTCCCAAAATATTTCGCCCTATTGGATCACCGTGAAAAATAAAATCTTCGAAATCATCAAAAATCCGCTCACTTGGACTGTCCAAATAGCTGTGAATTTCGTCTTTGATTACCTCTTTTTCTTTTTCAAGTTCCTTCTCCGGGAAGGTGCTGCGAAACACGACATCACTGACCAAGTCCATGGCTCGTCGAAGATCTGTTTTCAGGAAGCTTGCATGAACGATTGTTTCTTCCTTGGTCGTATAAGCATTGAGTTCACCGCCGACATCATCAAGCCGCGAGAGTATGTGGTACGCTTTGCGTTTCGAAGTACCCTTGAAGAGGTTGTGTTCTATGAAATGCGCGAGTCCTTGTTGATGTTCTAATTCATCGCGAGATCCTGCTTTTATAGCTACTGAAATGTGAGCTACCGTACTCTTCTTTTGTTGAAAAGCACAACGCAAGCCGTTGGATAGGGTAAAGCAATGAGTTTGAGACATTATTTTTCGTCAAGGACCTCTAAAATAGTACGGAAGGCAAGAGCATGATTGCCCCAAGCTTTGGCTGATTTTTCTTTCAGCTCAGGGGCATACATCTGCATATAAAGTTTGATACTCTCCAAATCCGTTGCGCGATACTGAACGCTGAAGCTTGGGTGCTCTTGTTCTTGTTCCGGAAATACCTGGGTCATGGTATATCCATAGAACATGCCTGTTGCCAAAACTTCTGGAATATGGATTTCTAACATCCATTTTTTCCAACGTTCTTCGATGGAGGGATCTACTGCGATCGTAACATTATAGATGTGTATGCTCATGGAGTAAAGGTACGGTAGAACTGTCTTGCATCTTCAGTAAAGATTCCGGCCGGATATGCAACCAAATAATCTTCAAGCTCTTGTTGTGCTTCGGGGAGCTGAAGGCGGTAAGCCATTTTAGCAGGGTAAAAGGCTGCTTCCTCCTTCCACATGCTTTTACTTGCTATCGAATTGAGTTGAAGGAAGTAGCTTCGTGCTTGGTTATAATCGCCGGTACGTTCGTAAAGTTTGCCCAGGCGGAACAATAAGTCGTCATAGAGTTCATGTGCCAAGAGGATTGGTAATTTACTTTCGTACACTTGGATGGCGCTGTCCAATCTGTTTTGTGATTCTAGAAGCATGGCATCTTTAATCAATACTAACCCTTCCATTAAAGTATCCTCCACCGAGTTTGCGGAAATGAGCAATGCGAATTCCATGGCATCGTTAGAAATAGACTTGCTGGAACTTTTAAGTAGGACCTCCAATTGGGTTTTCGCCCAGAGTATATCTCCACTGTAGAATGCGCATAGGGCTTTCTGTAGACGCGCAATGTCGCCTTCATCGGAGTCGCCCAAGAGCATTTCAGCCCGAGCGTAGTCCATAAGAGCTTCATCGTAGTCGCCCATTAGACGTTGCGCGTTTCCGCTTATGGTGTATGTGATTCCACGTTGTTTTTCGTTGCTGTAGGAATTACGTAACAGGTCCAAATGGGTCAAAAGCTTTGTTAGATCTTGCTCCCGTCCTGGACTTTGATTGAAAATTGCTTCGGCGCGCAATACTTCAAAGTTGAACAATCCTTGCTCTGTTCCAATTGGATAGCGCTCGAGAAGCGTATTAAACGCGATTAGGTTGTTTGAGGCGGTGTATGTATTGGCTTGTGCGACAAGGACAGCATCTAATCGGCCCACGTAGCGTAAGGTCGTAGGGTCGCTTAAAAGAAAATCAAAGCATTGGTTGGCCAATTCCCATTGCTCCATTTCCGCACATTCCAGTCCGACTTCATACAATTGTTCCACAGGCATTTCTTCGCGTTTCGACTTCGCTTTTAAATACGCGATGGCTTGTTCGAAATCGCCCTCTTGACGCAAGACAAAGAGGTAAAGGCGCTCTTCGATGCCCCTTGGGTTTTGTGCGATGGCACGGAGTAATACCTTCCTCAAGGTTGAGCTGTGCACCCCTGTGGCGTCGAAGCTGAGGTTCTGAGCAATCTTAGCTTCGATGGTGGCGAGGTAGCCTCTGTTCTGGTTTAGTGCGAGTAGATAAGCCTCATATTGCGCTTCATACTGGCCCAGTTGCGCATGTAACTGCGCCCGCTCGTAAGCGGTATTAATCTGTGGTTTGATGGATTCGGCTAAAAGAAACAGGTCGATTCCTTCTTGGAGGTAGCCGTAGCGTTCGAGTTGTTGTACCGTTGCTCGGACTGTAAATGGGTTGTTTCGAGTGAGGTTTTCGAGAATCGCAAAATCTGGACCTCGTCGTCCCAAGACTTTAGCTAAGTGCCAATAATGGACATAGTATTGGGGTTGAAGGTGCCCAAATTCTTTGCTTTGGCGTTTGGTCAATTTAATTGCTGCGGCAGAGTCTTCAACAACGAGAAATGCTTGTAATAATTTCTCAAAGGCCGGACCCGTAGGATTTTGCTTGTATTTGGTTTCGTAGCAATCAATGGCTTCGTCGTAGACTTTTTGTAGCATCAGTGAATCGCAATTTGGATTGGGATTCTTCTGAGCTGCCAAGGTGCCCGATAGGAAAAATAATACGAGTAGTTTATAGTTGCGCATGTGGCGCCAAGATAAAACCTTTCAAAGAGTCCAATACGACTACTAAAGAGTCATATTCTCGCAGACAAGTGAAGCAACCGCCGTAGCTCTTATTGATGATACGGTCGGTACTGCGTAAAATAGTAGCTTCTTGATTAAAGTAGTTCACAGCACCAGCACTGTCTAGTATGCTTGAGCGAACGTCTGCAAGGAGGTGCTCTAGTTGTACCGTATTCTTCAAAGGGTCAACTTCAGAGCTGAAGCTGCCATCAACACGTCCTAGGTATTTGACGCAATTGGTCATGCGATACAATGGGCCCGTGTACATGCTTTTATCTACCTCCAACCGTTGCATTTCGTCAAGATTTTCATTGAAGAAAACCTCATAGGCACCAAGGACTTCAAAGGCCGTTGCAACTCGGTCTTTATCTATTGAGGCTATGACCGATTCATGACTCTTACTTAGGGTGATCATGGAATCCAGCTTGTTGGTCATTACAGGCACCCAAGGATCTTGTGTACAACCAATTAACGCTGTTAAACTCAAAAGAAGTACCGCAATGTGCCTCATGTACTAGGAAATTTTATCAAACCCAGTGTAAGAAACGAGCGCTTCAGGAATACGAATGCCATCCGCAGTTTGGTGATTTTCTAATAAGGCTGCCAATACACGAGGAAGTGCCATAGCAGATCCATTGAGTGTATGACACAATTGTGATTTGCCGTTTTCGTCTTTAAAGCGAAGTTTGAGACGATTTGCTTGGAACGTTTCAAAGTTAGAAACGGAACTAACTTCTAACCATCGCTCTTGTGCAGCACTATATACTTCAAAGTCGTAGGTTAAGGCAGAGGTGAATCCTGCATCGCCCCCACAAAGACGAAGGATGCGGAACGGCAACTCAAGTTTACGCAACAATCCTGCGACATGTGCTACCATTTCATCCAATCGGTCGTAACTCTTTTCAGGATGTTCAATGGTTACAATTTCTACTTTGTCAAACTGGTGCAAGCGGTTCAGTCCGCGAACGTCTTTTCCATAAGATCCTGCTTCACGACGGAAACAAGGAGTATAGGCTGTACTCTTGATTGGGAAGTCGTTGGCATTGACAATCTCATCACGGAAAAGATTGGTGATGGGAACTTCTGCGGTTGGAATAGCGTACAAACCATCCAAAGGCATTTCATACATCTGTCCCTCTTTGTCCGGTAGCTGGCCTGTGCCGTATCCAGAAGCCGCATTAACAAAGTGTGGTGGTTGGTATTCCGTATATCCTGCTGCGCGATTTTCATCGAGGAAGAAGTTGATCATGGCGCGTTGCAAACGGGCGCCTTGATTGACATAAACAGGGAAGCCTGCCCCCGTGATTTTAACACCCAATTCAAAATTGATCAGGTTGTATTGATCAGCCAATTCCCAGTGAGGTTTGGCGTTTTCGCCTAAATCAGGAATATCTCCTTCGCGGCTTACTTCTTCATTGTCTTTTTCATCTCTACCGGCTTTTACGCTCTCGTGAGGCACGTTTGGTAGGGTTAGGATGAGTTCATGTTCTTTATCAGCGACCTCTTGAACTTGATCGTTGAGTGCCTTTATCGCCTCCTTAAGTGCGGAAGTTTGTGCCTTCAGTTCGTTTGCTTCAGCAGCTTTGCCGCTTTTATACAAGGTCCCTATTTCTTTCGCTAAAGAATTGCTTTGGTGTTGTTTTTCCTCAAGCTCGTGGCGAATGGTACGTCTTTTAGCGTCCAATTCGATGAGTTGATTCACCGTTTCTGTGGCATCGATGCCGCGCTTTTTTAAGCCTTCAATAATGGCTTCTGGCGCCGTTCTGATTCGCTGAATTTCCAGCATGATCTAGTGGGTTTATTCGTTGATTGCGATAACGCTTTCAATCTCGGGTACGTACTTTTTGATGGTGGTCTCAATGCCGCCTTTGAGCGTAAAGTCACTGACCTTACATCCAACGCAGGCCCCATGAAATTGGACCTTAAGGGTACTGCCTTCGATGGCAACTACGCTCACATCTCCTCCGTCGTTGGCGAGAAATGGGCGCACCTCATCGAGGGCTTTTTCTATGCGTTCAATTAATTCGCTCATTGTTATTTCGTGGAGCAGCCCGCCATTGTGGTAATGCGTACAATTTCTGTTGGTGGCAGATTATCGTTTCGCTTCGCTACTTCTGCTACAATATTACGAGTGATTTCTTCAAAAGCCAACGGCGTATCCGTTCCATCTTGAAGTGCTGCTGGTCGACCAACATCTCCTGCTTCCCGAATGCTCTGCACAAGGGGTAGCTCACCAAGGAATGGGATGTCCATTGCAGTAGCTAAGTTACGTGCACCTTCTTTCCCGAAGAGGTAGTATTTGTTTTCCGGCAGTTCAGGGGGAGAGAAATAGCTCATATTCTCTATCAACCCCAAAACAGGAACGCTAATTTGATCCATTTTGAACATGGCCACTCCTTTGCGTGCATCAGCTAAGGCAACTTTTTGAGGAGTACTAACGATTACTGCGCCCGTAACTGGGACATTTTGTACCATGCTTAGGTGAATGTCTCCTGTTCCTGGAGGTAGATCAATTAATAAAAAGTCCAATTCTCCCCAGTGTGCATCGTGAATTAGCTGGGTCAATGCTTTGGTTGCCATGGCGCCGCGCCACACAACGGCTTGATCGACTTGTGCAAAGAATCCGATAGACATGATTTTAATGCCATACGCCTCGACGGGTCCCATCTTGTTTTTTCCGTCTACATGCACACTCATCGGTTTTGCATGTTGAACGTCAAACATTAAGGGGGCAGATGGGCCATAAATATCGGCATCGATGAGTCCCACCTTGAATCCCATTTTATGTAGTGTGATCGCAAGGTTTGCTGTAACGGTACTTTTGCCTACTCCGCCTTTTCCTGAGGCTACGGCAATTATATTTTGAACACCAGGTATGGGTGCTCCCTTAATCGGGTTCGCTGGAGTGTCTTTTGCGCGATCGCTCACACTAACATTGACCACAACTTTAGCTTTTTCATTCACTTTATCGTGAATGGCCTTCATGATATCGACTTCAAGCTTTTTCTTCGCCTGTAACGTTGGGCTCAAGCTCTCAACATCAATAATTACTTCGTCTCCGAAAATTTGGATGTTGCGAACGAGATCTGCCGCGACAATATTGGATTCCGTGCTGTTGCCAACATGGCTTAATGCTTCTTGAATCTCAGCTTTTTTCATAAGGAAAGTAATAGGGTTACAAAAGTAATAACCACTACCTTCACAACAGGTTTTTGTTCATGGATTCTATGCAATCAATTGTATTAACGGGCGCAACGGGCCAATTGGGTTCCTTTATTCTTGCAGAATTGCTGGGATGTGCTCAAAATCCTGCCTTTGAGGGTAAAATAATTGCCTTGAAACGCGCCAGTTCTTCTACAGCGCAGCTTCAAATGACCTCTAGGTTTTTTCAAATGCCTTCAACTTGGTTGGAATCACACCCAAAAATTCATTGGATCACGACCGATTTATTGGATGGTGCTGAAGCAGCAGAATTGATCGTTCCCAATATAGACGGACGTGTTTCGGTTATTCATGCAGCAGCGGTCATAGATATCAATCAAGGAGCCAAGGGGAGTAACCCCAATGTTCGATTAGTCAAAGAGGCCTTATTGATGTCCGAATCCTTGCAGGCCAGCCACTTTACTCAAATCTCGTCCATTGCGGTAATGGGAAATGCTGCGCCCTTGGAGGAAATTGCTGTTTTGGGACCGAGTGACTTTCAACCCAACAAGAATAAAGAGGCCTTAGGGACCTATGCGAAAAGTAAGATTCAAAGTGAACTCGAGGTGTGGCGCGCTCACGAAGAGGGGCAATCGGTCACCATTGTTAGACCTGGAGTGATATTGGGACTTGGGCCGCTGAATCATGCTCCACAAGAGCTATGGAAGCGAATTTGGAACAAAACACTTCCGGTAAGTACCGACGGTCGCTCCGGTGTCGTGGATGTCCGTGATGTAGCGAACATAGTTGTACGCGCACACATTCATCGCGTTTTAGGACCAATTGTTGCCGTTGGTTCAAATCCGGAATTTGATGTTCTTCTGCGCGGAATGGCCTTGGGTATGGGAGTGAAACGTGATTTTTATAAACTCACCAGAATCCCATGGTTGAATAGAATGCGTCGATTGGATTTTCTTAAAACGTTGCCCTTAATTGGTCGATTCTTTTCGGCTTCTTCACGTATCATGTTATTCTCACGAAATACATACGATGGAACCACGGGAAGCGAGCTCATAGGCCAATACACGCCTTTGGATGCGACCCTCAGAGAGATGGGTGCGATGATGCAAGAGGTTGCTCATGGCCAATAAAAAAACCCGATTCTCGCGAACCGGGTTTCTATTGTCTAAAACAAAACAATCCTTATGCGTTTGGCACTACGCTAACGTAAGATTTGTTGTCTTTTTTCTTGCGGAATTCAACCTTACCGTCAACTAGTGCGAACAATGTGTGGTCTTTACCTACACCTACGTTCTCAC
>CAYNLA010000055.1:0-9358 GCA_964397915.1 uncultured Polaribacter sp. | reverse complement strand
CTCGATCCAAAGCGTATTACGGCAGCCGGTCGTGGGGAATTTGTTCCTTTGGTGGCCAACGACAGCCCAGCGAACAAGGCGGTGAACCGTCGTACGGAAATTATTTTGACTCCAGATTTGAGCGAGCTGGCCAACCTCTTGGAAGGCGGCGAGTAAGATGGATTAGAATTGGGCTTGAACCAATTCTTCAATACGTTTCAATCCCACTATGGCAATGCTGTAGTGGGATTTTTCTAATTGGTGGTGTCCACTAATGTAGATCTTGTCGAAGCCCAATTTTTCTGCTTCCTTGATGCGCTGCTCCACTCGCGTGATTGGGCGAACCTCACCGGTCAATCCCACTTCGGCGGCAAAGCATACCTTGCCAGAAATAGGCTCGTCTGCATTGGAACTTAAGATGGCGGCAACCACTGCCAAATCCAATCCTGGATCGTCGACTTTTAACCCACCGGTCACATTTAGAAACACATCTTTTTGGCCTAATCGGAAACCACAACGCTTCTCCAACACCGCCAACAGCATGTTCAATCTGCGTGTGTCAAAACCTGTAGTCGAGCGCTGTGGTGTGCCATAAACCGCAGTAGATACCAGCGCCTGCATCTCGATCAACATTGGACGCACACCTTCTACCATTACGGCCACGGCATTTCCACTCAGTCCGTCGTGCTGCTTGGTCACGAGCAAATCGCTTGGGTTTTCCACCCCGTACAACCCGCCTTGTTCCATGGTGTACAACCCGATCTCATGGGTGGAGCCAAATCTGTTCTTATGTGCTCTTAGAATGCGGTACAATAGGTTAGGATCCCCCTCAAACTGCAAGACCACATCTACCATGTGCTCTAAAATCTTTGGTCCGGCAATACTGCCTTCTTTATTGATATGACCAATCAACAAAACGGGTGTGCCGGTCTCCTTGGCGTATCGAATAAAACTTGCAGCGCTTTCTCGGATTTGCGCAACTGAACCAGGCGTACTTTCAACATGTGGAACGTGCAACGTTTGGATGGAATCCACAATGACCAAATGCGGCCTGACGTTCTTTAAATGATTGAAAATCGCTTCGGTTTTGGTTTCGCTGAGCAAGTACAACTCGCTCACGGCTTTTCCTATACGCTCCCCACGCAACTTGATTTGAGACGGGCTTTCTTCTCCCGATATATAGGCTACTGTACCGGTAAAACTCAAAGCGAGTTGCAGCAGCAAGGTACTTTTTCCGATGCCCGGCTCACCGCCCAGAAGGGTTACGGAACCAGGAACAATTCCTCCACCTAAAACTCGAGCAAACTCATAATCGGGAACGGGAAAACGTTGAACGGAGGTGTGCTCCACATCTTCAATTCGAATAGGTTTTGCGGCAGCACTATCGCCACTCCAAGCCCTAGGGTCGGGCTTGCTCTTTACCTCTACTTCCTCGACGAGCGTATTCCATTCTTTACACCCCTGGCATTGCCCCATCCATTTGCTGTGTTGGGTGCCGCATTGAGTACAAATGAAGACGCTTTTCTGTTTTGCCATGTGGAAGGGTTATTTTCTTCCTGCAAAATAGAGAAAAACAAAACCCAAGGCGCCAGTAAAGACGAACATTAAACTTTGAGAACTGTGAATGAGCGTCGCGAAAGAGGTTCCAACGAATGGGGAGAGGCCTAAAACGACCAATGCCTTTGAAACGAGATAATGGTATGCTCCAATTCCTCCAGGTACAGGAATCACGAATCCTAAACCAGCCGCTACACTTACAAAAAACGCCTGCTCTGGGCCAATACGTTCTAGGCCACTCACGATGGTAAAGCCTACCGCGATGGTGGCCACATAGCAACTCCAAATCCCTATTGAGTAGAACCAAAACAGGGGCTTATTATTTACCGTTCGTAGGCTGCGCAGTCCGGTAATCATACCGGTAGCAAATCCGGCAATTTTTTGTGCAAATCCCCATTGCAGCCAAATCTTACGAGTCAAATACACCATCAGTATTCCTGCGATTGCAACGCCAGATGCGATGAAGATGGTAGTTGCCGATAGCTCAGGCAATTGAGCACCACTTTCACTGAGGAAGCTGGCCAATTCATCGCTTGAAATGAATACGGTGGATAGCACGACCATTCCAAACAGCAAGGTATCTACCACCCGCTCGAGCACCACGGTACCCACGAGCTTGTCGATAGGTACATTGTCCGTGCGGTTCAACGCGGTGCACCGCGCAACTTCTCCGACACGCGGGGTAACAAGATTCACTAAATAGCTGAAGGCAACAGCTGCAATGGCGCGACTGCCTTTGACTTCATAGCCTAAACTTTGAAGCATCTGTACCCAACGTAGACCGCGAAAAACAATCGCTACAAAACCTATAAAAACAATGAGTGCAAAGCCTTCAATGGAAACAGCTCTGATATTATTCCAAAGGTCTATTGGATTGACATTCTTAAAAGTGAGGTAGAGCAAAGCCAGTCCTATGCCCAAGAAGAGGACATATTGAATGGTCTTTTTTAGCGCTCCGTTCATCCTTACACTAGGGTGTTAGTCGCCTCGTTAGGAAAGACAATGCTTGGTTTGAATGCTTTCGCCTCCTCAACGCCCATGCGTGCGTAGGCAATGATAATAATGATGTCGCCTTTTTGAACTCGTCGCGCTGCAGGACCGTTCAAGGTCACCTCGCCACTGCCGCGCTCACCTACGATGGTGTAGGTATCAAAGCGTTCGCCATTGTTGATGTTTACGATGTACACACGCTCACCAGGGACAATACCTGCAGCGTCCATTAGATCTTGGTCCAATGTGATGGATCCAATATAATCTAGCTCAGCACCGGTGACATGCACGCGGTGAATTTTACTTTTTACAACCTCAATTTGCATGCGGCAAAAGTAGTTTAAAAAAGAGGAAGGTTATCGATGAGTCGGACTTTTCCGCATTGCACTGCTGCGAAGATTCGTGCAGGTACTTTGGGGTCCAATTTCGTTATTCGCTGGAGTTCGCGTTGGTCACTACACGTAACGTATTCAACGTTTAGATGAGGAATGGCATTCAAGGCCACGGTACAGGCTTTTTCCAACGCCTCAACGGAGTCGTATGCTGTCCAATTTTCAGTGGCGAATTTTAAAGTTGCATAAATCTGTGCAGCACTCTCGCGTTCTTCAGTGGAAAGGCGCATATTCCTGCTGCTCATCGCTAAGCCATCGAATTCTCGGACAATGGGTCCTGGAACAATTTCTACCGGCCAATTTTCCTGCTCAACCACCTGGCGAACAATACAGAGTTGTTGGTAGTCCTTCTCGCCAAATATGGCAAAATCAGGTTTGATCAGTTCGAAAAACTTGGTCACAACGGTAGCCATGCCTTCAAAATGCCCGGGCCTTCCTGCACCCTCCATGTTCAAAGCCAATGTGCCAAAATCAAACCCCCTTGATTTTAAACCTTTCGGATACAAAACTTCCGCCGTGGGTAAAAACACTGCATGACAACCCAATTTCTCGAGCATTTCAAGATCCTGGGTGAGGGTATTTGGATATTTCTCTAGGTCTTCTGCGTTGTTAAATTGCGTTGGATTGACGTAAATGCTTACCAAGGTTTGAGCCCCGCGAGCCAAACTCATTTCAACAAGACTTAGATGGCCTTCATGTAAGGCACCCATGGTTGGTACAAATCCTAATGGCATCTGCCCAAGGCAGGATTGCCACTGCTTTAATTCTTCAAGGGAATGTAGGAGCCTCATAAAGTGTTAAAAGGGCCTCAAAACTAGGTCATTCTTTGATATAAAGGCGTAAAATGGGTATCTTTGCAATCTATTTCTAACAAACGTTCCTTTTATGGAGAGCAAGAGAGTCCTATTCATCTCACAAGAAATTCATCCGTATTTACCTGAAAACACCATTTCAAGCACAACGCTTGCATTGGCGAAGAAGACGAATGATTCCGGCCATCAGGTACGCGTATTTATGCCACGTTTTGGTGTCATTAATGAGCGTCGTCACCAATTGCACGAGGTTATTCGTTTGAGCGGTATGAACGTCGTTATCAACGACATGGACATGCCTTTGATCATAAAGGTTGCGTCTGTTCCTGGTGCTCGCATGCAGGTGTATTTCATTGATAACGAAGAATACTTCAAGCGCAAGTTTACTTACGCAGATGAAGACGGAAATCAGTTCGAGGACAATGATGAACGTACACTGTTCTTTTCAAAAGGTGCTATTGATACCGTTGAAAAGTTAGGATGGAAGCCGGATGTAATCCATGTACACGGTTGGATGTCTTCGCTAGTACCGATGTACTTGCGTCTCTTCCAAAGTGATAACCCAATTTTTAAAGATGCGAAGATTGTATTCTCTGCATACGACAATGGCTTCGAAGGGACGCTCGGACCTAATCTCAAGTCAGGAATGCTGTTCGATGAAATCGCCCCTGAACTGGTTGAAGGACTAGATGCTCCAACTTGTGAGGACCTTCAGCTCATTGGTGCTAAATATGCCGATGTAGTGATCCTAGGTGAAGGCAATACTGCGCACGTGGAGGAATTCTGTAAAGCAAATGGCATCGAAGTAATCGATGGTAAAGGTTTTGCTGAGAGCCCAGAAGACGCAATCAAGATTTATGAATCTCTTTTGGTAGCATCAGACATTGAATAAGCAGATCCTCCGCGCCCTAGCTTTCGTAGCCCTAGCGCTCAGTACAACGAACTGTGAAAAGAGCAATGGTACCATTGGCTCGGGCAAGTTTGTGGACGACCGTCCCGAGCTCGGGGAGAAGTTGGTTTTTCCTGTCATCAGCTACACCACCGCCTGGGACAGCATTGTAACCTCAAGTCCTTCGCGTGCTGCTCTCGGCAATATGCAAGACCCGATTTTTGGGTCCATCAATTCTTCGTTTTCGACCAGAATATTATTGAGTAAAATCAATCCGGACTTCGGAGATAGCACCATTTGTGATTCTGTGAAGGTCCGTCTTGCGTACAATGCTACGTACGGACCAACGGGTGGACAAATGCATTTGCAGATGGCCCCTTTGATCAATCCATTGTACGACACCGTACGCTACTACAGCAATCAGGTGCCCGTAACCGCCGACCCAATCGCCGATACGGTTTTGACACTTGATCCCGATCAAATCGTTTATAACGGAGTAGACTCCTTGGTCAGAACCTTGTCTTTCGATGCGGATCCAGCCTACTTTCAAAGTGTAATTTTTGATGCAGCCATCAATGGTGATGCTCATTTTGCAGATAACGAGGAGTTCGTTTTGGAAGTTCCAGGACTTCAGTTCAGAGACGTGAGCACGAGCGGCAACTCGGCCACAGGTTACTTTGATTTAAGTTCAGGAGGTAGCATCATTCAATTGTACTACCATACCGGATCAAACGATACCGTGCCGAAAGTCTACACACTAACCTTCGGTCAAAACTTTGGCGATCCCGCCCGCGTGTACAACCAATTCATCCACGATTTCTCAGGTGCAGCGTTCGATACGGCGGCCTACGACAGTATCAATGGTGAAATGCTTTCGTATGTACAGGGAGGATGTGGTGCGCGTACTATTCTGGAAATCCAAGGATTGGACACACTCATTGGAAAGGGATACAGCATTAACAGAGCAGATATGACGGTCCATGTCCTACAAGGTACGGCATCGCCATACACTTTACCTGGAACCTTATTGCTCCTCGAGAATTACGATTCTACTCAAGCGTTAATCAAGGATTACACCTCATCGATCAACCCGGCAGGTGGTGCAGCGTATCGCGCAGATATTCGCGAATACCGCTACCGATTCTATTGTACACGAATGGTTCACGAAATGGTAAACGAACGTGAAAATGTGGTGCCTCTCATTCTGGCGACATCCGCAGCGAATTCCAATGTACATCGCGTAGTACTTGGCGGAGGAATGCATCCCACCATTCCGGTAGAATTTAATGTGTACTACACCAAAAGTGACTGATAAGTCTTTATTTTAGCCGAACCAACCAATAAAATAATACGCTGCTTATGTGTGGAATTGTAGGGTACGTAGGAGACCGCAAAGCCTTCCCCATCTTAGTTAATGGATTAAAGCGTCTCGAGTACCGTGGATACGACAGCTCTGGCGTTGCCTTGGCACAAAATGGTTCAATTGCCTTGTATAAAAAACAAGGCATGGTGAAAGCCATGGAAGACCATGCCTTGGAAAACGATATAAGCGGTACCACAGGTATTGCCCACACGCGCTGGGCTACGCACGGACAGCCATCGGATGAAAATGCACATCCACACGTAAGTAATTCAGGCAATTTAGTTTTGGTTCACAATGGAATCATTGAGAACTACCAAGCATTAAAAGACCTGCTTAAATCCGAGGGTTTCGTTTTCCACAGCGAAACAGATACCGAGGTGTTGGTGAATTTCATTCAGTACGTGCAGGATCGTGAGCAATGCAAACTTCGCAAAGCCGTTCGTTTGGCTTTGACTCAGGTTTCTGGTGCCTACGCCATCTGCATTTATGATAAGAACAAGCCCGAGGAAATTGTAGTTGCGAAGATGGGTTCTCCCCTCGTCATTGGACTTGGTAAGGATGAAAAATTCATCGGATCGGATGCAACACCCTTCCTAGAATATACCAAAGAAGCCATTTACCTAGAAGATGGCGAGATGGCATCTATTATTGCCGGTGAAGAATTAGACATTCGTTTGATTGATACGGACGGCTCAGTAGACGCGGTTATTCATCAACTTCAAATGGACCTCGAGAGCATCGAGAAGGGCGGCTATGATTACTTCATGATGAAGGAAATCTATGAGCAACCTCGTGCCATTTATGACACCTTCCGTGGCCGATTACTTCCTGAACAAGGCATGATAAAAATGTCGGGAATGGAAGAATACGCAGACAAATTTCGAAACGCGGATCGCATCATTATGACCGCTTGTGGTACCTCATGGCACAGCGCGCTTGTAGCAGAATACCTATTTGAGGAGTTTGCAAGAATACCGGTCGAAGTAGAATACGGCTCGGAGTTCCGCTATCGCAACCCGGTCATTCGTAAAAATGACATCGTCATCGCCATCTCTCAAAGTGGTGAAACAGCAGATACCCTTGCGGCCATTAAAATGGCTAAATCAGCAGGTGCTATGGTCTTTGGAATCTGTAACGTCGCGGGCTCATCCATCGCACGTGAAACGCACGCTGGTGCCTACACCCATGCAGGTCCTGAAATAGGAGTGGCATCAACTAAGGCGTTTACCTCTCAAGTAACGGTGCTTACAATGATGGCCTTAGAGCTCGGTAAAATGCGTGGTGAGTTTTCTACATCAGAATACCGTTCCTTGCTAAGCGAGCTCAACAATATCCCTAAGAAAATTGAAAAAGTCCTCGAGAGTAAGGAACTCATTGAGGAGATTTCTGGACTGTACAAGGATGCAACAAACTTCCTATACCTAGGCCGTGGGGTTAATTTCCCGATCGCTCTTGAAGGTGCCTTAAAGCTAAAAGAGATCTCTTACATTCACGCAGAAGGGTATCCCGCAGCTGAAATGAAGCATGGTCCTATTGCTCTGATTGACGAAAACATGCCGGTCGTTGTTGTCGCCCCAAATAATGGTCACTACGAGAAGTTGGTGAGCAATGTTCAAGAGGTGAAGGCGCGCGAAGGAAAGGTAATTGCAATTGTTACGGCAGGCGATAAGGAATTGGTGAATTCTGCAGATCACGTGATTGAAATTCCAGAGACGTTAGAAGCATTGACGCCACTTTTAACTGTGATTCCGTTGCAGCTATTGAGCTACTACATTGCTGTAATGCGCGGTTGTGATGTGGACCGACCACGCAACCTTGCAAAGTCAGTGACGGTAGAGTAGTCATCGCTGCAAATTTCCTGGACGCAACATTTTCAAACCTTTAGTTGTTATCTTGTGGTATCCTAAAATCGTGTATTTTGGGGTCGCTTAACACATAACAATTGAAAACCATGAAAGCATTCAAAGCTTTACTGATCACATTGATGATCGCAGCATCCGTTTCGGTAGATGCACAGACTAAGAACATCGAAGGAATCGACTTCCCAACTAAACTTTCGATCAATGATCAAAACACCGTCTTGAACGGTGGTGGTTTGAGAGAAAAATTTGGCTTCCTAGACTTGTACGTCGGTGCCTTATACGTACCTGCGAAAACCTCAAATGCTGACGAGGTAGTGATGGCAGACGAAAACATGGGGATTCGCATTGTTATTGCATCAGGACTTGTAACGCGTGATCGTTTCATCGAAGCATTGGAAGAGGGTTTTGAAAACACCACTGCGGGTAAATCTTCTCCAAACGACGTTGAGATGTTTAAAAAGTACTTGAGCGATGAGTTCGTTAAAGGCGATGAAATCCTTTTGACATACCACGCAGGTGATGCCGTTTACCTATACAAAAACGGTGAACAGCGCGGAACGTTTAAAGGTCTAGCATTCAAACAAGCCTTGTTTGGCATTTGGTTAGGTGGCGTACCTGCTCAAGAAAGCCTAAAAGAAGAAATGATGGGTAAATAACCCGAGATGAATATCATGAAAAAGGCCGCGCATCGCGCGGCCTTTTTTTTGTGCCTTATTTTTTTTGTTTCTCGAAGGCGTAGGTCAAAATCAGGTAATTGGTATCGCTGAACAATCCCATATTGAAGGAGCTTTGAGTCCAAACCCCGTTGCTTTTGCTAAAGTTACCAGATAATGAAAGTGGTGTAGCGAGGCCAATATTGATATTTGGATTGACCTTGTAAAGCATTCCCAATTGGTAGCGAACGGCGGGGTTTACGCTTGAATAATTTGTCCCATTGGAGTAGAATCCACCGATCTCAGGTCCGTGCAGAAAGTAGAATTTGTCCGTAATCGGTTTACGCCATTCTTGTCCGAAAAATGCCCCCGTTGAAATGTTCCAATAGCTCTGGCCATTGTAGGTGCTGTAGTTCATGTAGGTGCGGTCAATTCGAAGTGCACGCACACTTTGAATGCTTTTGCCCCATTTAAAAACCGGTCTTGCATCGAGCACTGGCCCATACATTATGCCCATACTGGCACTCGAGACAATGCCAATTTCACGGTATTGTGCGTTGGCTAAAAAACTGGCCCCGATAAAGGTCAATACGAAAACGGCTTTTTGAAATGCTTTCATGGTGAAGGGTTTTAGTACTACCAAGGTATATCAATATTGTGTAACTTCTTGCCCCCAACCTCTCAAACAAAACCATAATCAACTCCTTATGGATAGAAGATCATTCATTAAGAAAACGGCCGCTGCTGCGGCAGGCATAAGCATAGTTCCGTCGCACGTGCTTGGTGGAATTCATATTGCTCCTTCCGATACGGTATATATGGCAGGAATCGGGGTCGGTGGCCGAGGATTAGGCGTACTCA
>CAYNLA010000054.1:1365-9447 GCA_964397915.1 uncultured Polaribacter sp. | reverse complement strand
ACTGACGACCCCGAGATTACAAATCACGTGCTCTGGCCAACTGAGCTATACCGGCATTTTAATGTCAAAGACCATCCGTTTCTCAAACGGACTGCAAATGTAGTAAAGAGATTGAAACGTGCAATACCTTGTAAAAAAAAAGTGAGGGGTATTTTTCCCTCACTTTTCATTTTCCTCGTAAGTCTTAGAATAACAGCCTTTATGCGCTAAGCCTACTCTTATATTTTTTTAATTGTCGAATGATTACCTCTACAGCTAAATCGGCTGCTTCCTCAAAAGATTTCTTCTCTTTGCTCACTACGATCTCACTTCCAGGGATTGACATACGCATCTCTACGATCTTGTTTGCCCTTTGGTGATTATTATCCACTTTCAAGAATACCTCCGTACTAATGGTACGATCATAGAAGTGGGTGGTCTTTTGCAAACGTTCCTTAATGAAGGTAATAAGTTTGCCATCTGCCTTAAAGTTCACAGATTGAATGTTTACTGTCATAGCGTTGTTTGTTTATGACCCCTTAGGGTGGGTCTGGTTATACACTTTGACAAGCTCCTCAAACGTGCTCGTAGTATAGACTTGCGTCGAGCTCAAACTTTCATGGCCTAACAACTCCTTAACCGTGTTGATATCCACTCCCGCATTGAGCAAGTGCGTGGCGTATGAATGACGCAGCGCATGAGGGTTTTTGTCCACCACTGTTGTGGTCCTATTAAGGTAGAATAAAACTCGGTTATAAACAAATTGTGGATAGAGCTTTTTACCCTTGGCAGTAAGCAATAGTTCAGCGTCCAAGTCAAGCCCTAGATTCGCCCGCTCCATAAGATACTCTTGGAAGTAAGGCTCAATTGATCTTGGAATGGGTATTTGGCGTTCTTTGCTTCTTTTTCCGATGACACGCACGGATTGTCGAGCCCAATCAAAATCACCAGGTACTAATGAAATGAGTTCTGCCTTTCTTAACCCAAGTCCATATAAGAGCAATAGCATGAGTCGATCTCGAACGCCATTAAAATCATCCTCAAATAACGCTCCGTCTCCGAATAGCGCGAACAAATCCTCTTGCGGAACACTCATCACCACCTTTTTGGGCATCTTCATGCTACGCACATGTTCAACTGGACTTTCTTTAAGCAACCTCTCACGAATTGCCCATTTATAAAAAGAGCGCATGGTGCTGAGCATCCGATTGATGCTTCTAGCGCTTATGCCTTGCTTGCTTCGCCATACCATGAACCGTTTTACATGTCCTTTGGTAGCGCTGATGAGATCCGATTCCGCCTCATTGAGTAAAAATTGCTCCCAACGCTCCAATTCTTTAGCGTAGGCTAAGACCGTGTGAGCACTGTAGCGCTTTTCAGAAGCTAAATACTTTAAGAATGATTGAAGATGGCCCAAATCAGATTTCATTAATGGAAATGTACACCTAGAAGGGCGCAAAAACAAGAAACCCAGCCGAGGCTGGGTTTCTTTATTGCTATTTAAATAGCGCTTATTCTTGTTCTGCTTGACGCAAAGTCTGAATATAAGCCGCTTTTTCGTTCATGCGACGCTTAGCTTCGGTCGGTTTCGTATGGTAACGATCGCTGCGAAGCTTGCGGACTACACCCGTTGAGCTGTGCTTTCTTTTGTAACGCTTCAGTGCGCGTTCGATTGATTCACCTTCTTTAACATTAATTACGAGCATAGTAACACCTCCTTTCTTTGTGGGCTGCAAATGTAAGCGGATTTTCCTATTCCGAGATATAAAGTTTAAAAAAATCAATCTCTTCTTCATTCCACCAGCCCCACGTCTGAATTTCATCCCAATGGATTGAATCGAAAGATTCCCGATAGAAGGCAATCCGCTTCACTTGGTGATAATTGAACACCGGAATTTGCAATAGGCTATCAAAGGAACTTTGATTCAAAGACCAGTTGGGTGTTTGAGGCTGAATTACCATAATCTCGGTCCAATTTTCCTCCCATCGCCTGTCAAATGGAAAAGAATGTTTCAGCTGGTTCAGGGATCGAATGCTCCCCCATCGCTTCCGCTCCCGTAAAATAGCATGCGCTCCCCAAGACCCCACGCCAGGGATGGTCATTAAGGTTAAGCTGTCGGCTTCATTAATATCGATCTTCAAGTCAAGGGTACTTATCCGCTTCTTTGGAGAAGCCGCGTTTATCGAACGAGTATTTATTTTAGATGATGAAGATGATGGTGCCGGGTCAGCTGAAAAGTCAAACGTTCCAGATTGAACCCAAAATGAATCTATTCCGGGTAAGCCACGAAGTTCTTCTTCATTCGTCACAGGCCAATGCCGTCTTCGTCGAAACTGGAAAGCACTTTGTGCCGCAGGAGATAGTGGTAATGTTGCAATGAACAACGAATCCATTCTATTGATATGGAGGGGCTGCAAATGTTCCGACCACCACAGGTCATAGAAATGCTGACGCTCTGAGATGGCACGTTCTTTTGGTAGGAGCCAAATCATTCCAGCCATAATGGCAAAAAGCAATAGGGTCGCTGTTTGTTGCAACTGATGGAGCATGTCCTTGAGAAATGTTTCTCAATAAGATTGCTCTGCTTTCCTAGGGCTGCAAGAATTGTTAGAAAGTAATTGTTTTACCGAGGCACATTATCATTCTCACTGTAAGAGTCCGATTCAGGCTTGGCAGGCGATTTCAACACTTTTCTAAAAAAGTAAATGGTTGCACCGATAACGGTTCCTTGGGTAAGGATAATCATGATGAGGGCGGAAGTCGTCATAGTGATGCTTTTTGTTTACGTCTGTTGGATGCGACCTTAACCATTGCTACAAGTCCAAAGAAACATGCGAGCAGGAAGAATCGACTCATGTCTACATAGAACATGTTTGTCAGTTCCCCGTCGGCCATCCAATGCACGCCAGTATTGATATGGAAAATCTGATTGATTATACTATCATTTGCCCAAGGCCAACCTTGTCCACTCGTTAGCGAGGAAAATGCTGTGGACCAATCGGACAATTCGCCATTTAATGGTTTGAACAGGGACGTCAAGAAAATAATTCCAATAAACGTAGGAGTTACGTATTTAATTATAGGGCGATAGATTCGAGGTACTCGCATATCGGCACCATCGGTAATCTCTTGCCAACCTTTGTCCATTCCAAAAACCCACGCAAACAAAATAACCTCAGCTAGAGCGAAAATCACCAAGCTGACTGTACCGGTCCAGTAATCGTATTCATCGAAGACGCCTTTTTCAAAGAATATAATGGTTGGCAAGCCCATCGCGAGTATGGCAATACCCAATAAGATCGCACTGCGGTTTTTACTCCAACCAAACTCATCTTGTACAAAGCCCATCCACGGAGTTCCCATGGCTAGTGATGACGTGATTCCAGCAAAGAAAAGAAGTCCAAACCATGAAACTCCAGCTATAACAGCGAGTACACTCCCCCATTGATCAAATAAAAACGGCATCGTTTTAAAGGCCATCATAAAGCCGGCGTTATCTACTACCCAGTCTAATCCTAAATAACCTACGGCGATTGGAATAACCACGGCTGAACCCAATACAATTTCAACAAAACCGTTCATCCAACCCGCTGACATGGCATTCAGGGCAATATCATCCTTTTGTTTTAGGTAAGAACTGTAACAATGAATGGTCCCCATACCTACACTCAATGTGAAGAAAATCTGACCTGCTGCTGCGAGCCAAATTTTAGGGTTGGCCAGTGTGGTGAAATCAGGCTCCCAAAGGAAGTTGAGCCCGACGAATGTAGAACAGTCTGCACAGCGCCCCGTTGAGCCTGTGGTCCATGACATGATCGCTAAGAAGGCGCCGAAACCGATCAACAATGGCATTGCGATCTTAGCGACTTTCTCAATTCCTGCACTTAATCCACGGGACAAGATGTATATGTTAATGGTAAGCGTTACCAAAAACGCAAGTAATGCCCATACTGGAAAGTTGATGCCGCTGCCTAAATCAACATAGGAATTAAAGTACGTATCTAATTGTTCCAGATTCACGCCCAAGAAATCCCCCTTCAGTGACTTTAATGTATAGGTCAGGGTCCAACTCTCGATGTAGGTGTAATAGGCCATTACTCCCATATTCGTGAAAATCCCAAAGACACCGAAGTATTTCCAAAAGCGCTTGTGGGTCATGTTGTCCAAAATGAATGGCGTGCTGTGATCTCCGAATCGGCCACCAAAACGGCCCATTGCCCACTCCACCCACAATAAGGGAATACCCATGAGAAGGAAACTCACGAGGTACGGAATAATAAACGTTCCTCCCCCATTTTGTACAGCCTGTACTGGGAAACGCAAAAAGTTTCCAAGACCTACTGCGTTGCCGGCCATGGCTAGGATGAGACCGACTCTCGATCCCCAGGATTCATTTGATGTAGACATAGAACTTTTCGTTCAGAGTTGTAAGAAGACCGAAAATAGTGGAAAGCGCAGTACCTGACAAATATCAGTCTACAATCCTGCTTGCTTTGCGATAATTTCTAATGCTTGTTTAAAAGTATGTGGTGCATAGCCCAGTTCTTTACGGGCTTTGGATATATCAAACCCCGTAATAGGCGGTCGCTTAGCGGGTTGATTAAGGGTAGAACTATCGACTCGAGTCACCGTATCCATGGTTAACCCAAAATGCTCGGCGACCTGCGCGACCAACTCAAAAATGCTCATGTAATCTGGTCCGGAGATATTAAAAATACCTTGAGCCCTCTGATCTGCAGCCAAAAGTGCGCCTTGGGCCAAATCTTCTGCTAGGGTAGGTGTTCTGAATTGATCATCGACGACACTAATCGGATCCCCTTTTTCAAGTGCTCCTTTTGCCCACAAAACAATATTGCTACGGCTTAAATCTTCGGCCATGCCAATGACCAATACAGTGCGAAGTATGCTATAATGTTCTAGTCCCTTCACAATACCTTCCGCCTCAAGTTTAGTCCATCCATAATGACTAACGGGGTTGGGAACGGCTTCTTCCTTATACGGGCCATCTTTTCCATCGAAAATGAAATCGGTACTAATATGAACCAGATGTGCTCCAACTTGCTGGGCTGCTTCTGCCATATTGCGCGTGCCCTCGACATTCATCAAGGTCGCTTGCTCCGGGTGCAACTCGCATTGGTCAACATGAGTCATTGCAGCACCATGAATAATAACATCTGGACAAAAGTTTCCTACAACCCGCATCACATCATCGCGATCGGTTATGTCCATTGACGCATAGGAAGCCGTTCCCATCCCATGAGTTCTGTTCCCACCGCGAGACGTTGCTAAGAATTCATGTTGGGGATATTGAGGAGTTGCAGCGCTTATCTTCTGACCTAAAAGGCCGTTAGAACCGGTGTAGAGAATCTTCATTAATGGGCTTTTGGGTAAAATTAAATGCTCTGTCCTGAGAACCAAGCGCGAAGCGCTTGTATTTGCTCATCGTTTCCAAGGACGTAAAGTTTTGAATGAGGGGCCAATTGCATTTCAGGTGATGGATTTACCGTCAATGCTCCTTGCTGGTCTACGTATCCTATGACTGTGCAACCCGTTGCTTGGCGAATCTGCAAGTCTTTAATATTCTTAGCCGGCATACTTGTTGGTAGTTCATCAACACCAATTTCCTCAATGTTCGTTGCACTGGAACCGCCTACGCTCAAATGATCGAGGAAATTCATCACTCCGGGATTCATTAAGTTGTGTGCCAAGTGTGCCCCGCCAACGAGGTTTGGACTGACCGTATAATCCGCACCAGCTGCCAGAAGTTTCTTCTCTGTACTTTCTGTATTTGCACGAGCGCCAATTTTCAATTTTGGATTGAGCTGACGCGCGCTAATCACAACAAACAAATTATCTGTGTCAGACGCCAAAGCGGCAATCAGGCTACTGGCCTTGGAAATATTCGCCTTTTCCAATACATCATCTAAAGTTGCATCGCCTTGGATGACAAGTGCATCGGCAATTTCTTTTTTATGACGTTCGACGCGTTCAGCATCTTGCTCTATGATAACAACTTGGGCCTTGTACGATAATAATCGGTCAACTACCTGTCTTCCATTGCGCCCAAGCCCGCAAACGATGACATGACCCGTTAGTTTTTCCACCTTACGTTCTAGTCTTTTAGTTTTAAGAAATTGCTGAACACTCCCGTCCAAAGCCATTTGCGCAACCAACCCTGCACCAAAGGCAAAGGTTCCGAAACTGCTTGCGATTAAGGCAATTGTAAACCAAGTACCGCCAACGGACAGGGGTTTAACCTCGTTGAAACCTACGGTACTCACCGTCTGCACGACCATGTAAAAGGCTTCAAGCCAAGAATATGACTCAATGAAACGGTAGCCCACGGTTCCGGCGAGGAGAATGAAGCCAAAAATGGCCAGTACTTTTCTAAGGCTATTGAATGGGTTGTTCATTGACCCTAAGGTAGGTCAAAAAATGCGCTTACAAAGGCATAAATGTGTAGCGATACACGATGTTCAGGTTGACCATATCAACCTTATTGATGGTCTGTCCCGCTGTTAATGGAGTACTACTCAATGGTACTTTGAGAACCAGAAGATTAAGCAGTTTGTGCTGCCCTCCTTTCCAGCTTTGAGCCCACCAAAGGTTCGTTTGCTGGTTGCTGGGCATACCGTATTTGTTGAATTTATAATCTGTAGGATCCGGGCGCATGTAAATTCCCGTACTCACGCCTCCAGAATGCTGTACGTTGTTTACGGCCCATTTGCCTTTTGCTCCGGCTACTATTGCCAAGGTTTTTCCCATACCCTCTTGACGTTCGCGGCTTTGAAAGGTCACTAAATCCTCTCGCCCCCATTCCCGTGGAAACATCAGTTTCCCGGCTCCATCGATGTATGAGGAAGCGGCATAATAGTCTATACCCCCCACTTTGTGAGAATACTTGATTCCAAAGTAATTGGATCGTTCCTGTTGAAAATAGGCCAAAAGTGGATCCGCGTTTCCTCCATTGCCCAATTGGAATTGTCGGATGTATTGCAAATGCCACAGGTGTTCGTTATGCGCAATGATTTCATTGAAGGCAACACTACCAAAGACATTCGGAACGAGGAATACCTCGGACTTAAATGTACCGTACCACTTTCCAAGTGCGTGGGTATGTTCGCCGGCGCCAAAAAACAAACCATAAGGCGCTTCTACATCTGTTTTGTCGTGTCGTGAACCGGCGGTATCTAAACCGGGATTGTATTGCGCAAGTGACTTGGCAACTGACTTGAACGAAGAGGTGCTGCGCGCCCCAACCATAGCGATCCACGCAACTTCAGCCTTAAAATTAGTCCATCGGTAACCGGCATTAACTCCGCTATAGGTTGACGGAATCATCCGCCCGTGTTCCATGTTTAGAAATGTACTTTCCAAAGCAAAGTTGCCCAGACCGACTCTTAATTTGTTCTTGTGATAAACCAATTCCGCAATCGAAGGCATGATCAGCGCCCTGCGTTCCGGTGCATCTACAGCAACCAACCCACTTTCATATCTAGAACTTTTCGCAGTCAAAGAATCCTTTTCAAATGGATTGCCTGCAGCCAAATAGGTCGCATAAATATCCAGATTCAAAGACCAAGCACCCTTGGTTGCGCGACCTAAATACTCTAATCCAAAGCTCTGCGCATAGAAATCCTGCAACTCGGGATAGGGCCCGAAAAGCCCATTTTGAGTGGACATGGTGAATGAAGTGAATCGAGCACCATGAGCTACTTTTAAAGATGTATTATCCTGGCCCCACAATAGTATTGGGAGCATTAGGGGTAGCAGGAATCGAATCATTATTTGCTCTTTTTCAGACCGTATTGTGCCTCATAGAACGCCGCAATCTCGCCGTAAGGCCCAAACTTGTGTTGTTCAGGTGAAAAATCATCTGCCCATGGACCATAAGGTGTGGACATTGGCTTGAGTTTGCGATCTGGGAAATCTGCTTCAGCGTTTTGCTTTAATGGACGGTCAAAACTATTGATGTAACCAGCAACATCAAAGGCCTCTTCATCGGTCAAAAGCGGTTCTTCAGCAGTGGTTCCGAGTGGCATGTTGCCCTTAATAAATTGTGCGGCTGTCAAGACACGGTGCATTCCTGCACCATGGTTGTA
>CAYNLA010000054.1:0-1265 GCA_964397915.1 uncultured Polaribacter sp. | reverse complement strand
GTAATGAGCTTACGACCCCATGCCACCTGTTCTGTAGTGGCTGGGTTAGTAAAGTCAACATCCTTGAAGATTTCGTAATCCCAAGGCACGTTTGGAGCCGCCTCCGCTACTGGAGCGTAGTTGGTTGGCTCGGGTAAATTTTTAGTAATGGTCCACAATGCGACGATGATCATTAGACCAAAAAAGAAGGTCAGCATCGCCTTCCCCATCCCACCGATGAGGTTGGCGAACTGAATTTTTCTATCGTCTGGAATCTTATTGAAGTCCATTTCTGAATTGTTAGTGAGGAAGTTTATCTCTCAAGAAACCGTATACAAAAGTTCCGAGGACAGCGCTGATCAATACCACGGCATATCCAGCATACCCAGCGCCGATGTTTACGACAATTGGTCCAGGACATGCGCCGCTTAGCGCCCAGCCTAGACCGAAGATGGTTCCACCAATGAGGTAGCGCCAAATGCTCCATGCCTTAGGTTGGAATACAATAGGTGCACCGGAGAAATCTTTCACCTGATTCTTTTTAATCCACCATACCATAGGAACACCTAGACCTACTGCAAGGCCAATGATCCCATACATGTGGAAGTCTTGGAAACGGAACATTTCCTGAATGCGGTACCAAGAGGCTGCTTCGCTCTTGAACATGATAATGCCGAAGAAAATCCCGGCTAATAAAAACTTAAGATTCTTCATGGCTTAGTAAATTAATGGGAATAAGAAATGCGTCATGGCCAATCCTCCGATGAAGAAGCCCACTACCGCTAATAAAGATGCAGGTTGCAAATCAGATAGTCCTGAGATTGCATGTCCACTGGTACATCCACCAGCATAACGAGCACCAAATCCAACCATGAAACCACCAGCGATAAGAATCCAAAGGTTGCTCATATTACTCAAAGCCTCCCAAGAAAATTGGCTTGCAGGGACAAATCCTTCTGGTGAATCAAAACCTAGCGCAGATAAATCTGCGATGGTTGCGTCCGAAATGGCTACGGTATAGCCTTCTGGAGAGAGGAAATTCATTGCGATATAACCGCCAATACCGGAACCGACCAAAAACATCAAGTTCCAGCTTTGTTCTTTCCAATTGAATTGAAAAAAGGGTGCGAACTTATCCGCACCACACATGGTACAAAGCGTTCTCAAATTGTTGGAAAAGCCAAAGCTCTTTCCAAAATACAGCATGATAAACATGACCAGCGCTATGAGGGCGCCGCTCACGTACCAAGGCCAAGGTTGCATAATCAAATCCATGATCAAAGTGT
>CAYNLA010000053.1:6172-9859 GCA_964397915.1 uncultured Polaribacter sp. | reverse complement strand
CGTCGTCTGTGATTTCAGAACCGTCCACGTACATGTGACAGTTCATACAAACATTTGCAGAAGGGATACCTGAATGCTTCGAGTGACGCGCTGAACTGTGACAGTAGTTACAGTCAATCTGGTTCTCGCCAGCGTGTAGGGCGTGAGAGAATGCGATTGGCTGCTCTGGCTGGTAGTTTTGCTCCATGCCGACTCCCATCATCCAACCGTACAGCTGGCTAAGGAAAGCAACAGTGATTACCACAGTGCTCACGGTTACGAAACCTTTGTTATTGATCAATCGGCCCCAGAACCAACCGGCTTCGTCCAAGATGCTCACAGGATCTTTGCCTTGCACAAGACGAAGGGTGTTCTTCATGCGAGCAAGCAACATCACCATCAAGAAGAGCAAAATACCCAAGCCGATCGTGATTTCACTGTCGTAGTTTTTACCTTCAACGACAACGGTAGTACCGCCAGCGATATCGCCACCGCCAGGGATGACTTTCTTGTCGCCTTCAATGGTGTACTGAAGGATGTCGAAAATGTCTTGGTCGCTAAGCGCAGGGAACGCGCTCATCACAGAACCGTTGTATTCCTCAAAAATGGCGATGGCATCTTCATCACCTGAGGCACGCAATTCCGCGTTGTTTCTAATCCAAGACAAAAGCCATTCCTCAGAATACTTATCGGTAACCCCGGTTAGGGCTGGACCAACAAGTTTCTTGTCGAGTTTGTGACAGCTTGCACAATTGGATTTGAAAAGCTTTTTACCGTTTGAGGCGTCCCCTTCGAAAGCGGACACGGTTGTAACAGAAAACAAGAAGAAAAACGCCGCTAGAAGGGTACTTAATCTTCTCTTGGTTGAACTTGTGTACATATGAGGCCTAATAATAGCTATTCAGTGTCGCGCAAAAATAAGGTTCAAAGGCCGAATAGAGGAGTGATATTCGCTAAAAAGGTAATTTGGAATGGTTCTAAATTACATCTTGTTTAAACACAGAATCATGGCACGCAATTTGGTCGGAGTACCTTTACGTTGCAGTAGAGAAAAACAATGAAAAAAATCACGCTCTTCATCTTCCTCATTATCAGTATTCAAGCCTTGTCCAAGGACCTGACTACTAGTGCGTTGATGGCACAAGACACCCTCGAAATAACAAGGAACTTAGACTCTGTATACGCGCATTGGAGTGAAGGGCAAAAATCTGACTTTTTTGAAGGATACACCATTCAATTGTTCAGTGGCGATCGGTCAAATGCGAACAAAGTACGTGCTGAAGTGGTTGAGTCGAATTTGGGTGAAGCTAGGGTAATTTACAAAGCACCAAATTTCAAAGTTCAAGTAGGGTCTTTTCCAACTTTGCTTCTGGCTGAAAAGGAACGTCAAAAATGGATTGAAAAATTCCCCGATGCTTTTGTGGTGCAAACACTCGTTCCGCTTTACCCAATTGAAATTCCTAGCGCTTCTGTTCAAGATTCTCTAGTCGCGCCTGCAGATTCTCCCGAATAGAGAGATAGTACAGATTGATATCACCTCGGTGGTAATCCTTGGTTCGAATGAGCCAACTGCCCTTGAATTTCGGGCGGTCAGCAACGACCACACCGTCTCGAATTTGAGCGCCTATTAAGCCAGGCAAGACTTCTCCATTCTCAAAAACTACTGCACCCGGATTGTCCTCTGCAGGGACTTCGACGGTTGAAGTGTCCCAACTCAATGGGTTCACCACACCAATCATTACACCGTTATCAGGTGATTCAGCAGATTTGTGGAACGTCCTCCATGAGACAAAACATCCCGTCTGCAAAGGATCCTCGCAAAGCGGGATGGGTAAAAAAGTAGTGTCAGCGAAGACGGGCATTCCAACAAGGTAGGCAACGACGAGTCGGTCCTGCAGCTCCTTATCAAATTCATTGCGTATCAGACGTTCGAGATGATCAGTGCCCTGGCTGTGAGAAGCCAGTACAAAAGGGACATCTGGACCAATGTCTACCAGGAATTGCTCAAAGGCAGCACGGACATCATTGTAGGCCAAATTGTAGGCGTTTACAGTAGTCGTATTCGCCGCTACATTGTAGACTTGGTAGGCGGCTTGACGGTAATACGGCGCATAAACAGGCCCTGCAACATTGAAGGCGCTGCTCTGCATTTTCACCGCATAATGTGTCTTTTCACGTACTTCTGCCGAATAGGAATCGGCATTCCACGTGCCGCCCTTCTTGGGAAAGTGAACTGTAGGGTACACATAGAACACAGGAACACCAAAAGTTCTTGGCGTGGGCACAAAAATGGAATCCGTAATGTCCAATTTTTCTGCGTGGCCCGCCCAGTTATCTAAGTCTGTATAATCCGGAGTTGGAGGCACTTCAAAAACCAGGTCTTGCGACAACCCACAACCTACCATTATTGAGGCAAACAGGGCAATAGCAAGAGTCTTTGTTATGGAATGCATTTAGGTGTCGAGCGTCGCTTTTTCGCGAATAATTTGAGCCAACTGGTAGGCCGGAATCACACCGCTTTGACGCCAAATCATTTCACCGTTTTGGAACAAGGTTAAGGTAGGCACCCCTTGAATGCGAAGGGCCTCCGATAACTGTGGATTTTTGTCAACGTCTACCTTGATGATATTCACTGTATCGCCCATTTCAGTGGCCAATTCTTGCAAGATTGGTGACATCATTTTACAAGGACCGCACCACTCCGCAAAGAAGTCTATGAGGGTGGGTTTTGGACTATCTACTATTTCTTTAAAACTTGCCATGGTTAGGGGAATTGGGGATTATTTAGCAACAGGTTGGGTCCGAGTCCAGGCGCCAATTCCGCCTTGCAGGTTGTAGACCGTCTTGAAGCCCATTTGCTTCATCATTTTGGCTGCTTGACCCGATCTGTTTCCGCTTCGGCAATACACGTAAACGGGCACATCCGGGTCCAATTTCGCAAGTTCCTCTTGGAAATCATTGCGGTAGAAATCAATCTGGCTCGCGCCTTTGATATGACCCATGGAAAACTCTCGGTCCGTGCGAACGTCCAAGAGTAATCCTTCTGGTCCATTTTCAATGAGATCGGCAAACTGTTCCACATTCACGTTTTCATTCACCACCCCTTCCACTTGCGTGCTCTGCACGCTAGGAGAATTGGACTGGCAACTTACCGCGCCGCCCCACAACAGGGCAACAACTAGAACTCTTGGAAAAAACTTTACCGACTTCATGATTCTTACATTTTATGAATAAGAACGTCAGAAGCACCGCCTCCGTTCATTCCATCCTCAATTCCTTTTGAAGCCAAGAACATCAAAGCTTGTCCAGAGCGGTTTCCTGAGCGACAGAAAACGACCAAAGGACGTGACATAGATTTGAACTCTTCCCAGCGTGCTGGCACTTCGTCCAATGGAATATTGATTGCTCCAGGTACCGATTCAAAGGCTACCTCGCCTGGTGTACGAACATCTACTAATGTTGCTTCAGGGTGGTTGATTGCTTCGTTGATTGTCATAATTCGTTCGATTTTAAGTCAAAATTAGGCGTCCCGATGTTTACCGAGTGCAACTAAAATCACAGTTACCAAATAATGATTTGATCTTGCGGCGCTTTTGCAACCCCGTTTTCACAAACGCCCCCAAAAGCTTTCGCAAACTCCGGCATGTTACTCATCGGTCCATTCACTCGGAATTTACCTGGGCTATGTGGATCCGTAACGACTTGATT
>CAYNLA010000053.1:0-6072 GCA_964397915.1 uncultured Polaribacter sp. | reverse complement strand
GCCAATGCCTTTTCTTTCGTGGTATCGCTCATCCATTCCAACCCATTGATACGGTCACGGAAGGCCGCACGCAAATCTTCTACCATCGCCTCCACTTGTGCCTTGCTCTCCTCAGGGAAATAGCGATCGGCATACAAGTGGCCTAATTGGTCACCCAAAGAACCTACGGCACCTTGGGCACGCTTCCAGCGAGGATTCATCTTCGGAACTCCACGTAAAATCTTGCTGTAGAACTCAAAATTCAATGTTTCAAACTCGTCGTTCAAAGACCCTGCTGATGCATCTGCTACGTGCCACTGGTAATAGTCTTTCCAAGTTTCTAAGTCAGTCTTGGCGCACGCTTCATTAAACCTGCTGAAATACTCAGGCGCAGAATTGATCATGGTATCCGCGCTAACTCCTATCGCATTTACATAGGCTGTGATTGGCATATCAGGAGCAAGGGCTTGCCATGCCTCAAGAGTCATCGGGTTGTAGCGCGCTACAGAGTTGCGCATTTCCACGCGGCTCTTCATCGCTTGGGCCATTGCTTTTTCCAGATTGTAAATGGCATCTACGTCCCAATGTGCTCCAACGAGGTTGGCAACTTTACCAATGTGGTCACGGTACTGCTGCTGCAAAACTTGACTTGCGCTGTCGTCACGCAGATAATAATCGCGATCCGGCAATCCAATTCCACTCTGTCCAACGTACAATGCATGTGCAGACGAATTCTTAGCGTCGGTGCTCACATATAAACTAAGTGGCGCGCCGATTCCATTGAACTTGTTCTTGCCCATTAGGGTAAATAAAGCTTCCTTGGAATTTACTGCATCTACCTCTTCTAGATAGGGTAATAGCGGTGCAATTCCCGTTTCATTGCGAGTGATACTGTCCATCGCGCTCGCGAAAAGGTCTCCGATGAGTTGCTCGTCTGTACCCTTTTCATAGGTACCCGCACTCACCTCTTCCAAGATCGACTTTAATCGATGCTTATTGGTTTCAATCAGCTCATTGAAGCGACCCCAGCGAGTTTCGGTTTCTGGTATTGGGTTTTCTGAAATCCACCCGCCTGCTGTGTGCTGGAAGAAATCCTCACAGGCGTGAACGGTAGTATCTAAATACGCTACATTAAATCCCTCAACCTTTGGGGCTTCCTGAGGGGCTGAACATGCAACCGCCAATAAGGGCAATGCATAAATCACTCTTTTCATACTGTTTAATTATTGGGTGTAGGCTCTTAACCTTTTCGTTTCCAAGTCTCGAAGGTAAAAGAATATTCGTGGTTCTCATCGACGGGATGGTATTCTGAGGCAACTAATTCATAGTTGCTCTTATCCCAATCGGGGAAGAATGCATCTCCTTCGAGCGATGCATCAACGACGGTAATTTCCAATTGGTCCAAATGGGGCAGGGACAACTCATAGATCTGTGCTCCGCCTACGATGAAAGCTTCCGCCTCCTCCTGCACCAAAGCCAATGCAGCCTCCAGACTCTGCACCGATTCACATCCTTGTGCACTGAAGTCTGGGTTTCGTGAGATTACGATATGACGGCGTTTTGGAAGCGGGCGACCACCTAAACTATCCCATGTCTTTCGACCCATGATGATGGTCTTCCCTGCTGTATGATTTTTGAAATGCTTGAGGTCAACGGGCAAATGCCAAATCAAGTCGTTGTCTTTACCAATCACACGGTTCTGACCGTGCGCAACAATTGCCTTTAGAATCATTATACTGCTACTTTACCTGCGATGTGCGGGTGTGGATCATAGCCTACAATTTCAAAATCATCGTAGGTGAAGTCAAAAATGCTCTTTATGTCTGGGTTGAGCTTAAGCTGAGGCAATGCACGAAAATCGCGGCTAAGTTGCAACTCGAGTTGCTCGATGTGGTTGTTGTAGATGTGTGCATCACCTAGAGTATGCACAAAATCGCCAACCTCTAGACCACAAACTTGAGCGACCATATGTACTAAGAACGCATAGGAAGCTATATTGAAAGGTACCCCTAAGAAAATATCAGCACTGCGTTGGTAAAGCTGGCAACTGAGCTTACCGTCCGCTACATAGAATTGGAAAAAGGCATGGCACGGAGGCAACGCCATTTGATCAACAAAACCCACATTCCAGGCGTTCACGATGATACGTCGACTGTTTGGGTTATTTTTTATCTGGTCAATTACTTGGGCAATCTGATCCACATGGCCACCGTTCGGCGCTGGCCATGAGCGCCATTGGTACCCATAAACGGGACCTAATTCACCCCATTTTTCAGCAAATGCTTTGTCTGTAGCTACGCGATCCGCAAAGGCGCGAATATCTTCCCCTTGAAAATCATCCGATTTTGAATAGGCGGCATAGGGCCAATCGTCCCAAATACGCACCTTGTTCTGGGCGAGGTATTCGATGTTCGTCGACCCCTGCAAGAACCATAAAAGTTCATGCAAGATACTTTTGATATGGACCTTTTTTGTGGTCAATAATGGAAAACCTTCTTGAAGGTTGAAGCGCATCTGGTGGCCAAAAACACTAATGGTTCCGGTACCTGTGCGATCGCCTTTTTGGGTGCCTTCGGCAAGGACGCGTTTTACTAAATCGTGGTATTGCTGCATGTAACAAAGATGGTCGACGCTGGTCGGAATTGCTACGGGTATTGCATTGGGTTTTCCACGGAGAAATGAACAAAAAAGCCCGCCTCGGAGAGGCGGGCTTTCAAGTGCCCCGGGCCGGGATCGAACCGGCACGGACATTGCTGTCCACAGGATTTTAAGTCCGGCGTGTCTACCAATTCCACCACCGGGGCTCCAACAAAAAACCCTCCGGTGTTGGAGGGTCTTTGAGCGAAAGACGGGATTCGAACCCGCGACCCCAACCTTGGCAAGGTTGTGCTCTACCAACTGAGCTACTTTCGCGATTGGGTCGGCAAATATACAGCCGAATTTATTTTTCGCAAGACTCTATCTTATTTTTTCGAAACTTTTTCTTTCAATGTATTTAAGAGCATTAAGGCCTCAATCGGCTTGAGCTCATCCAAATTTAATCCTTCTAATTCTTCTGCAAGTTCCTCGAGTTCAGGACGGTCCATTGAGAAGAAATTCAGCTGAGCCCCGGAAGGCGCACTGGATGCCTTTGCTCCATTCTCTCGTTGGGCTTCTAAATCTCCTAAAACTTGGCCCGCACGATGCAAAACATAGCCTGGAATTCCGGCGAGTTTTGCCACATGAAGTCCAAAAGAATGTGCTGTGCCACCCGGCTTGAGTTGACGCGTAAAAATGATGCTGCCGTCGTGCTCTTCTGTACTGATATGGTAGTTGCGGACCTTGCCGAACGATTTCTCCATTTCGTTAAGTTCGTGATAGTGTGTCGCGAACAATACCAAAGGTGCACTCGGGTGTTGATGCAAGTATTCGGCGATTCCCCAAGCGATGCTTACACCATCGAACGTACTGGTTCCTCGGCCAATCTCATCCAGAATAACCAAGCTACGATCGCTGATATTATTCAAGATCGTTGCCGTCTCATTCATCTCAACCATGAAGGTGCTTTCCCCTTTGCTCAGGTTATCCGAAGCACCTACACGGACGAATAGTCGATCAAGAATAGGCAAATCAGCAGAGGTGGCGGGTACAAAAGAACCACTCTGAGCCAAAATTTGAATCAAAGCTGTTTGCCTCAACAATGCGCTTTTACCGCTCATGTTTGGCCCGGTGATCATTGCAATGGATGCGGAGTTGGCATCCATCTCCAAAGAGTTGGCGATATAAGGGGTGCCTTCAGGAAGCACACGCTCAATCACCGCATGGCGACCACGCTGAATATTTATTGCAACACCCGAATGAAACGAAGGCTGAACGTAGTTGAACTGCTCCGCGATATTCGCAAAACTGGCAAGAACGTCTAGCGTGGCTACCCAACGGGCATTTGCTAATATTTGAGGTGCGTGAGCTGCAGTTTCATGAACAAGCGCACCAAAAAGTCGCAGTTCAATCGCTTTGATTTTCTCCTCGGCTCCCAATACTTCCGTTTCAAACTTCTTGAGCTCGTCTGTGATGTATCGCTCTGCATTAACCAAGGTCTGTTTGCGGTGCCAATGCTCTGGAACTTTATCCTTGTGCGAATTACGCACCTCGAGGTAGTAGCCAAAGACGTTGTTGAAGGCCAACTTTAACGAAGGTATTCCTGTGGCTTCAGCCTCGCGGTCACGTATGGCATCTAAGGTGCCTTGGGCATCCGAAAGCAAGCCGCGCAATCGAGCAAGTTCCGGATCATACTCACTTGCTATGGCCTCGCCTTTTCCAATGATGGTTGCGGGATCGTTGACCAATGCCCGAGTTAAAGTGTCGCGCAATTCCGGCATCGGCGCCGGAGATGCACAAGGGACCTTTATTCCCCATTGTTCCGTCTGTAAAAACAATGCATCTGTCGCATCTAAGGCATCCCGTAGGCGTGCCATTTCTTTTGGAGAAATGCGTCCAGTCGAGGTTCGGCTGCACAGCCGCTCCATATCCGGCATGCCCGATAGCGCAATGCCCAATGCAGTCCGTGCATCGGGCTGTTCTAATAGCTGAGCAACGGTTTCGTGTCGTGAAACAATAGCGTGCTGATCCAACAGAGGAAGGCTGATCCAATTGCGCAACAATCGGCCACCCATGGCACTTTCGGTGTTATCTAACACATCAATCAACGCAACACCGCCTGCCGCGTTGGGATAAAACAATTCTAAGTTTTGAGCCGTGAAACCGTCCAGCCACATGAAGTCTTCAAGTACCACCCTAGAGAGGGACGTAATGTGTCCCAAAGCTCCCATTTCACTATGCTTCAAGTGGTGTAAAACGGCACCAACTGCGATCGAAGAAGCATCGCCTTCCGACATTCCAAAGCCGCTTAGACTATGGGTACTAAAATGATTGGTAACACACTCCATCGCATATTTTGCCTCCCAGGCCCAACCATCTATGCCAAAGCAATAATATTCCTGCTCCAATGATTTGCGGAGCTCGCGGTCCATCTCGCGGGGATGGATAATTTCTTTGGGCGCGTAGGTCGCCAATGCGTTGCGAATTTCTAGTGGACCGCCCATAGCATGGAAGAACGCACCCGTTGAAATTTCTACAATAGCCAAGCCCCATGGCCCTTTTTTAGCTGGGTAGATTGCGGCTAAATAGTTGTGTTCCTTCCCCGAAAGCAGGTCGTTGTTTAGGTTGATACCGGGAGTGATCATATCGGTCACACCTCGCTTCACTAGACCTTTAACGGTTTTAGGATCTTCCAATTGTTCCACGATTGCAACGCGGTGACCCGCCTTTACCAGCTTCGGCAAATACGTTTGGAGGGCATGGTGCGGAAAGCCGGCTAGGGCCACTTCCGAGGCGGAGCCGTTGGAGCGTTTGGTGAGGATGATGTCGAGCGTTTTTGCCGCTTTTTCCGCATCCGTGCCAAAGGTTTCATAGAAATCGCCCACACGAAACAGCAGCATCGCTTCTGGATGTTTGGTTTTGATTTCATCGTATTGACGCATCATTGGCGTCTTATTTCCTGAGGCAGATTTGGCCATTTACGCTTTCTTTGTAGAAGGTTTGCAGTATGTGTACCGCAGACATCAAAAGTAATCGCTTCAGAGAGATGAGAAAACTTCGGAACAATGAATTGGGAAGATTGTCGACAGATGACTTCAAAAAATCGGACAAAACACCCCTAATTATTGTTGCAGATAATGTGCGAAGCTTCCATAACGTCGGAAGTTTATTCCGCACAGCCGATTGTTTTCGCGCCGCACACATCTATCTCTGTGGACTCACCCCAACTCCGGGAAGTGCAGATATGCAGAAAACTGCTTTGGGCGCGACCGAAAGCATGGATTGGACGCATGTTGAGAGCACCGTGGAATGCATTAAATCATTGCAGAATGATGGCTACACCGTGGTTGCTCTAGAACAAGCGGAGGGCAGCATCGACCTAAGAGAATATGTTCCTCAGGGGCCTACCGCATTGGTTTTTGGCCATGAGGTTGTTGGGGTCGCTCAAGAAGTCGTGAATGCATGCGACGCAATTATTGAAATCGCACAGTTTGGCACGAAACACAGCCTGAATGT
>CAYNLA010000052.1:0-10073 GCA_964397915.1 uncultured Polaribacter sp. | reverse complement strand
ATGGTGAGCGGTTTGTACTTCGTTAACGTTGCAAACAGCAAAGGCGATGTGAAAACGCTAAAAGTTATTGTAGAGTAATCTGCAAAATTTTATAGAAAACAAGAACCCCCCGCGGCAGCGCCGCGGGGGGTTTTTTATGCTTTTGATTTTTCTTTTGAGCGAAAAATGTGCTTAAGGATTTGCCAAACCGTTTTCGACTGCGAATCGGACCAGCCCAGCCGTATTAATCATTCCCAATTTGTTGAGAATGTTTTGACGGTGGTTGTCTATGGTTCTTTTCGAAAGGAACAATTGCTTCGCTATCTGCTCGTTGGTCAATTGGTCACAAATCATTGCGATGATCTCTTTTTCGCGACGACTGAGCCGTTCAATGGCAGGGTGCCGCGTAGAAAAAGCTTTATCCTTCCCGAGGATACAACGCTCTACCAGACCGTTGGCGAGATTTTCATTAAAAAATAATCCCCCGCTAAGGATTTTTGAAATGGCCATTGCCAAGTTTTTGGCATCTATAGACTTCAGTACATATCCCTTGGCGCCGGCCTGCAGCATCTCATGGGCAAAGTCTAAACTGTTGTTATTGGATAGCGTCAACACCTTTTGATTCGGGTATTCCGACAAAATTTGCTTGCAAAGAACAGCACCATTAGCATCCCCTAAAACGTAGTCAAGGATAATGAGATCAAATCGCCCATTGCGCATGATGTATTTTGCCTCTGCACTCCCATTTGCCTCGTCTATAGAGAAGATCATGGAGCCAAATTCCCCATGTTCAAGCATGGTCTTTATCCCATTCCGAACGATACTTTGATCGTCAATGATGAGCACCTTGACGTGTGAACTATCCATTATTTTGTGTGTAAGCGAGTCTCAAATATACTAATTCCAAGCATGTTATGACTTTGCGGGGCGTTTTAACGCAATTATTTAATATTCCACCAAGACCAAAGACTTAGGATACTAACAGGGGGTGTTAATTAAAATATTGCCTATATTTGTCGAAACTTTTTGGACAGCAAAAGGGGGACTTCGGTCCCCTCTTTTATTGAATACCACTGATGGAACAAAGTAAAATTGAAGAAGTTGCATTGGCAGCAGCAGAGGAGAACGGCGCCTTTTTAGTCGACATCGAGCTCAAGCCAAATAATGTGATTGTAGTGTACGCTGATGCGGATGCTGGTCTTTCGATTGATCAGATTAAAATGATTAATCGAAAAATAGAAGCTGCTTTTGATCGTGATGTGGAAGATTTCAACCTGACAGTAAGTAGTCCGGATCTGAATAAGCCATTGAAAATATGGCGTCAATACAAGAAGAACATCGGCCGCACCTTGAAGGTTAAATACAGTGACCGTCAGGTTGAGGGTGATTTATTAGTTTGTAATGAAGAGACCATAGTGCTCAACGTTCCAGGTGAAAAAAAGAAGGATCCTGCCCAAGAAGTTGAAATTGCCTTTGCGGACATTACAGAAGCCAAGGTGGCAATTAAGTTTAAATAGACCTTATTATTATTAGGATATACAATGGAAAACCAGGCGATTATTGAAAGTTTCCTCGCGTTTAAAGAGGAGAAAAATATCGACAGATTGACGTTGATGGCCTTTATTGAAGAGGCCTTCCGCAACCAATTGCGCAAGAAATACGAAAATGACGAGAACTTTGATGTGATCGTAAACCCAGATAAGGGCGATTTGGAGATTTGGCGTAACCGAACGGTTGTTGAAGATGGAGCAGTAGAGGATGAGAACATGGAAATTGAACTCAGCGCTGCTTTAAAAATTGAACCTGATTACGAGGTTGGCGAGGAAGTTTCTGAAGAAGTGAAGTTGATTGACCTTGGTCGTCGTTTCATTTTGGCATTCCGTCAAAATCTTGTGAGTCGCATCCAAGAGCACGATAGCGCAGAATTATTCAAACGCTACAAAGACTTGGAAGGGGAAATCATAACTGGTGAAGTACACCATGTTCGCCACCGTGAAGTTATCGTTTATGATGATGAAGGAAACGAACTCATCCTACCAAAAGACCAAATGATTGGTGATCGCGAGTTTTTCCGCAAGGGAGATCCAATTCGTGCGGTAGTAAAAGAAGTAGTATTCCGTGGTGCGAAACCTGTGGTTATCATGTCGCGTACTGACGAGCGTTTCTTGGCGAAATTATTCGAGCAAGAGATTCCTGAAGTATATGACGGTCTAATTACGATCAAAGGCGTGGTTCGTATCCCTGGTGAGAAGGCTAAAGTCGCTGTAGAGTCATACGACGACCGCATTGATCCAGTAGGAGCGTGTGTGGGTATGAAAGGATCCCGTATTCACAGCATTGTTCGTGAACTGCGCAATGAGAATATTGATGTGATCAACTACACCAATAACCTTCAACTATACATTCAGCGTGCATTGAGCCCCGCAAAAGTAACTTCATTGAATATTGATGAAGCTGCAGGACGCGTAGAGGTTTATCTAGCTCCGGATCAAGTTAGTTTGGCTATTGGCCGCGGTGGTACAAACATTCGTTTGGCGAGCAAGCTGGTCGATATGGAGATTGATGTTTATCGTGATGATATCGAAATCGAAGACGACATCGAACTAGATCAGTTCAGTGATGAAATCGAAGGTTGGGTATTGGATGAATTGAAGAAAATTGGATGCGATACTGCTAAAAGTGTGTTGAAGTTGAGCCGTGAAGACTTGATTTCGCGTGCGGATCTTGAAGAAGAAACAGCAGATCACGTCATTAAAGTCCTCAAACAAGAGTTCGAAGACGAAGAATAAGCAAACACTAAAGACACTCTATGAGTAGCGTCAGATTAAGTAAGGCAACTAAAGAATTAAACATCTCGCTTGACCGTGCGGTGGAGGAATTGGCCAAACAAGGCCATGAAATTCCTAATAACCGTAACCACAAGATCACGAACGAACAGTACGATATCTTGATGACGGCATTTGCGGATGACCTTGCGCGCAAAAAGCGCTCAGAAGAAGTGAGCGCACAAGTGAAGGAGGAAAAAGACCTACTTCGCGGAACCAAGGAAACTGAGGAAGCCCCAGTTCAAGTAGAAGCCCCAGCTCCAGTTGAGGAACCAGTTGCAGCTCCCGAGCCTGTGGCCGAAGAGGAACCTACACCTGCACCTGTACCAGAGGTTGAGACTCCTAAAGTCGAAGTTGCTCCGGTTAAAGAAAGTGAACCAGAAGTTCCGGTTCAAGCGGAGCCTGCAAAGGAGGAAGGGAAAGGTCCTAAAGTCTTGGGCAAAATTGATTTGGACGCTCAAAAGCCTAAAAAGAAATCAGAACCTAAGAAGGAAGAGGCTCCTGTGACTAAGAAAGTTGCAAGCCCTAGCCCTAAAAAGGTTCAATCTCCTGGTTCTAAGGCTGCACAGCAACCTGCGCCAACGCCAAAGAAAGAAGAAAAAGTTGAGCCTCAAAAAGTTGAGACAGAGATCAAAACGAAATACGTTAAGATTGACGGTCCCAAATTTACAGGTCAAAAGATTGAGCTTCCGGTTGAAAAGCCAAAAGCAGATAAGAAGAAGCGTGTCCGTATTAAGAAGCAGGGGCCAAGTGGTGCTACACCAACCCAAGCGGATCCAGCGGCAAGAGGCAATCGTGGTGGTAACCAGAACCAAAATAAAGGTAAAGGCAAAGGCCGACGCGGAGAACCTGTGCTTGTCAAGCAGGAACTGACGGATGAGCAAATCCAAAAGCAGATCAAAGAAACCTTAGAGAAACTTACTTCAGGTAAGAAGAACAAAGGAGCGAAAATCCGTCGTGATAAACGTGCGGAACGTCGCGAAAAAGAAGAGCTTGCGGACATTCAGGCTGCTGAAGAAAGCAAAGTATTGAAGGTAACGGAATTCGTAACCGTTACAGAGCTGGCCAACATGATGGAGGTTAGCGTAAATGAAGTTATTGCTGCATTGATGGGTGTTGGAGTTATGGTTACCATGAACCAACGTTTAGATGCGGAAATGCTCGAGATGGTTGCCGAAGAATTTGGTTTCTCTGTGAACTTTACAGATGAGGAGGTAACTGAATCATTCTTGGAAGAAGAAGATAACGAGGAAGACTTGTTGCCACGTTCACCTATCGTTACGGTGATGGGTCACGTAGATCACGGTAAAACTTCATTATTGGATTACATCCGCAAGGCGAACGTAATTGCTGGAGAGGCTGGTGGTATCACGCAGCACATTGGCGCTTATAGTGTAAAAGTTCACACAGGTCAAACCATGACCTTCTTGGATACACCGGGTCACGAGGCCTTTACGGCCATGCGTGCACGTGGTGCTCAAGTAACGGACATCGCTATCATCGTAGTTGCTGCGGATGACGCAGTAATGCCACAAACCAAAGAAGCAATTTCGCATGCGCAAGCGGCTGGAGTACCAATCGTATTCGCGATTAACAAGGTTGACCGCGAGGTGGCCAATCCAGATAAGATTAAAGAGCAATTGGCGCAACTCAACTTGTTGGTTGAAGATTGGGGTGGACAAATTCAATCCATGGACATCTCTGCTAAATCAGGTTTAAACGTTGAAGAGCTCTTGGACAAAGTTCTTTTAGAGGCTGAAATGCTCGACCTCAAGGCGAATCCAAACAAGAACGCTAGCGGAACGGTAGTTGAGGCCTCATTAGATAAAGGCCGTGGTTACATGTGTACTGCATTGATTCAGAGCGGTACCTTGAGAGTTGGCGATTACGTTCTAGCTGGTCAGCACAGTGGAAAGGTCAAGGCGATGTTGGATGAGCGAGGTAACCGTATCAAGGTTGCGGGTCCATCTACACCAGTGAACCTTTTAGGTCTAGACGGTGCGCCAACTTCTGGAGACCGTTTCATCGTTATGGAAGACGAAAAAGAAGCGAAGCAGATTGCAGCGAAACGTTTGCAGTTGCAACGTGAACAAAGCGTAAGATCTCAGAAGAAGATGACTTTGGAAGAGATTGGCCGTCGTCTTCAAGTTGGAGATTTCAAGGAGCTCAATATTATTCTCAAAGGGGATGTGGATGGTTCAGTTGAAGCATTGTCGGATTCACTACAGAAATTGACTACAGAAGAGATCCAAGTGAACATTATTCACAAGGGCGTTGGTCAGATATCAGAGAGCGATATTCTTCTTGCTACGGCTTCAGAAGCAATCGTTGTTGGATTCCAGGTACGTCCTTCTTCTCAAGCACGTAAACTTGCGGAAAAAGAAGAAGTTGAAATCCGTATGTATTCGATCATCTATGATGCCATTAATGAGATCAGAGATGCGATGGAAGGCATGTTGAGTGCTGAAATCAAGGAGGAAATCAAAGGAACAGCTGAAATACGTGAAACCTTTAAGATCTCTAAAGTCGGAACGATTGCCGGTTGTATGGTTACAGATGGTACCATAGAGCGCAACCATGACATTCGAATTATTCGTGATGGGGTGGTTGTTTACACGGGTAAACTAGGCTCATTGAAACGATTCAAAGATGATGTCAAGGAAGTTCGTCAAGGATTTGATTGTGGTTTGAATATCGCCAACTTTAATGATATCAAAGTCGGTGATGTTGTCGAGGCCTACCAAATGGTTGAAGTAAAACGTACGCTTGATTAAGCAGCGTTAGATTCATAAATCGTACAGATCCCCAATGCCGTTCCTAGGTATTGGGGATTTTTTTATCCGAGTAATAGGTAGCCTACACCAAACAAAGCGGCATATACTATGGCAATTCCGAGTAGCCATTGACCCAAAAGTTTCAGTGTCGAAGGGGTGGAAATATTCGGATCATCATCCACCTTCCATGCTACAGGTCTCCAAGATCCTCCAGGACGCACCCGGTTATAGAATTCTACTAAGGTTGCTGAAGATTCAGGAGCGGTTGCATACATCACGAGAAGCCATGAAATCGTGGTTGCCCCTACCGTAAAGAAAAACGAGTTGGGGAATGCCCAGTCCAAAACATAATGCGCTATGGCGTACGCTACGAATGGTGCAATAGTCGCGGTAATTTCAGCCCAAGCATTGATGCGCCACCAATACCAACGTAGGATTAGCACCATCCCTAGACCTGCGCCGCATTCCATAATAAATTGCCATACTCCCGCGATACTGTCCATAAGTGACGTTACGAAAAGACCTAGAACGGCAAGAATGATGGTAAGAATTCTAGAAATGAATAGGCTTTTCTTCCGTTTAGCATTTGGCTTTATAAAGCGCAGATAAAAGTCATTTACGAGGTAAGAAGTTCCCCAATTCAGCTGAGTTGACATGGTTGACATATATGCTGCAAATAGTGAAGCAAGCAACATGCCCAGTATTCCTTTCGGCAAATAATCTCGCATGATGAAGATGTATCCGAATCGATAATCACGCTGGTACTTGAGCGCTTCGGGCAATCGGTCGCCATATTTTGGTGTCCAAGTTTCTAACCACTGCATGTAAACTTGTTGCTGCTCGTCCGTTAACGGTTCGCATTGAGCCTCGCCAGTTAGGCATTCATAGCGGATGAAATCAGGTGTGTTTTCTATCAAATCGCCGCCATTGCCATATAGGGCGATAGCACTTAAGGCTACAAGAATCCATGGCCAAGGACGAACGGCATAGTGGCCGATTTGAAATAAGGCGCTAGCAAGAAATGAGTCGCGCTCGCTGCGTGTGGCGAGCATCCGTTGAGCGCTGTATCCACCACCGCCGGGCTCTGCGCCCGGATACCACGAAGTCCACCAAACCATGCCAAAAAAGGCTAAGAAGGAGGCTAAACCTATTTGATACGATTGACCTCCAGATGCACCTTCAGAAGAAATGCTGGGTATAAAATTGAATGTTTCTTTTGGCAGAGCGGCTTTTAATCCATCAAGCCCTCCAATTTCCGGTGCTTTGAGCACATAAACGGCAAGCGTAATGGAACCAATCATTGCCAAAACGAATTGGAATACATCCGTATATACCACTCCCTTTAATCCACTAAAACTTACATAGGCGACCACTCCAAGTAAAGCCGCCCCGGTCCATAGAAAAGCCTCTTGCTCGGTAATTCCGAAGAAGCCCTGCAAAAGGGTAATCATAGCTACGTTTACCCAGCCCATGATAAGGACGTTCATGAAGGCACCGAGATAGATCGATTTGAACCCACGTAAGAGGGCTGCAGGTCGACCAGAATAACGGAATTCTATGAATTCAACCTCGGTTGTTACGCCACTTCTTCTCCAAAGGCGGGCAAAGAACACTGTGGTGAGCATACCTCCTGCAAGCAAATTCCACCACAACCAGTTCCCTGAAATCCCGTATTGACCTACTAGCTCGGTAACCGCTAAGGGAGTGTCGGCAGCGAAGGTGGTAGCTATCATAGAAATGCCAGCTACGTACCAAGGCAAATTTCTACCGCCTAGAAAGTATTCGCTTAAACTCTTTTTTTTACTTCTACCGTAGAATAAACCAATGATAATAGTAAGGGATAAAAGGGATACGAGAACTACAATATCCAGTGTGCTTAATGTCATGTTTATTTGCGTTTAGCGGCGAAAAAATCGCTCATGATTTGACCACATTCCTCCTCAAGGACCCCCGATATGATCTTTGTTTTTGGATGGAGTTTACCTCCGTGCAATGCAAAGCCGCGCTTGGCATCCGATGCTCCGTAAACTACCGTGCCTATTTGAGACCAAAAGAGTGCACCAGCACACATTGGGCAGGGCTCAAGTGTGACGTAAAGGGTGCATTTGTTTAAGTATTTGGAAGCGAGGTAGGTGCTTGCTGCTGTAATGGCTTGCATCTCGGCATGTGCGGTAACATCAACGAGACGTTCCGTCAGGTTGTGAGTTCGAGCAATGATACGTCCTCCTGCTACCAAAACGGCTCCAACAGGGACCTCGCCAACCGCTGCCGCGAGATGTGCTTCGGCAAGGGCAGCGCGCATAAACCTTTGGTGATCTTCTTTTGATTGCATCTTCCATGCAAAATAGTCAATTGGCGCCACAACTTTGGCTATTTTTGCGCCACAAAGTCTACGAAAATGTACAGATCACATACTTGCGGCGAATTGCGCGCATCACACATTGGACAAACGGTTACACTCGCTGGTTGGGTACAGCGTTCACGCGAATTGGGAGGGATGACCTTCTTGGATATTCGCGATCGCTATGGCATTACTCAGGTAGCATTTAACGAAGAGTGGGATGCGGAGCTGCTGAAAGAAGCACGTAAACTAGGTCGTGAGTGGGTCGTGCAGATCGTAGGCGAGGTCATTGAACGTCATAGCAAGAACGCAAATATGGCTACTGGCGATGTGGAGATCAAAAGTGCAACGTTAAAAGTGTTGAACGCTGCGAAAACGCCTCCCTTCACTATTGAAGAAGAAAGCGATGGCGGTGAAGAGCTTCGTATGAAGTACCGCTATTTGGACTTGCGTCGTGGACCGTTACAGCGCAATCTAGCGCTGAGAAATCGTGTTAACATCGAGGTACGCAAGTATTTAGACGAGCAAGGTTTCATGGACATTGAAACACCATTTTTGATCAAGTCTACCCCGGAGGGGGCACGCGATTTTGTCGTGCCATCGCGTATGCAAGAAGGGAAATTCTATGCGTTGCCACAGAGCCCACAGACCTTTAAGCAACTCTTGATGGTTAGTGGTTACGATAAATATTACCAGATCACCCGTTGTTTCCGTGATGAAGATTTGCGTGCAGATCGTCAGCCGGAGTTTACGCAGATTGACTGTGAGATGGCCTTCGTTGAGCAAGAAGATATCTTGAATACGTTTGAAGGGTTGTTGCTTCACCTGCTTAAAGAGGTAAAAGGGGTCGCCATTGATAGCGTACCTCGAATGACCTACGCAGAGGCGATGGAGCGCTATGGAAATGATAAGCCGGACATTCGTTTCGGAATGGAATTGGCCAATCTGAACGCGCTAACGCAGAACCTTGGATTCATGGTCTTCGATCAAGCTGAAACGGTTCTTGGAATTGCTGTTCCCGGTGCTTCAGAGTGGACGCGTAAGCAGATTGATGCCTTGACGGACTGGGTAAAGCGCCCAGATATCGGCATGAAGGGCATGGTTTATTGCAAAGTCAATGCTGACGGTACATACAAGAGCTCAGTTGATAAATTCTATACCCAAGAACAGCAGGCAGAATGGGCGAAAGCGACGGATGCAAAGCCTGGAGATTTGATTCTAATTTTAGCGGGCGAAGAACGTTTGACACGCAAGGCTACATCGGAGTTGCGTTTGCACATTGCAGAGGAAATGGGCTTGAGAAATCCTGAAGAGTTTGCTCCTTTATGGGTAATGGATTTCCCGTTGTTAGAGTGGGACGATGAAACAGCGCGTTACCATGCGATGCACCACCCGTTTACTTCGCCTAAGCCAGAAGATATTGCATTGATTGATACCGATCCCGGAAATGTTCGTGCCAATGCCTACGACCTTGTGTTGAACGGTAATGAGATCGGCGGTGGTTCAATTCGTATCCACGACAGAGCACTTCAGAGTCGCATGTTCGACTTGCTCGGATTCAGTAAAGAGGAGGCAGAAAAGCAGTTTGGGTTCTTGATGAGCGCCTTCGAATACGGAGCTCCTCCCCACGGCGGTTTGGCCTTTGGTTTTGACCGATTAGTTGCGATCCTAGGCGGTGCTGAGGTTATTCGTGATTTCATTGCCTTCCCGAAAAACAATGCGGGACGTGATGTAATGATAGATGCTCCTGCAACCATAGACGACGCACAGCTTAATGAGCTATGCCTTGTTTCTACTGCCAACCCAGAGGAAAAGTAAGGCCCGGTTTTTGTAGCTTTAGGGCTCTTAACACATCCCTATGCTACGTAGACTTTTACTATCGTTTACCTTTTTCGCCCTTGCCTTTCCACTGTTCGCCCAAGAGCAGATTCTTAATGAACTAAGCACCAGTGAAATACAGGCGATGACCTGGGTGGAAGCCATGCAGGACTATCGCGTGAACTTCCATACGGTAGTAGAAAAGTTCGAAGCGGCTTTCGACGGTAAACCCTATGAGAAGGGACACGGTTGGAAGCAGTTCAAGCGTTGGGAATACATGATGGGCCAACGCGTTGGGGAAGATGGCGTTCGACCACATCCTGGGGTTCTTTACCA
>CAYNLA010000051.1:3674-10089 GCA_964397915.1 uncultured Polaribacter sp. | reverse complement strand
CAAGCTTGACTTCAAGTTGGAAGCTTTCTTCTTGTGGATGATGTTGCGTTTCGCAAGTTTATCCAACATAGAAGCTACGCGTGGAAGCATTTCATTTGCTTCTGACGCATCGGTGGTAGAACGCAAACGACGCACAGCGTTACGAGCCGTTTTGTGGTAGTAACGGTTGTGTGCAGCCTTCTTGGCTGTTTGACGAATTCTCTTTAATGCAGACTTATGGTTTGCCATTGTCTTTTTTTATTAAGTTTTTGTGACCCGTACGGGAATCGAACCCGTGTTTCTGCCGTGAAAGGGCAGCGTCCTGGACCGCTAGACGAACGGGCCAAAATGTTCCAGAACATTCCCCTCTTTTGTTTGGGGAGTGCAAATGTAATGAGGTTTTTCACTTCCGCAATACTTTCACACAAAAAATCGAAAATATTTTCGACCTCCCTGTGGGCCTAGTAGGCTTTAGCGAAGACAACGCGCTGGCTGCTCGGCTTGCCTGTGAGAATACAAGTACCCTCTTCTTTTTCGTTATTCAATGGAATACAGCGAATTGTCGCTTTCGTTAGGTCTTTGATTTTATCCTCTGTCTCGGTGGTTCCATCCCAGTGGGCGTGGACAAAGCCTGCATTCGCTTTAATCAACGTTTCAAACTCTTCCCAAGTATTTGCCACATGAGTATGCTCCTTTCGGAAATTCAAAGCCTTTTCGAAAAGGTTATTTTGAATTTCGTCTAACAGTGCTGGAACGGTTTCAGCAACCTCAGCCTGGGTAATGAATGATTTTGTCAGTGTATCGCGACGAGCCAACTCAACACTACCCTTCTCGAGATCTTTTGGACCAATTGCGATGCGCAAAGGAATTCCTTGGAGCTCGTATTGGTTAAACTTCCATCCTGGTTTCTGGGTATCGCGATCGTCATATTTAACGGTCACTCCTTTTGAACGCAATTGGGCAACTAAATCATTGGCTACTTCAGATATCGCATCCAATTGTTCTTGACCTTTATAGATAGGCACAATAACCACCTGATATGGTGCAAGCTTAGGAGGCAAAACCAAACCATTATCGTCGCTATGGGTCATAATCAGTGCACCCATCAATCGCGTACTAACGCCCCATGATGTTGCCCAGACGTATTCCTGCGTTCCTTCTTTGGTTTGGAACTTCACATCAAATGCTTTTGCGAAATTTTGGCCCAAGAAGTGAGATGTTCCTGCCTGGAGCGCTTTTCCATCTTGCATCAATGCTTCGATACAATACGTTTCAAGTGCACCCGCAAATCGTTCACCTTCAGTTTTAGTTCCTCGCAATACAGGTATTGCCATGATCTCCTCAACAAAGGTTGCATAGACATCAAGCATGGTCTCTGCTTCTTGAATCGCTTCTTCTTTGGTAGCATGAGCAGTATGGCCTTCTTGCCACAAGAATTCAGCCGTACGCAAGAACAGACGCGTACGCATCTCCCAGCGAACAACATTTGCCCATTGGTTCACCAATATTGGCAGGTCACGGTAACTCTGGATCCAATCGCGGTAGGTATCCCAAATAATGGTTTCAGAGGTAGGGCGTACAATAAGTTCCTCTTCAAGTTTAGCGCTTGGATCAACGACAACGCCTTTGCCGTTAGGATCATTCATTAATCGGTAGTGGGTTACAACCGCACACTCTTTGGCAAATCCATCTACGTGCGACGCTTCCTTCGAAAAGTACGATTTCGGAATAAACAGCGGGAAGTAAGCATTCATGTGACCAGTTTCCTTGAATCGGCGGTCCAAATCTGCTTGGATGCGCTCCCAAATTGCAAATCCATACGGTTTAATAACCATTGAACCGCGTACCCCTGAGTTTTGCGCTAGGTCTGCTTTAACCACCAACTCATTGTACCACTTTGAATAATCCTGCTCTCTTGTAGTCAAGTGCTTTGCCATAATGAACGTCTTGGTATAACTTTTGTACCTTTATCAAATAGATGGCAAAACTACTGAAGTTATGAAGAAGGTTCTCCTACTTAGCAGCATTTCTTATTTACTACTGATTTCGTGTGGTACGTCTGTAAGTTTAACGGAGAACTATTTTGAGGATGAGAACTATTACAATCCCGAGCTTCCCATTCCAACCTATGCACTAAAAAAAGAAGCGCCTTCAAATGGGTATAGCGAATCTGATTACGACGCCATTTGGCAAGGGACGACCTCGAACGGTTATGCATTCCCGAATACGCCAACCTATGGAAGACAAAACTATTGGACCAATGGATTCGGTCGAATACACGCGCCTTTGTGGACCATAAATTCTATGGGATCTTGGTCAACCTTTGGATGGAATAACAATGCTATGGGAATGTCACCTTGGAATGCCATGTGGATGAACCCTTACGCGTACGACCCTTATGGATATGACCCTTACAGCTATAATTATGGCTATAATACCTATGGCTATAATCCTTACGGGTTCAACGGCTGGGGATGGAACAATGGCTGGAGTTCAACGGGCGGGACGAATGGAAGCAATGCAACTGCAACTCCACCACGACCAGGGATAAATTACGGCGGTTCTCGACCGAGCAAGTACACCAGAAGTAGCGGCGGCAGTTCTACCAACGGCCGAGTAGAGAAGCCAAAAGATCAAAGCATTGGAGCACGCACACTTCGAGCAATTGAACAATTCTCTGAGCCCACAAACAATGTGAACGCAAGAAGTTCAACACCCGTCCAACGAACAAGACCGACAGAGCGCAGCTATACGCCAAGCACAACCACACGGTCCTATGAAGGAACTCAAGACCGATCATGGTCACGACCCACCGAAACCTCACGAAGTGTGAATAGCAATGCCGGACAAAACTACTCACCGAGTAGTTCAGGACGCAGCAGCTCTACTTCTAGCGGTGCTGGAGGATCGCGCAGACGATGAGAACACTCCGCACCCTCCTCCTATTACTTTTTGTCCTTCCCCTTGCCAAGGCACAAGACCTCGACTACTTCCTCGAATTGAATCAGCATTCAACTCTTGGAGATGCGAGGTATACCGGTATGTCAGGGACAGGCGTTGCAATGAGCGGCAGCATGACTGCAATCGCTTTAAATCCCGCTTTAGCAGGTCTCTACAGACAACCAAGCTATGGAATGGACTTAGGAGCTTTTTCACGCAATTATTACGAACGCGACGATTTATTCTTACGCGGCAACGTCACTCGACCCAACATTATGAATTTAGGCTGGGTAGGAAAAGATCCAGAAAGCCCCTTGCGCTTGTTTTTAGTGTACAATACGGACCAAGTTTATGGTCGCAAATTCAAACTACAGGAATCGGGGGCGAACAGCATGCAACTTCCCATAATCGCTATGGCAAACGGCACCCCTCCTGAGTTTCTTTCACAAAACTTAGGTCCCTACGAAGACATGCTCTACCAGAGTTATGCTGTAGACTATGACCCCGATACCAAAGAATATTTTAGCACCGCGGACCTCACCGACGTGAATTACACCCATGAACTTTTCAGAAAAGGAATGCGCAACCGATTCGTGCTCGGCATTGCACATGCCTATAGCCCTAAATGGTATTTTGGAGGAAGCGTAAGCATCGTATCGTCAAATGAAAATGTTGAGGTCGAACACAGGGAAACCTACAATACGTACAGCGACTTGAACTACTTCAGTTCTGTTGAAAATTGGACCAATGCGTCTATAGGAATTTCAGGGAACATCGGCACCTATTACCGTCCCTTTCAATTTCTCAGGTTTGGAGCTGCCATTGAATTACCGCAATTGCATGGATTCAACTTGGATTGGGAAACCACTTTTAGCGCCACCCGCCCAAGCATAAGCAACAGTGCAATGAGTGCACAAGGTTATGGCGAAGAATACCAGTGGGGAATAATCACAGCGCCCAAGCTTCATTCCGGAGCCACAGTTGTTGCAGGCCGATTAGGATTGTTTACCGTTTCACACACCTACATTCCACACAATTGGACCATGAGCACCGGCAAAAACGAACGCTATCTGGCTGAAATCATTGACACCACCGTTTCCGCTCAGCATCAAATCTCGGCAGGCACCGAATGGCGTTTGGGGCCGGTCATATTAAGAGGCGGAACCCTGTGGAGCCCGGCCTACCGGGACGGACAGGAAGCAACATTGGGATATAGTTTTGGCCTAGGCATTCGAAGTGAGCAAACCACGTTTCAAATTGGTTGGCAACGCAGAATACAAAAGAGCCAATATTACCCATTCAGCAGGGACTACAGCTCCCCGTTTATCTTCCAGCAAAGCACCGCAAATTTCATCGTGGGCCTAAGCTGGAAAATCTAAGGTCCTTTCCTTCTTTTGCCGTATTTTGCAAGGATAAGTACAGCAATTCATACAATCCTTGTATACATGAAATATCCTAAGTTAAAAACCATAGGTGCATTCGCACTAACACTATTCATGGTCTTGCCTACTTCTTCTATTGCACAACGCAAATCGAAAGAAGAGGGTGCGAATTGGACCGAGGCAAGCCTGAGTGCATTTAAGTTCAGAAGTGTTGGGCCTGCCACCACTTCCGGACGTATCGCAGACCTTGCCGTTGATGAAGAAAATCCGGGCACAATGTATTTAGCGTTGGCCTCAGGCGGTGTTTGGAAAACCACCAACAACGGAACCACGTTTGAACCCCTCTTTGACGGTGAAGGAAGTTACAGTACTGGCTGTGTGAGCATTGACCCATCGAATCCGAATACCATTTGGGTAGGCTCGGGCGAGAACAATAACCAACGCTCGGTTGCCTATGGCGATGGCGTTTATGTTAGTCACGACGGTGGAAGTTCTTGGGAAAACGTTGGTCTAAAAAACAGCGAGCACATCGGTATGATTACGATCGACCCCGCCAACTCAAACCACGTTTATGTCGCCGCATATGGGCCACTATGGAGCGCAGGTGGAGAAAGAGGCATATATGAAACCACCGATGGCGGAAAAACATGGAATAAAATCCTTTACGTAAGTGAACATACCGGTTTCAATGAAATCCACATGGATCCTCGTGATTCCAAAGTTTTGTATGCAACGGCGCACCAACGCCGACGTCATGTATATACTTACCTCAGCGGCGGCCCTGAAAGTGCCATTTATAAAAGTACCGATGGCGGCGCCAATTGGTCCAAACTTAAAAATGGCCTTCCTGGAGGTGATGTCGGCCGTATCGGCATGGATATCTCGCCGGCAAATCCTGATGTACTCTATGCCACTATCGAGGGACACGGCACCTACGCCTCAACAGACCGCGGAGCGAGCTGGAGCAAGAAATCGGGCCATGAAACTTCGGGCAACTACTATGTAGAATTTGTGTGCCACCCTACGGATGTGAACACGGTTTATAGTATGGACACCTATGCACAGGTGAGCACCGATGGCGGCAAGACGTTCAACCGCATTCCCAAGCGCTTCAAACATGTGGACAACCACTGTTTGTGGATCGACCCGAACAATACCGACCATATGTACATAGGAACAGATGGTGGATTATACGAAACATGGGACGGCATGAACAGCTGGAATTGGAAAGCTAATATTCCAACCATTCAGTTTTATCGTGTCGCCGTGGATAACGATTGGCCGTTCTACAATATTTACGGAGGAACTCAGGATAACAACAGCCTTGGAGGGCCTTCGCAAACGATCAACGCACGCGGAATCATCAATAGTGATTGGTTCGTGACCAATGGCGGTGACGGTTTTGAAAGTGCCACGGATCCGGATGATCCAAATACCGTTTATGCCCAGGCGCAATACGGTTGGTTGGTACGATTTAATAAGCAGACTGGTGAAAAGACACCTATCCAGCCTCAGAGCCGTTACAATGAGCCCGCTTACCGTTGGAATTGGGATGCACCGCTTATTGCTAGCGCACATCAAAAAAAGACGCTATACTTTGCGGCGAACAAAGTATTCAAGAGTACCGACCGCGGTGATAGCTGGACTGTTATAAGCGAAGACTTGAGCCGCCAATTGGACCGCAACACCTTGCCAATCATGGACCGTTACTGGGGACCGGAAGCAGTTGCTCTGCACAAGAGCACCTCCATTTACGGGAACATCGTAACCATGAAAGAAAGTCCAACAAAGGCTGGCCATCTATGGGTCGGAACAGATGACGGATTGGTTTGGAAAACAGAGGATGATGGTAAAAATTGGACCAGCGTTAAAAATTTCAATACCCTCCCAAAAACTCAAGTGGGCTCCTTAAATCTTCCTCTTGTTTATGTGCAAGACATCGTTCCATCAAGACACGATGAAGATGTAATCTACGCTGCCTTTAACAACCATAAAAACGGCGACTTCAAACCGTATTTGTTCAAGAGTGATGACGGTGGTCGTTCGTGGGAGAGCATCGCGAATAACCTTCCAGAGCGCGGCTCAATTTACAGCCTTGCGGAAGACCACATCAA